>NZ_JBIVLH010000006.1:0-410396 GCF_044751185.1 Streptomyces sp. NPDC088733
TGGTGGGTGACCTGTTCCAGGTGGTGCCGCAGTTGACCGAGGAGGTCACTGCCCGCAAGGGCTGATCTTCGTTTCCCCGCGGGCGGCTCCCTCACGGCCCGCCGCGACGGAGCCCCGTGGCGCCACCCGGCACCACGGGGGCTCCGCACGTATGACCGGGGTCACAAGAACGCGCGCGCGGATCCGGACAGTACAGGGAGTGATATCGAGATCCCTCGCCGACCGCACGCCGCCCGTGCCACGCGCGGGCGGGCCGCTCGTGCCCGCGCCCCGCACCGCCGTCCCCGCGCCGCGCCCCGCCCGGGCGGGCAAGGGCCACGCGTGGCGTCCGGACATCCAGGGACTGCGCGCCGTCGCGGTCACGATGGTGGTCCTGGCGCACGCGCAAGTGCCGCACCTGGCGGGCGGCTACGCCGGCGTGGACGTCTTCTTCGTGATCTCCGGCTTCCTCATCACCACGCTCCTCCTGCGGGAAGTGCTCGCCACCGGCACCGTCTCCCTGCGCGCCTTCTACGCCCGGCGGGCGCTGCGCCTGCTGCCCGCTTCCACGATCGTCGTCCTCGCCACGGTCGCCGGCGCGTGGTTGTTCCTGTCGAAGATCCGCTTCGCCGAGTACGCCGGTGACGCGCTGGGCAGTTCGCTGTACGCGGTGAACTTCCGGCTGGCCGTCCACGGCACGGACTACTTCGCCCAGAGCGCCCCGCCCTCGCCCTTCCAGCACTTCTGGTCGCTCGCGGTGGAGGAGCAGTTCTACCTGCTGTGGCCGCTGCTCCTGCCCGCCGCCGCGCGCTTCACCCGGCGCCGGCGCGGGCTGGCCCTGCCGCTCGCCGCGCTCTGCCTGCTGTCGTTCGGGCTGAGCGTGTGGACGACGCGGAGCTCGCCCTCCTGGGCGTACTTCGGCTTCCACACCCGGGCCTGGGAGCTCGGCGCGGGGGCCCTGACCGCCCTGGCCGCGGTCCGGCTGCGCAGACTGCCCGCGCGGTGGGCGGCGCCGATGACGTGGGCGGGGCTGGCCGGTGTCCTGCTGTCCGCGGTGGTGTTCGACGCGGACACCCCCTTCCCGGGCCACCACGCCCTGCTGCCGGTGCTCGGTGCCGTACTCGTCCTGGCGGGCGGCTGCGCGCCGGCACCGCAGTGGGGTGCCCGCGCGCTGCTCGCCCGGCGGCCGCTGACATGGCTGGGCGGACTCTCGTACGGCTGGTACCTGTGGCACTGGCCGCTGCTGGTGATCGTCCCGGTGGCGCTGGGGGTACCCGCGGACCCGCTCCTCGGGGTCGGTCTGAGCGCCCTCGCCCTCCTGCCCGCGTGGCTGACGCTCCACCTGGTCGAGAACCGGGTGCGCTTCCACCCCGCGCTGCTCAGGCGCCCCGCTCGCGGGCTCGTGCTCGGCGCCGCGCTGACGACGGGCGCCGTGGCGACCGTCCTGGTCGCGTCTGCCTTCCCGCCCGCCGTCGACTCCGGCGCGCCCGCGGTCGCCCTGAGGCCCGCGCTCACCGCCGCCCCCGACCCGGGCGGGCGGCTCGCGGAGCTGCTGGACGGCGCGGCGACGAGCCTGCCCGGCAACCTGCGCCCGGCGCTGGCGGACATCACGTCCGCACGGTCGGCGGTCTACCAGGACGGCTGCCACGTCAACTACGCCAGTACCGCGGTGTCGCCGTGCGTGTACGGCGACACGTCCGCGGACCGCACCGTGGTCCTCTTCGGTGACTCCCACGCGGCGCAGTGGTTCCCCGCGCTGGACCGGCTGGCCAAGGCCCGCCACTGGAAGCTGGTCTCACTGACCAAGGCCTCCTGCAAGGTGGCCGAGGTGACCACCGTCAACGGGGGCGGCCCGTACCGCGCCTGCGACCAGTGGCGGGCCAAGGCCCTCGCCCGGATCCACGCCCTGCACCCGGCGCTGGTCGTCGCCTCCTCCTCCGACGCCGGTACTCCGGACCGGCGGACGGACGACCCGCTGCGGCAGTGGACCGCCGGCTTCGCGGCCACCTACCGCGCGCTCGCACGGGACGGCACCCGCGTCGTCGCCCTCCTCGACACCCCGTGGCCCCGGGCCGACGCGGTCGACTGCGCGGCCACCCGCCCCCTGCACCTCGAACGCTGCACCAACCACCTGCCCGGCGCGGTCCGCGACCCCCTCCGCGGGGCCGCGATCCGCGCGGCCGCCCGTACGACCGGCGGGACCGTCCTCGACCCCACCCGCTGGTTCTGCACGGACGCGGGCGCCTGCCCGGTCGTCGTGGGCGACGTCTTCGTCTACCGCGACGAGAGCCACATGGCCGACGCCTACGCCGAGGCCATCGCCCCCGTCCTCGGCGACCACCTGCCGCTACCTCCGAGGTAATCGACGCCTCCGCGCCGTCCCGGCAGGGTGGACGTACCGGCGGACGGGCCGCGCACTCCACCCCGTCCGCCGGGCCCACCACAACGAGCGGGAGGAAAAGGCATGGAGCAGAACCGGTACGAGACCGCGGTGGCCCGGTACTTCGAGGCATGGAACGCCGGAGGCCCCGGGAACGCGGAAGCACGGGCCAAGGCCGTGGCCGCCGCGTGGACGGAGGACGGCCGCTACACCGACCCGCTGGCCGACGCCACCGGCCACGAGGCCATCGACGCGCTCATCGGCGGCGTGGCGGAGCAGTTCCCCGGCCTGGTGTTCACCCTCACCGGCAGCGTGGACGGCCACCACGACATCGCCCGGTTCTCCTGGGAGCTGGGGCCGCAGGGCGCGCCCGCGGGAACCGCACCGGTGGCCGGGTCGGACGTGATCACACTGGCCGAGGACGGCCGGATCCGCTCGGTCAGCGGCTTCCTGGACCGGATTCCGCAGGGCTGACGGGCGGCGTTCCCGCCCTGAGGGCGGCGGCGGTCTCCGGGTCGGCGGGCAGGAACGTCTCGATCGCCAGCTCGGAGACCGTGATGTCCATGGGGGTGTTGAAGGTGGCGGCCGTCGAGAGGAACGACAGCTCCCGGCCCCCGTGGGCGACCCGCAGCGGCAGCGCCAAGGGGACGTGCGGGCCGTCCGGCGCGGGCGGGTCCGGGTGCGCGCCGTCCACCGGATAGGCCGCCAGCTCCTCGTGCAGCCGGCGCAGCGGCGCGTAGCCGCTCATCGTGATCTGGCGCTCGACGCGCTCCAGCAGATGGCCGCGCCACTCGCGGAAGTTGAGGATGCGCGGGGCGAGACCCTGCGGGTGCAGGGTGATCCGCAGGGCGTTCATCGGAGGCCGCAGCAGGTGCCCGGCGACACCGTCGAGGAGCAGGCCGACCCCGCGGTTGGCGGCCACGACGTCGTACATGCCGTCCAGGACCAGCGCCGGGTACGGGTCGTACGCGGCCAGCAGCCGGTCGAGGCCGTCCCGCAGCGGGCTCATGGCGGGGTCGCGCAGCGGCGTCTCGGGGAAGGAGGGAGCGTAACCAGCCGCCACCAGCAGGGCGTTGCGCTCCCGCACCGGTACGTCCAGGTGCTCCGCCAGCCGCAGCACCATGGCCTGGCTGGGACGCGAGCGGCCGGTCTCGATGAAGCTGATGTGCCGGGCCGAACTGTCGGCCCGCAGCGCGAGTTCCAGTTGGCTGATCCGGCGCCGTTCGCGCCAGCCGCGCAGCAGGGCGCCCACCCCCGCGACGGACGGGCCGGGGCCGGCGGTGGTCGTCGTCATGCGCCGACCGTAACGCAGGTGCGCGGCGCGGGCGGTCGTGCTGTGATGCGTTGATGGAGCGGGAACCGCGGATCGACATCGGCGAGCACGAGGGGCCGACGCCCTGGGCGGACCGGGCGTGGCGGCACGACGCCCTCGCCTGGGCGGAGCAGGCCATCACCGCCCGCGGTCTGCGACCGCGGGCGCGGGAGGAGTGGCTGGCCCGGCTGCGTCCCTGGTCGGTGGTCGTGCGCATCCCCACCGCCTCGGGGGAGACGGTGTGGTTCAAGGCGAACCCCCCGGGTTCCGCCTTCGAGCCCGCGCTGACCAGGGCCCTGCACGGGTGGGTGCCGGGCCGGGTGCTGGCGCCGCTGGCGGTGGACACCGGGCGCGCCTGGGCGCTGCTGCCGGACGGCGGGCCGCTGCTGGCCGGCACCGCGGACCGGCCGGGGGGCAGCCCCTACTACTGGGAGGCCCCGCTGCGCGCGTACGCCGCCCTGCAGCGGGCCACCGCGCACCGCGCGGAGGAGATGGCCGCACTGGGAGTGCCCGACCTGCGGCCCGCGCGGCTGCCGGAGCGGCTGGACGAGCTGATCCACCGCACCGACGCGCCCGCCGACGTCCGTGCCGTCCGCCCGCGGTTCGCGGACTGGTGCGCGGAACTCGACGGGTCCGGCATCGGCGCGGCACTCGACCACGCCGATCTCCACGACGACCAGGTCTTCCACCGCGGCGACGCCTATGTCTTCTTCGACTGGGGCGACGCGGCCCTCGCCCACCCCTTCACCAGCCTGCTCGTGACCGCCCGGATGGCGCACCGGCGGCACGGCGCGGACGGCCCGGAGGTGGTGGCCCGGCTGCGCGACCGCTACCTGGAATCCTGGGGCGGCGAGGGCCACGACCTGCCCGCGCTGCGCCGGCTGGCGAGCCTGGCCTGCCGGGTCGGCGCGGTCGGCCGCGCCCACACCTGGGGCCGGGTCTTCCCCGCCACGGGCTCCGGCACCGCCACCGGAACGGTGCCGGTCGAGCGGATGACGCTGTGGCTGAAGGAACTCCTCAACGAGCCGCCTCTGTAAGGGAATCCGGGCCCTTGGCGAGGGCGACCGGCCGGAAGACCGGATCGGGCCGAGGCCTGTCCTGGTCCGGCAGGGCCGCCGGCCGCCCGGCCGGTGAGGCGGCGTCCCCCGCGCCCAGCACGAGCGCGGTGGCGAAGTGGCCCGCGGCGATCCGTGCGGCGAGCTCGCGCGGGGTCCGGCCCTGTCCGTGGCCGGTGAAGCGGGCCTCCCCGGCGGGACGCAGGCCGTGCGCCGCGGCGTGCCGCAGGACCGGCCCCTCGGCGTCGTACGGCTCGCGCCGCCGGAAGGGTCCGAGCAGCGCGTCGATGTCGCTGCCCACGTCGTGCCCGGCGTCCTTGTCGACGGTGGTGACCAGCACCCCGCCGGGCCGCAGGACCCGCGCGCATTCCGCGACCACGTCCGTCGCGAACGGCAGCAGATGCAGCACCCAAAGCGTGGACACGGCGTCCAGCGACCCCGTCGCGAACGGCAGCCGGCGGACGTCGGCGACCATGATGCCCGGCCCTGCTCGGGCCCTGGCCATCCGTGCCATGGCGGTCGCGCCGTCCACCCCCGGCACCCGCAGCCCGGGACGTGCGTACCGCTGCGTCACCAGGCCCGTCCCGCACCCCGCGTCGAGCAGCGTGCGCGCCTGCCGTGGCACCAGCCCCAGCACCGCCTCGGCGGCGGCCCGGGCCCGCGGTGTCCCGCCCCGGGTGGCGTCGTACCGGGCGGCCTCCCTCTCGTGGTCCAGCATGACCGCAGGCCAGGCCGGTGCCTCAACCCCCTTCACGGCGCGGGGGGTTACCGAAGCCAGGGCGCTTGGGCGACTGCCGGGAACGGCAGAGGCGGCGGACCGGTCACCGGTCCGCCGCCCTTGTGCCGTGCGGGGCGAGGCCTATGTCAGTTGAAGACCATCGGGTCGGGGCCCAGGCGGCCGTCGTTGTCGAGGGCGTCGATGGCCGCCAGGTCCTCGGCGTCCAGCTCGAAGCCGAAGACGTCGATGTTCTCCTTGATCCGCGCGGGGGTCACGGACTTGGGGATGACCACGTTGCCGAGCTGGAGGTGCCAGCGCAGCACGATCTGGGCCGGGCTCTTGCCGTGCTTGGCGGCCAGCGCGGCGAGCGCGGGCTCGTCGAGCAGGCCGCGGCCCTGGCCGAGCGGCGACCAGGCCTCCGTGGCGATGCCGTGCGCCGCGCCGAAGGCGCGCAGCTCGGCCTGCGGCAGATTCGGGTGCAGCTCGATCTGGTTGACGGCGGGCGCGACGGTGCCCTCGTCGAGGACGTGCTGCAGCTGCGCGACGGGGAAGTTCGAGACGCCGATCGCCCGGGCCCGGCCGTCGGCGTGGATCTTCTCCAGGGCGCGCCAGGTCTCCAGGTACAGGCCGCGCGCGGGGCTCGGCCAGTGGATCAGGTAGAGGTCGACGTAGTCGAGGCCGAGCTTGTCCAGGGAGGCGTCGAAGGCGCGCAGCGCGTTGTCGTGGCCCAGATCGGTCTTCCACAGCTTGGTGGTGACGAACAGGTCCTCACGGGCGATGCCGGAGGCGGCGATGGCGCGGCCGGTGCCCTGCTCGTTGCGGTACAGCGCGGCGGTGTCGATGCTGCGGTAGCCGGCCTCCAGGGCCGTGGCGACCGCGACGGCCGCCTCGTCGTCCGGCACCTGCCAGACGCCGAAGCCGAGCTGGGGCATCGTGATGCCGTTGTTGAGGGTGATGTCGGGGACCGTGCTCACAGGCGGCTGATCCTTAGGTTCTCGTTCGGTATACACGTAACGTGGGTGCCAACGATCGCATCCCGGCAGGCATTCCCGCGACGTCCCCGGTCAGTGCCGGTACAGGGCCTCGATCTCCCGCGTGTACGTCTTCTCTATCGCCTTCCGCTTCAGCTTCAGCGACGGCGTGAGCAGCCCCTCCTCCTCGGAGAACTGGCCGGCCAGGATGCGGAAGGTACGGATCGACTCCGCCTGCGAGACGAGGGTGTTCGCGGCGACCACCGCCCGGCGGATCTCGGTCTCCAGGTCGGCGTCGTGGATCAGCCGGGCGATCGGCAGCTGCGGCTTGCCCCGCATCGTCAGCCAGTGCCCGACGCCCTCGGGGTCGAGGGTGAGGAGCGCGGCGATGAACGGACGGTCGTTGCCGACCACGACGCACTGCGACACCAGCGGATGGGACCGCACCCGGTCCTCCAGCACCACCGGGGAGACGGACTTGCCGCCGCTGGTGACCAGGATCTCCTTCTTCCGCCCGGTGATGGTCAGATAGCCGTCCTCGTCCAGCGCGCCGAGGTCGCCGGTGGCCAGCCAGCCGTCGTGCAGGACCTCCGCGGTGGCCTTGGGGTTGTTGAGGTACTCGGTGAACACCTGGCCTCCGTGCACCCACACCTCGCCGTCGTCGGCGATGTGCACGGAGGTGCCGGGGATGGGCAGCCCGACCGTGCCGAAACGTGTCTGCTCCGGGGGGTTGGCCACGGCGGCGGCCGTCGTCTCGGTCAGTCCGTACCCCTCGAAGATCCGCACGCCGGCGCCGTCGAAGAACAGCCCGAGCCGCCGGTCCATCGCCGACCCGCCGGAGAAGGCGTGCCGGACCTTGCCGCCGAGGGCCGCGCGCACCTTGCCGTAGACGAGCTTCTCGTACAGCTGGTGCTGCATCCGCAGTCCGGCGCTGGGGCCGGGGCCGGTGCCGAAGGCGCGCGCCTCGGTGGCCTCCGCGTGCCGTACGGCGATCTCGACGGCCTTCTCGAACGGCCCCAGTTTGCCGTTTGCCTCGGCTTTGCGGCGCGCGCCCTGGAAGACCTTCTCGAAGACGTACGGGACCGCGAGCACGAAGGTCGGCTTGAAGGAGGCCATCGCCGGCAGCAGTTCGGCGGCGGCCAGGTTCGGCTGGTGGCCCAGCCGCACCCGGGCACGCACCGCCGCGACCTCCACCATGCGGCCGAAGACGTGGGCGAGCGGGAGGAAGAGCAGGGTCGAGGCCTCGTCGCCGGGCCGGGAGTGGAAGACCGGCTCGTACTTGGCGATGACGTTGTCGGCCTCGGCCATGAAGTTGGCGTGGGTGATCACGCAGCCCTTGGGGCGGCCGGTGGTGCCCGAGGTGTAGATGACGGTGGCCGGGCCGTCCGGGGTGACGGCCATGCGGTGCCGGTGGACCAGGTCGTCGTCGACGTCGGCGCCGTCCCGGGCCAGTTCGGTGAGCGCGTCGGAGTCCAGCTGCCACAGCCGGGCCAGCCGGGGGAGTTCGTCGACGACCGCGCCGATGGTCATCGCATGGTCCTCGTGCTCCACGACGCAGGCCACCGCGCCCGAGTCCTGCAGCATCCAGCGCACCTGCTCGGAGGAGGACGTCGGGTAGATCGGCACCGGCTGGGCGCCGATCGTCCACAGCGCGTAGTCCAGCACGGTCCACTCGTAGCGGGTGCGGGACATCAGGCCGACCCGGTCGCCGAAGCGGATGCCGTGCGCCAGCAGGCCCTTGGCCACGGCGAGGACCTCGTCCCGGAAGCGGGCGGCGGTGACGTCCTCCCACTCGGCGCCCTCGGGACCGGTCCGGCGGCCGAGCACGACACGGTCCGGCTCCTCCGCGGCGGCGGCGAACACGGAGTCCGCCAGACCGCCGACCTGGGGTGCCGTCACCAGTGGGGGAATGGTGAACTCGCGCAACGTCGCTCCTCGGCCGCTCGGGCGGTTGCAGAAGCTACCCGATGGCGCGGCGGGGCGGGAGGGGTGCGAAAACCGTGTGTGAGGGTCTGCGGAGAGGCCCTCACACGCCGGTGACGAGCGGATTCCCTGTTACCGCAAGGAACATGGGGCCGGGAGGGAGCGTCCGGACGGATCGGGCGCCGTCCGGATCTGCACCAAATCCCCGCGCGGGTATCACCCTCGCTCTACAGCGCCCACCGGCTCCGGAACGGGTCGTTCCGGTGCTGCCGCCTGCGGCTTCGACCGTACGAGGACAAGCACGACCGCGCCCGCGACCAGCCCCGCGATGCCGGCGGTCACGGCGGCCGCGTCGAGCCCCGCGGCGAAGGCGGCGTGCAGCGCGTGGTCGGCCGCCGGCCGCTGCGCCTCGGGCACCCGGGCCAGCAGTTCCCGTGCGCCGCCGCCCGCGAGCACCCGCGCGGTGGCGTGCGGGGCGGGGACGCCGGAGTCGCGCAGCGAGTCCTCCATCCGCCCGGTGAGCAGCGTGCCGAAGACGGCGACCGCCAGCGCGTAGCCGAGCTGGCGGAAGGTGTTGACCGCGCCGCCCGCCATGCCCGCGCGCCGCGGCGGTACGGAGGCCAGTGCCGCGCCCGCGATCGCCGGGTTGACCAGGCCCACGCCGAGGCCGGCCACCACCAGGCCCACGGTCAGCGAGGCCCAGCCGGAGCCCGCGTCCAGCACCGCCTGCGCCAGCGCCCCGGCGCCGATCAGCACCAGGCCGCCGCCGATCACCAGCCGGTACGGCGCCCCGTGCAGGAGCCGGCCGCCCACCGCCGAGGCCACGAACGCCGCCAGCGCCAGCGGGATCAGGACCAGGCCGCCGCGCACCGGGCTCAGCCCCAGCAGGGTCTGCAGCCACAGCGAGGTGTACGCCAGGACGCCGAACGCCGTACCGGCGAGGGCGAACGCGCCGACCATGACGGCGGTGAACGAGCGGTCCCGGAAGAGCGCGAGGTCCAGCATCGGGTGCGCGGACCGCCGTTCCACGAGCACGAAGACCACCAGGGCCGCCGCCGCGCAGGCGAACGTCGTCGCCGTGCGCGCCGAGGCCCAACCGGCCTCGTCCGCGCGGATCACCGCGAAGGTGGTGAGCCCGGCGAAAGCGGTGAAGGACGCGGTGCCCGGCCAGTCGATCCGCGCGCCGCCGTGGCCGCCCTTCGACTCGCCCACCACGCGCAGCGTGAGCGCGATGGTGACGACGCTCACCGGCAGGTTGACAAAGAAGATCCACCGCCAGTCCAGTCCCTGCGTCAGCAGGCCGCCCAGCACCGGGCCGAGCGCCGCCGCCGCGCCGCTGACCGCGCCCCACACGCCGAGCGCCACCGAGCGGTCGCGTCCCTGGTAGGCCGCGCCGATCAGCGAGATCGTGGTGGCGAACATCGCCGTCGCGCCCACACCCTGCACGGCGCGCATGGCCACGAGCCAGCCCGCCCCGGGTGCCAGGCCGCAGGCGAGCGACGCGGCGGCGAACAGCGCCGTCCCCACCACGTACATCCGGCGGCGCCCGATGACGTCCGCCGCCGAACCGGCGCCGAGCAGCAGGGCGGCCAGCGCCAGCGCGTATATGTCGATCATCCATTGGAGGTCGGACAGCGAGGCGTTCAGCGCGTCCGCGATGTCCGGGAGCGCGACGATCACGATCGTCACGTCGATCAGCAGCATGAAGGTGCCGAGACAGACCGCGACCAGCGGTCCCCACTTGCGCATGGATTTTCCCTTTTCCTTGACGTCCCCCGCGGTCCCTCGACGGGGACCCTCTTCCGTACCATCGCCAAGGACGGCCCGGTTCCTCCAGCCACGAGCCGTGATGCGCCGGATTCCGACATGAGGAGAGAAAAGATGGGGGATTCCCACATGCTCGACGAGCTCGACCTGCGCCTGGTGCACGCCTTGCAACTCGACGGACGGGCCCCCTTCAGCCGCCTCGCGGACGTGCTGGGCGTCTCCGACCAGACCGTGGCGCGCCGCTACCGTCGCCTGCACGCCGACTTCGGGATGCGCGTGCTGGCCCTGCCCGAGCAGGAACTGCTCGGCAGGACCCGCTGGGCGCTGCGGCTGCGCAGCACGCCGGAGGCGGCCGAGTCGCTCGCCAAGGCGCTGGCCCGGCGCGCGGACACGGCGTGGATCTCGCTGATGGCGGGCGGCACGGAGGTCATGTGCGTCACCCGCTCGCGCAGCCACGACGAGCACGACGCGCTGCTGCTGGGCCGGCTGCCGCGCACCCCGAGCATCGTGGAGATCGGCGCCCACAGCATCCTGCACACCTTCTACGGCGGCGCGCTGGGGTGGTTCGCCAAACGGGAGGCGCTCACCGCCCAGGAGGCCGATGCCCTGCGGCTGCCCCCGCCGGACCTGCCGGAACCCGGCACCGTCGTCCTCGACGCCGCCGACGAGGCCCTGTTCGCCGCCCTGGCGCGGGACGGGCGCGCCACCTACCCCGAACTGCACCGGGCCACCGGGCTGTCGGAGTCCGCCGTCAAGCGCCGGCTGGAGCAGTTGCGCGGCTCGGGCGTGCTCTACACCGACGTGCAGCTGGACACGGCGTGGATCGGCCACGGCACCCGGGCGGTGTTCTGGATCACCGCGGCCCCGGCGGAGCTCCACTCGGTCGGCACGGCGCTGGCCGCCCACCGGCAGACCGCTTTCGTCGCGGCGACCACCGGCTCGTCCAACATCGTCGCCATCGTCATCTGCCGGGACACCGCGGAGATGTACCGCTATCTGAGCGAGCAGGTCGGCGCGCTGGAGGGCGTCCGGCATGTGGAGACCGTGCCCTACCTGCGCCTGGTGAAGCAGATCACGACGGAAGGGATCCACTGAGGGACCCGCTGAGGGATCCGTCGAGGATCGCCGCCGCCAGCGCGTCCGCCGCCTCCCTGGCCGCGGGCCGCCGCGATCCGTGCAGCAGGACGAAGTCCACCCCGCCGAGGTCCGGCAGCCCCGCGCGGGACGGCACCCGCACCAGACCGGGCGGGAGGAGTCCCTCGGCGTGTGCCATCACCCCGAGACCCGCGCGGGCCGCGGCGACCAGCCCGCTCAGCGAGCCGCTGGTGCACGCGATCCGCCACGACCGGGCGTGCCGTTCCATGACCTCCAGCGCCCGGGCCCGGGTGATCGCCGGGGCGGGGTAGAGGATCAGCGGGACCGGCCGCCGCGCGTCGAGCCGGAACCGCTCCGCGGCCACCCACACCAGCCGGTCCCGCCACACCAGTTCACCGTGCGTGTCGCCGGCCGCGCGCTTGCCGAGCATCAGGTCCAGCCGTCCGGCGGCCAGCCGCCGGTGCAAGGTGGCCGACAGCTCGACCGTCAGCTCCAGGTCGACCTCGGGATGCTCGCGCCGGAACGCCTCCAGGATCTCCGGGAGCCGGGTCAGCACGAAGTCCTCCGACGCGCCCAGCCGCAGCCGCCCGCGCAACCGGGTGCCCGCGAACCAGCCCGCCGCCCGCTCGTTGGCCTCCAGGATCGTGCGCGCGAAGCCGAGCATGGCCTCGCCGTCCTCGGTCAGCTCCACGCTGTGCGTGTCGCGTGCGAAGAACTGCCGTCCCGCCTCCTCCTCCAGCTTCCGCACGTGCTGGCTCACGGTCGACTGGCGCAGGCCGAGCCGCCGGGCGGCCTGCGTGAAGCTCAGCGTCCCCGCGACCGTGACGAAGGTCCGCAGCTGCACCGGGTCGAACATGCCCCCAGACTAGCGATGTCCATCGCGAAACGTGATGACAGTCAGTGCGGTCAATGCCATTTACGATCGACCGCGCGGCGGGCAAACTGGCGAGGCCACGTCCGTGCACCGATGAGGAAGTCCATGCGCCGCCTGCGTTACCCGTCCTGGCTCCCCCTGGACCCCTACATCGCGGCGCTGCTCGGCACCGTACTGCTCGCGGCCCTGCTGCCCGCCCGGGGCGCGGGCGCCCATGTGGCGGGAGGGGCCTCCACCGCGGCCGTGGCGCTGCTCTTCTTCCTGTACGGGGTGCGGCTGTCCACCCGCGAGGCGATGGACGGGCTGCGCCACTGGCGGCTCCACACGACCGTACTGGCCTGCACGTTCGTCCTCTTCCCCGTCCTCGGCCTGGCGGCCCACGTCCTGGTGCCGTACCTGCTGACGCCGCAGCTGTGGACCGGACTGCTCTTCCTGTGCCTGGTGCCCTCCACCATCCAGTCCTCGATCGCCTTCACGTCCCTCGCGCGCGGCAACGTCGCCGCCGCCATCTGCGCGGGCTCCTTCTCCAGCCTCGCCGGTCTCGTGCTCACCCCGCTGCTCGCGGCGGTGCTGCTGGGCGGCAGCGGGGCGGGCTTCTCGATGGACTCGGTCCTCGGGATCGTGGTCCAGCTGCTCGTGCCCTTCGCCGCGGGACAGGTGCTGCGCCGCTGGATCGGCGGCTTCGTCCTGCGGCACAAGAAGGTGCTCGGCCTGGTCGACCGCGGCTCCATCCTGCTGGTCGTCTACGCCGCCTTCAGCGAGGGTGTGGTCGGCGGCATCTGGCACCTGGTGACGCCCCTGCGCCTGCTCGGGCTGCTGCTGTCGGAGGCCCTGCTGCTGGCCGCGATGCTCGCGCTGACCTCGTACGGGGCGCGGCGCCTCGGCTTCGGCCGGGCGGACCGGATCACCATCGTCTTCGCCGGGTCGAAGAAGAGCCTCGCCGCCGGACTGCCCATGGCGACCGTGCTGTTCGGCGCGCAGGCCGGCCTCGCGGTGCTCCCGCTGATGCTCTTCCACCAGATGCAGCTCATGGTCTGCGCGGTGATCGCCAAGCGCTGGGGACGCCAGGCGGAGGCGGCCGCGCCCGCGGCGGACACTGCGGCGGGCACGGTGCCCGTACGCGGCGTCCTGGTGCGCAGTTCCGCGCCGGCGCGCGGGGACGAGGCCCCCTGACGCGGCGCGTTCCCGGCCTCGGGACTGGTGGGCTCGCATGTCGAAGTCTCGTATGTGCGTCGCTGACGTCGGCAGCTCCATGACGCCGAGTGAGCCGTCCGAGGCGGTCAATCGCGGTGGGATGATCGCGCGGTGAGCGAGACGAGGGTGTCGGCCGCGGAGGCCGTTGAGGCACATGTCCGGGCGTTCTTCGAGGGCCACTCCGTGGATGTCGTCGATTGCGACCTCGGGCCGGAACGGCGAGAGGTGTTGCCTGATTTGCGGGTACTCGTTGTGGGGCCCGGTCCCCGCAGCGACAGCTGGGCCTATGTGACCGCCGGGTGCTGGGCCGTGATGGAGAAGGACGGTCACGGCCTTGAGTTCGTCATGACGGCCCACGTCCGCGACCAGCGGTTCATCGAGGTCATGGCGATGATCGCCTACTACCACTGCGGAGGGCATCAGCTCGACCTGGAGCACAGCCTGCCGATCGGTGAACCGTGGGTGCCGGGTTCAACCTGCGATCACCTGCTGATCAGCCTTCCCTATCTCCACGGACCCGACCTTGAACACTGTCCCGTTCCCGGGGGCCACGCGCGCATCCTGTGGAGCCTGCCCGTAACGACAGCTGAGATAGAGTTCCGCGGGCGTCACGGGCACGAGGCGTTGGAGAAGCTCTTCGACGAGGCGGGAATCGTCCCCACCGATCCTTTCAGAGCGTCGGTTGCCTGAGTGTTCGTCCTCCGGCGGTCACCGATCGTGGTCGCCAGGAGCGATCGGCTTCAGGTTCCGCCGGCATAGGTGACCAGCCGGGTGGCGGTCGTGTCGCGATAGCCGAGTGTCTTCGCGACGGCGGGGCCAGGGCCGGCAGGACCCGGCCGCGGGAGCGGGTGGAGGCGGCTGGAGATGCAGCGGTCCTCCTTGAAGACGACCGGGTCCTCGATCCCGGCCTCGGCCAGGGACGAGGTTCTGACGGTCGATCGACTGCCGGTCGGCTGAGCGCCCGCTCCCGGTCGCCCGCCCGCAACTGGCGGTGGAGCCTCCACGCGAAGAATCGCCGCCTCCGGCGGGGCCCCTGGCGAGCTGCGCCACCGCCGTGACGGTCAGGGCACGGCCGCGGCGTGCACGGCTCAGTCCTGCCGGCAGATCACGAAGCCGGGGTAGGGGTGGTTGCCCCGGCGCTCGCCGATCTCGTCGATCGCCCGCCGGATCTCGTGGAGCTGGCCGACCGTCATCTCCAGCGGCGGTTCGTCCGGCTGGTAGGTGGTGCGGATCGGGTAGTCCACACCTGGGTCGCGGCTCATCTCGATGTGGCAGCCCAGCACATGGCTGACCGGGCGCTCCGCGGCGAAGGCGATGAGCCGGTCGACGGTGCGGACGAAGGCGGCCCAGTCGGCGATGTACAGGCGGCCCGGGTAGACCGTGTCGCCGGTGAGCAGGAAGCCGGTGCGGGGGTCGTAGTAGGTGACCGAGGCCTCGTGGTGGCCGGGCGTCGCCAGGCACTCCAGGACGCGGCCGCCGAGGTCGATGCGGGCCACCGCGTCCGGGTCCGCGTCGAAGCCGAAGAACGGCCACGCGCCCTCGCGCCCGGCCGGGACGACGACGGTGTCCGGGCGGTCCGCGAACTGCCCGTCGCCCGCGACGTGGTCGCCGTGCGCGTGCGTGTGCAGCACCAGCAGCCCGTACCCGTCCCGCGGATGCCGCTCCCGCCAGGCGTCGACCAGCTCGTCCACGACCCGGCGCAGCGGGAAGAACGCGGCGGACTCGGTGGCCCCGGTGTCGATCAGCACCGCCCGCTCCTCGCCGAAGAGCAGGAAGAGGAAGGGCGCTTCGTAGTGGACCGCCTTGTTCTGCCGCAGCACGACGGTGTCCTCGGAGTACGCGAACACCTGGATGTCGGGGTCGGTGTTGTGCTTCGCGGACGGGGACCCGTGGATCCATCGCACGTCCAGGGGCTGTGTCGCGGGGGTCATCCGGCTCCTCGTTCCTCGGCGGCGTCGCGGTCCCGCCGGGCAGTGCCCGGCGAGCGGCAGCGTACGTGCCCCGTCCGCGGCGGTCGCGGTCCCCCCGGCCGGCCGGGCGCCGTTTTGTGCGACCGCCCGGTCGGGAGGGACACTGTCCCCGTGACCTCAGAGGGCTCGGCGGAACGGTTCCTGCACCACATCGGCGTCTTCGCCGCCGACCACGAGGCCAGTCGCGCCTTCTACACGGCCGCGTTGGCGGCCCTCGGCGTGTCCGTCGGCCACGAGGCGGACGGGGTCGTCGAGTACTGGCACCCGGACCGCGACACCCCGTCGCTCTCCCTCGAACGGGCGGACGGGCAGCCCACCCGAGGCGCCCACATCGCCTTCGCCGCGTCCGACCGGGCGGCCGTCGAGGCCTTCCACGCCGCCGCGGTCTCCGCCGGCGGCACCTCGCGGCACGCCCCGCGTCACTGGCCCGAGTACCGCGCGTACTGCGCTTTCGTCAGCGATCCGGACGGCAACAACATCGAAGCCGTCCACAAGGAGGTGGCTTCCTGATGGCCTCGCGCCTCGTGCTCGTGCGGCACGGACAGACCGAGTGGTCCAAGAGCGGCCAGCACACCGGCCGTACCGACATCCCGCTGACCGAGGAGGGGCGGGAGGCGGCGCGGCTGCTCGGCAAGCGCCTCGCCCGCGCCCCCTGGCACGACTTCCCGGGCGCCCGGGTCCGCACCAGCCCGCTCCAGCGCGCCCGCGAGACCTGCGAGCTGGCCGGGTTCGGCGACCGCGCGGAGTCCTGGGACGCGCTGCGCGAGTGGGACTACGGGGAGTACGAGGGCCGCACCTCGCCGGAGATCCGCGAGGAGCGGCCGGGCTGGGTGATCTGGCGGGACGGCGTCGTGGGCGGTGAGACCTCCTGGCAGGTCGCCAACCGCGCCGACGAGGTCGTGGCCTGGGCCAAGTCCGAGGACAGCGACGCCGTGGTCTTCGCGCACGGCCACTTCCTGCGCACCCTCGCCGCCCGCTGGCTGCGTCTGGACCCGATGCGGGGCATGGTGCTGAGCCTGGCGCCCGCGTCGCTCTCCGTCCTCGGCTGGGAGTACGGCGACCCCGCGATCACCCTGTGGAACGACACCGCGCACCTGCAGTGAGGCCCGGCCGCCTCAGCGTGCCCACGGCGGGCTGAGGCGCGAGCCGTCGGCAAGGGACGCCTCCAGCCCGGTGCTCGTGGTCACCCAGAGCACGGCGGGCTCGTCCGCCGGGTTCTCCAGGACCAGGGAGCATCCGGCGGGCGCGATGGCCACGTCGCCGGGGGAGAGGTCGTGGCGGTCCCCGTCCAGGGAGAGCCGAGGTGTGCCGCCGAGCACCAGGAAGACCTCCTCCCGGCTGATGACGTGCGCGGGTCCGGCGGTGCGCGGCGGCACCTCGCCGCGCCAGGCGCAGATCTCCCGGCTGCCGGTGGCGGTCGCGGCGTACGAGACGAAGCGGACGCCGTGCAGATCGTGCACATGGGCGTCGGAGGCACGGACGACGGGCATGGTGGACTCCTGTCGATATGGGCAAGCAGCTTGCGCAAGTGACTTGCTCATATGTTCAAGCTGCTTGCGCACTGTGTCAAGGTGATCCCATGAACGACGAGGAGGCCCTGGCCACGGCCCTGGGCGTCAACCTGCTCGCGGCGGCGGGCGCGCTTACCGCCGCCATCCACGACGGCGTCGTCGCCCGCGGCTACACCGACCTGCGCCCCGCCCACGGCTTCGCCTTCGCCCGCATGGCCGCGGGCGGTGCCACCGTCACCGAACTCGCCGCGCATCTCGGCGTGACCCGCCAGGCCGCCGGTCAGCTCGTCGACGAACTCGTCGCCAAGGGCTACGCCGAACGCCGCCCGCACCCCGACGACGCCCGTGCGCGGCTCGTCGTCCTCACCGGCCGGGGCCACGACTGCACCCGCGCCGCCGAGGCCGCCGCCGCCGACGCCGTCCGCCCCTGGACCGGCGTCCTCGGCCGCGACCGCCTGCGCGCCCTGGCCGAGGACCTGCACCGCGTCGCCCCGAACGGCCCGGTCCGGCCCACGTGGTAGCCGCGGCGGAGGCGGCACGCCGCACCGGCGGGGAGCCCGGCCGGTGAACGCCCGCGAGGAACGCGACCCCGCGGCCGCCGCGCACCGGGCCGTGCTCGACCATCTGCTCGGCCTGGTCGCCCGGTCCCCGCTCGGCGACCTGCTCGTGCTGCGCGGCAGCATGGTCATGCCCGCCTGGGTCGGCGCCGCCGCCCGCGAGCCGGCCGACCTCGACTGGATCGTGCCGCCCTCCCTGGCCGTGCCGGTCGATCCGCTCCACCCCCACCCGTACGTCGACGAGTTGGCGACCGTCCAGCAGTGGCCCGAGGCGGCCGACGGCGCGGCTGGCCCCGAGATATGGGCGGACGAGGAGTTCGGCACCGGCGGACTGCGGGCCCGCGTCCCGCCCGAAGGGCTGCGCTGGATCACCGATCCGGAACCCGACCCCTCCGACGGCCCGCCCGGCGAACTGCTGGAACTGGTGCGGAGGCACCCCGAAGCCGCCCCCGGCGTGCGGCTCGACGCGAACGGCGCCGGCCACGACGGCAACTGGACGTACACGGAGTACGACACTCCCGGCGTGCGCCTGGTCGTCCCCTGGCACGCCGACGGACTGCCCCCGGGCGAGGTGCGCCTCGACTTCGCCCGCGACGAACGGATGCCGGAGGCGCCGGTGCTGACCGCCGTGCCGCGCGGCGACGGCGGCCCCCCGGCGGTGGTGCGCACCGCGAGCCGCGAACTCTCCCTCGCCTGGAAGCTGCTGTGGCTCCAGGCCGATGCCGCGGCAGAAGGCCGCGCGCAGGGCAAGGACCTCTACGACGCGGTCCTCCTCGCCGAAGGGCCCGGCATCGCCCTCTCCCCGCGCCTGCTGCACCAGGTGATGCGCCGGGAGCCCGGCCACCCCGCCGCGCAACCGCGTCTCGCACGGGTCGCGCCGCACTCCGTCGACTGGGACGCCTTCCGCGCCGCCCACCCCCGGGTCGGCGGCACCGCCGCGCAATGGCTGGACCGCCTGGGACGGGCCCTGGACGCCATGCCGGACGCGGACGGCTGACACTCCCCTCCCGCGACCGGTCCGGCCCTACGCTGTCCTCGGGGCCGTCACCAACGGAACGAAGGGCCGGGACCACCGTGGCAGCAGCACCCGAGACCGACCCGGTGTACCTCACCTACCAGCGCGGCGCCCTCCACGACCTCCCGGACGCGCCGGATGCCTACGACACCGTGCTCGCGCGCGTCGCCGAGGAGGCGCTGGCGCGCATCACCGAGGACGGCAACCTGGAGCGCCCCGGCTGCGTGCTCGACGTCGGAGACACCTCACTGGGCGTCACCTCGCTGCTGGCGCTCGCCTTCCGGCGCTCCGGCGGCGCCCTGGAGCACCTTGCCGAACCGGTCCGGCGAAGCCTCGCGTTCCACCTGCGCGAACGCGTCTACGTGCACGACAACCCGGGCTACCCCAACCTGCGGGTCCGTGACTCCGCTGTGCCGTACGCCCGTTACTCCCTCGGCGACGGCGAGCACCCGCTCGGGGACTGGCCCAGCACCGTGTGGGCGCTGCTCCAGGCCGTCAACATCCTGGACGCCGCCGACGGGCTGCTCGACGCCGCCCACCGCGCCGCCCTCACCGAACTGGCCCGCGGCTACTGGCGCCGGCTCACCGAGATCACCTTCTTCAATCCCCAGGACGCGACCAACCAGGCCATCGGCTGCGTCGTCGGCGGCCTTATGCTCGCCCGCCACCTGCCCGCGGCGGCCGGTGCGGCCGTACGCGCCACCGCCATGCAGCTGTACGAACGCGAGGTGCGCGCCCGCCGCCTCCCCGACCGGGGCGCGCTGCTGCCCGCGGAGCACGGCGGCGCGTACGACAACAACTACGGCCCGATCTCGCTGTCCTTCCTCGCGCAGGCCCACCGCGTCAGTGGCGAGGAGGTCTTCGCCACGGACGGCGACGAGATCGCCCGCTACATCGACGCCCGCCTCTCCTCCGGCGGCTACGACGTCGGCGGCCCCCGCTACAGCGAGCAGCACTGCGGCTTCGAAGCCGTCCTGGGGCTGCGGTACTTCAGCCGCCGCGTGCGCGCCGACCTCGGCCGCTACCTCGGCGACACCCGCTGGGCACGGCACGCCGCCGGCCCCGACGGCGCGCTCGACGGGCACTTCGCCTTCATGCTGGTCTGGCAGACGCAGGACCCGCCGGGCTGGCACCGCGCCCCGCGCGAGGGCGCCGTGCGGCACCAGTTGCGCCGCGAGGGCGTCAGCGTCTCCTTCGACGACCGCCTGACGCCCGCCGTCGTCGAGGCGGGGCGCACGGTGCTGCTGCCCGCCGCCGTGAGCCGCCAGCACGGCATCGGCCCCGCCGAGGACGGCTTCCTGCTCACCCGGCCGTTCGGCCGGGTCCGCGTACGGGACGCGGCCGCCGGGCCCGGCCTCACGGCGAAACTGGTCACCAAGCCCGTGGTCACCAGGGACGGGGACCTGGTCCACACCCGGTCCCTGTACGTCACCGACGGCGTGCGCCTGTGGCTCGTCGTCGCCGTCGACCGCCGCCCCGGCGAGCCCTACCTGCTGGCCGGCCTCCCGTACGCCACCGCGCACGGCGACCGCCTCGCCAAACTCCGGCACGCCGCGGGCGTGGACTTCGCGGCGAAGGGCCTGCGGCACACCACCGACGGCGCGCTCGTCATCGGCGGCATGGCCGTCGCCGGCGCGGCCGGACTCCGCCTCACGACACCGGACTTCCCCGGGGCCGACGGCACCGCGTACTTCAACAGCCCCACCACGATCGGCCTCACCCAGGAGCAGGCCGCCTTCCGCCTCGCCGCCGACCCCCGCGGCTTCGGCAACCCGGACGAGGGCTGGCGCCACATCACCGCGACCACCGCCATCGAGGCCCCCGCCGTCCCGCAGGGCCCGGACGGCCTCCACCTGTTCGCCGTCCGCTACGGTCCGGCCGCCACGGCGGCGGAGCCGTTCGAGCCGTCCTTCGAGCCGGCCGGGGCCGATCTCGTCGTGCGGGCGGAGGAGTTCACGGCCGTCGTGGGTCCGCCGTCGGGCGACCACGCGGGCGAGCCGACGCTGCGCCTGCGGGGCCGCTGAGGCGGCGCTGCCGACAGGGCCCGGGCGGCCTGCACGTGTTTGCCGTCCGCTCCGGTCCGGCCGTGGAGCCGTTCGCCCTGCGGGTGGGGGAGTCCACGGCTGTCGCCGTGCCGACGGCGGGTCGGTCCCGGGCCGTCATGACGTTCCCCGCAGGCACACCGGCGTCCGGTGCATGTCGGCGCGGGCCCTCCACGGGGCCCGGACGACCTCCACCTGTCAAGTCCGCTGTGCTCCGGCCGTCACGGCGGCCGTGGAGCCGTGGGCCGCGTTCCTCGGTCTGGTGGGGGGAGTTCCCGGCTGTTGGCGGGCCGCTGTCGAGGGATGACGCGGGCGAGCCGACGTTGCGTCTGCGCGGCCGTCGACGCGCCGCCGCCGGGTTGCCGAGGCTTCCTCGCGGGCGCACCGGCGACCGGCAAGCTACGGGGGCGGCCTGCACGTGTTCGCCGTCCGCTACGGTCCGGCGCGCACGGCCGATGAGGCGTGGCGGGGGCCGCTTTTGCCGTGCGGGTGAGGGAGTTCAGGCCCGCCAAGGGCTTCCTTCGGGCACACCGGCGTCCGGCAGGGTCTGGGCGGCCTGCACCCGTTCGCCCGTTCGCTGTCCGCTGCGGTCCGGCGGTCGCGGCCGGTGAGGCGTGGCGGGCGGGGGAGTTCACGGCCGTTCGGACGCAGGTCGAGAGCCGGTGGCCGTCGGGGGGCCATCCACCGTCAGGCGGCCTCCCACAGGCACACCAGTGTGCGGTCGGTGTCGGCGCCGGCCGTGCGGAAGGCGGACTGCTGGAGGAACCCCAGGAGGTCGGGGGAGCCGGCGGTCCAGGCGTCGGCGAGGTGTTTGGCGACGTCGGGGCGGCGGATCAGCTCCGCGGTGGCGCCGGTGCACAGGACCAGCACGTCGCCCGGGCGGGTGTGCACGGACTGGTGGCGCAGTTCGCACCCCGCGGGCAGGGCGCGGCCGGGTGCCCACGCGGTGGCCTCGGAGAGCTCCAGCACCGGGTGCCAGGCGCCGTCGCGCAGCAGGAACGCCACGCCGGTGCCGGTGCCGAGGACGAGGTGGCGGCGGACGGGGGTCTCGCCGAGCGGGGAGAGCACCGCCAGGACGTCCGCCGACACGTCCCCGGTGTCGGCCTGGTGGCGGTGGCCGAGCCGTTCGAGGCTGTTCGCCGTGCCGCGGAGGGCCGTGCGCAGCAGGTCGGTCACCGTCTCCGGCGACGCGTCGTCCGACAGGGCGGTGTCCAGCGGCTTGGCGAAGGCGTCGAGTTGGGTGCCGAGCGACTCGCACAGCAGCTCGGCCGCGGTCCGTGACCACAGGCCCAGCGGGTTGCCCGCGGCGACCGCCGACAGCAGCGTGGGACGGGGGAACTCAGGGAGGGTGCGGGTCAGGAAGGCGTCGCGCCGGAACCTCTGGTCGGCGCGGTGGCGCCCGCCCCGCAGCGAGCCGCCCCGTACGTGGAGCGACCCGAGGTCGGCGCCGTCGACGACGGTGTCGTGGACGGCGTCCCGGCCCAGCGCGAGGCCGCCGGGCACGGCGGGCGGGAAGGGGCCCGGGCCGAACTCCGGGGCGGGGCCGATCCGTACGACCCGTTCGGGGCCGGGGACCTCGACGCGGACGATCCGCTCGGGGCCCGGTATCTCGACCTTGACCATGCGTTCCGGGCCCGGGACCTGGACGACGCGTTCGGGGCCGGGGACCTCGACGCGGACGATCCGCTCGGCCACCTCCGCGGGGCCCACGCGGGGACGGCGGCGTCGCACCGTCCACAGCAGCAGCGCGTTGCCGGCCAGGGAGAGGCTCAGGACGACGTAGACGAGGGTTTCCACCGTGGTTCCTCCTGGAGTGCGCGGAGCGCGAGGGCGGTGAGCGGGGCGCAGGACGCGGCGAGGAAGCGGGCGCGCAACTCCGCCGCGTAGGAAGGGTCGAGCAGGCGCACGGGGTCCGGCGGGGAGGCGGCCCGGCCCGGGCCCGCCGCGCGGGCGAACCCCTGCCGCGCGGAGCGCAGGGCGGCGGCGTAGCGGAGCGTGGACAGCCTGGCCACGGTCCCGCCGGCCGACGCTGTCCACGGGCCGAGGACCCGGTCGGCGAGGTCGGTCAGGCCCGCGGCGGTCCGCTCCCGCCCGGTCCCGGCGGCCGCGGCGTGCCCGGGCAGCACGGGCACCACGGTGAGGGACGCCGCCGCCTCGCCGAGCACGCGGCGGGCCGCCGCGGCCGACCACTCGCGCAGGCGCGGCCGCGCGCCCACCCCGAGCGCGTCCGCGCCCAGGACCAGCACCGCCGTACGGTCCGCGCCCACGGCGGCCACCGCCGTGGGGAGGATGTGGCGCAGGGCCCGGAGCCGGGCCCCGAGCCGCGTGCCGGACGCCGCACCGCGCGCGGCCGGCTCCAGTTCCCCGTACTCCACCGCCACCAGCACGGCGTGCGCCTGCCGCACGACGCGCTCGGCCGCGCGGTCCTCCCCGTCCGGGGCCGCGGGTCCGACCGCGGCGTCCAGCAGTTCGTGGCGCACGAGCGGTCCGGGTCCTGCCGGGCCGCCCGCGGTCGCCGCGTCGAGAGCGCCGTCGAGCACCGCGCGGAACCCGGCGGGCAGTGGTGCCGCGCGCACCAGGGCGATCCGGTGGCCCACCGCGTCCGCGGAGGCCGGGTCGCGCCCGACGTCCCCGGCGAGCGCCGGTCTGAGGCCGGCCCGCTCCCCGGTCGGGGTGGCGCCGAGGACCCGGGCCACATCGGCGGCCCAGGACGGCGGCGGGGGTTCCGGCAGGTGCCGGGGCGCCGGTGCGGGCATGTCAGCCGTGCCCGCGCGGGGTCCAGATCACCCGTCCCGGCCGCAGCACGGCTTCGCCCTGACGGGTGATCACATACGGCAGCCGGACCCACCACAGGACCTCCGCGGTGTCGCCCCGCCCGTACACCGTGATCGAGTCCTGGACGAGGCTGTCCAGGTTCTCCTTGGTCTGGTAGTTGGCGAAGCCGCCGCGCTGCTCGGCGCCCTCGCCCTTCAGCAGGGTCGCCACCTGCTCGACGGCCTCGCGCCGCCGCTTCTCCCACCAGCTGTCGCGGGGCGGGACGGGGTCCGGCACGATCTGCGCGAGGATCTCGTCGAGCTGGACCAGGGTCGCGACATGGGCCTCCCGGTCGGGGCCCGCGGCGCGGCTGGACGACTGCCGGCGCAGCGTGCGCAGGCACCGGTGCAGATGGGTCTTCCAATTGGCGACCCGCGCCCGGTCGAGTTGCCGGACCCCTTGGTCCCCCGCCGGCTGGTCGATGAGCGCCAGGCCGCCGCATCCCGAGCGCGTGCTCTCGTCGACGACGGCGACGAGCTGCGCCGCGCCGGCGACCAGCCGGCACAGCGCCCCGGTCTCCTCAGGGTTCTCCGTGTGGGGCGGCGACGCGTCCTGCGGGTCGACGGAGGGCGCCAGCAGGCCGACCAGTTCGCGCCACAGCGACGGCAGGCCGTCGCCCGCCGCCTGCCCGGTGCGGGGGATGCCGACGGCCTCCAGCACGTCGTCCCAGCCGGGCAGCAGCGCGTCCCCGGGGGAGCGGACGCCGAGCAGCTTCTCCAGGTCCAACAGCGGCGAGGCGGCGTCGTGGGGGTTGACGCGGAGCGCGTCCAGGCGCAGTCCCCGTGCCAGCGCCTCCGGCGTGCCGGGGTTCCGGAGGCGTTCCTTCGCCACCTTGGTCTGGAGGCCCGGGAGTTCGGGGTGGAACCGGGCGGGACGCCCCTTCCCCGCCGGGCTCTCGGGCCACCAGGTCTCGGTCAGCCTCCGCAGCTCGGCCTCGCGGCCGTCCGGCGGGGAGGCCGCCGCGGCGCGCGAGGCGGTCCGTGCCGGTGTCCGCCGCGGTGCCGGGTCCTCGGGTGTCGCCGCCGCCGGGGCCTTCGCCGCTGGCGGCGAAGGCGGTGGTTCCTCGGGCCGGGTCGCCCTGCGGTGCTGGAACGCCAGGACCGCCAGCTGCAGTTCGTCGAGGTGCCGGACGAGCGTCATCAGGGCGATGCGGCGGGCGTGCTCCGCCGGGTCCGTTCCCCCGCAGAGCGCGTGCAGGCTCGTGGTGGCGCTGTGCAGCCACGCCAGCGCGTTCTTCTCGTCCTCCTCGTGCTCCAGCGCGGTCAGGGCGCCGGCAAGGCCCTCGGCCGCCCGGCGTACGGCTTCTGCGGTGTCGTCCGGCATGCGGACCGCCTTCCTTGGCTCGGCCGCCCGTCCGGCGTCCGCTCGCGACAGCGGTTCAGTGCTCGCCACTGAAGGGGTTCCAGTCGGGGTAGAGGCTTTCCAGGTCCTGGCGCATCGGCGCGGTGTAGACCGCCCCGGGGTGCTCCTGCATCGCGCGGATGGTCTTGAACGTCAGGTACGGGGGCCGGCCGCCGTGGACCCGCAGCCTCCCGCGGCTGTCGAGGCTGAGGAAGTGCTCCGTGCCGGACCGGCGGCCCGCCGGGACGGGCACGTTGCCGAGCGTGTGCGCCCGCCCGTCCCCGTCCACCACCTCGATCACGTACTCGCCGGAACCGGCGAGGGGCGCGAACGGGACCAGCAGCCCCGGCAGTGCCTCGGCGGAGGCGGCCGGGTCGTGGTCGGTGTGGAAGGTCTCGGGCAGCCGCTCCGCGAGTGGCGCGCCGTCGTCCTGCCAGGGCCGGACGAGCTCGACGGACTCGGTCCGCTCGCCCTGCCGGTTGACCCCGTGCAGCCGGACGGTGCCGAGCAGCGCGGTGAGATGGCCGTCGACGCCGAAGGCCGCGTGCCGCGTGCCGACGAGACCGGTGCCCCGGCCGTCCGCCGGGCCGACCACGAGGTGCGCCCGGCGGCCGTGGCAGAAGTGGATGCCGGGTTCGAGGCGTTCGTCGATCTCCAGTTGCATGCGGATGCCGGGCTTGACGCCCTCCGACAGCCGGCCCCACCACAGGTCCTCGTCCAGCTGGACGTCCTCGGCCAGCGCGGTGCGCAGCACCGAGAAGGAGCCCCAGCTCATGCTGACCCGCCCGTTGAGCGGCCGGTGCAGGTCGAGCACCCGGCTCGGGGCGCGCCAGTCCGAGCGCACGGCGAGCCGTTCGCCCGCGAGCGACTGGTACGGGGTGCCGACGGTGAAGACCTTCTCCAGGTCGTTGTTGGCGTCCACGAGGCTGAAGTCGCACGGCAGGGTGGGGCAGATGTCGCCCACCACGATGTCCACCGAACTCGTCCGCGGCGCGCCGCCGGTGCCCTCGGCCCACTGGTGCCTGGCGGCACGGCTGCGGGCGTGCGCCCAGGCCGCGCCGATCGAGGTGGCCTGCTTGGCGAAGGGCGCCTCCACCTCGATGGCGGCCGGATTGCGGAACAGCGGCTTGTCGTTGGGGAGACTGCGCGGCGCGATCTCGTCGGCGACGGACTCCCGGGCGACCGGCATGGAGGTGCTGCGCCCGGAGAGGATGATGCGGTCCAGCGTGAGGGAGTCGTCGAGCGCGAAACGGCTCTGGACGAGCTCCACCGCGATGGTGGCGGCCTCCCGGAAGACGGGGCCGGCGAGCCGGTCGAACTGCGCCTTGCCCAGGGTCAGCACCTCCGGGTCCTCGATCTGCTCGACCAGGTCCAGGACATCGGGGCCCGAGCCGTCGCCGGTCAGCCCGGAGAGCCACTTGATGACGTCGGGGCGCAGCGCGCGCCACGAGTCGGCGCCCTCCTTGCCCAGGTGGATCTTGGCGTCCTCAGCCGCCGACCACAGCGCGTGGAAGACCGGGTTCTCCCGGGTGTCGCCCCGCTCCCACCCGGTCGGCAGCACATTGGCCAGCGCGGACCTGACGGTCTCCGGGGCGAGTTTCTTGGGCAGTTCGGAGCCGGAGAGGTGGGAGAGCACGGCCGTGGCCAGGCTCGGCGCGCCCGCGGAGCCGGTCAGCAGCGACTCGGGGATCAGGTCCAGCAGCTGCCGGTAGGTCTCCGACCCCTGGGCGCCGCCCGCCTCCTGGGCCTCGTACGCCTGCCGCACCAGGCGGTCGATGAGCGTGGCCTTGAGCAGGTAGTACACCCTCAGCGTGAGGTAGTCGCCGCCGAGGTCGGGGTGGCCGGTGGAGCCCAGCACCTCCGGGCGCAGCTCGTAGCGGCGCCCGCGCGTCCTGGCCTCCTCCTCGGTCAGCTCACCGCTGTAGTCGGTGAGGGTGAGGCCGAGCAGGGCGATGTCGGTGGTGCCGCCGCCGATGTCGACGACCAGCATGGTCTGCTGCCAGGTCGGCCACGCCGCCCCGGGCACCGGACGGGCAGCGGCGCGCAGGGCCTCCACGCCGGAACCGGTGTTGCCGGAGAAGTCCCTCAGCACGAAGAACAGTCCGGCGGCCACCCCTTCGTCGTAGCCGACGTAGACCTGGCTCAGGCCGGCCTTCGACTGCAGCAGGTTCTCCAGCCGCCGCTGCACGTCCGGCGCCGTCGTCGTGGGATAGGTGACGACGATCTCGGTGAGGTGCCGGGCCTCCTGGGTCTGCGGGTGCCGGGTCCTGGTCTCGGCGGCCTCGATCAGCCGGACGAAGGCCAGGGCGATCAGGTCGTCGGAGTGGTGGGCCACTCCGTCGCCGAGCCGCGGCACCGGGACCTGCACCGGGCGCCGCAGCATCCGCTTGAGTCCGCGCAGCGACCCGGAGTGCTGGTCGGACAGGTGCAGGGCGCCGTTCCTGACGTTCAGCGCGCTGGGCACCTCGTAGGTGTCCGTGGTCTCCCCGAAGTTGATCCGCTCCAGGCCGAGCCGCTTCAGGGGCGGCACGCGGAAGGCCCGGTTGTAGGCCCGGAACAGGCGCGGCACCAGCCAGTCGCCGTGGTCCGCCGTGCGGGCCAGCCGCTCCAGTTCCTGCGCCGTGCGCTCGATCAGCCGGCGGTCGGGGCCCTCGCCGCCGACGGTGAGCAGTTCGACCAGATGGGCGCAGGTGCGTTCGTCCTGCGGCCGGTCGGACAGGACCACCGCCGCGATCTCGTCCGCCGACTTCGGCCAGTCGGGCGGTGTCCTGTGCCCGGCTGTGGTCACGGCGGCCGGGCGGGCGTCCCGGCGCAGCGTGGCGGCGAGTTCGACCGCGAGGGCGCGGCCCTGGTCGGGGTCGATCCGCCAGGTCGTGTTCTCCTCGCCGTTGTAGAGGGTCGCGGTCGAGCTGGTGTTGCCGAAATCCACCGAGGCGAAGTGGACGAAGACCGGACGGTCCCCCACGTGCCGCGGAATGCCGTCCAGCAGGGGTGCCGCGGCGGGCGGCCCGTCCTCGGTGCTGAAGGTGAGCTCCACGGAGGCGAAGTCCTCGCCGGGAGCGCTCTTCTCGTCACGGAACGCCAGCTTCCAGCTGACGGTGACCCGTACGTCGCCCGGGGGAGTGCCGGCCGGCCGCACCACCTCCGCGGGGATGCTGAAGGCCGGGATCACCACCTGGCGGCCGTAGACCGGGTGCTTGCCCGTGAGGACCCCGCAGACCCAGTTGTTCTCCAGCCACTGGCGCAACGGCACGGGCCCGCCGCCCGTCTGCACCACCGTCAGGTCCTGCGGGTAGCCCAGCATGGCGTTGACCGAGTCCAGCGCCACCGCGGGCAGGGGGTAGCGGCCCTCCTGCTCGACGCTGGTGAACGCCTGGTCGATGCCGTTGAGCCCGGGCACCGGTTCGAACGTGATCTGCAGGATGCTCACTTCTCGGCCTCCCAGCGGCGCAGGACGGCACGGAGCGACTGCCGGGCGCCGTGTTCCTGCTCCTCGTCCTTCGCGCCGCCGCCCCGGGCGGCCGCGCTGATCATCTGTGCCACCTGGAGCGAGTCGGGCACGGCCTTCGCGTTCTCCTGGACCATGCCGATCATCTGGGCCAGCGCCGCCGCGAGCATGTCCGCGAACGCCGCGGCCGTCTGCTCGTACACCGACGCGACCAGCCGGTCGCGGAACAGGGCGACGGCGTACTGGCTGCTCTCCGCGTTCCGCCGCTCGGGGGAGGGATCGTCCCGGTACTCGTGGCTCCACGGCAGGACGTGGTCCTGGAGCTGCGGGAAACCGCCGACGGGTGCCTCGGTCCGCGCCTCGGCCCGCTTCCGTGCGCCGCGTTCGGCGGCCGAGGCGAGCGCCGAGGTACGGGCCAGCACCTTCAGCTGGGTCACCCGGAACGACGGGGTCGTGGCCCGGTCCGGCAGCTCGGCGAACAGGCTCTCCAGCCGTACGGCGGTCTCCTCCTCGGCGAGCCACGCGACCGACTCGCCGAACGCC
Source organism: Streptomyces sp. NPDC088733 (assembly GCF_044751185.1). Lineage (NCBI taxonomy): Bacteria > Bacillati > Actinomycetota > Actinomycetes > Kitasatosporales > Streptomycetaceae > Streptomyces > Streptomyces sp. NPDC088733. The sequence goes on from NZ_JBIVLH010000006.1 coordinate 28,510, forward strand.
TCGTCCTGTTCCGCGGCCCACGCCGCCGCCCACAGGGTCAGCTGCTCGAACGCGTCGTCGTACAGCGAGCGCACGGTCTTCTCGTACTGCTCGTGGAAGGCGGCCGTGGTGTCCGCCTGGCGCTCCCGGGTGCGGCCCCTGAGGTTGTCCAGGAACTCGTGCCGCTCCTCCTCCGGCAGGGCGTAGACCCATTCCGGGACGTCCTCCGGGTCCGTCCTGGGGGCCTTGGCGACCACGCCGTCCTGGAGGGTCGCGTACAGCTCGCCCCACAGCGGCCAGGTGAAGACCTGGGCGACCGCGCGCTCCTCCAGCCGGGCCAGCACCGAAGCGCCGCCGTCCCGGCGGGCCTTGGCCGGGTTGCGCAGCTCGTGCAGGCCGGTCATCAGCCGCTCCGCCGCGGTGCGCAACTGCTCGAACCGCTGGATGATCCGGGCGTGTTCCGGGCTGCCGGCGGCCACGCCCCGGGCGCCGGCCCGCACGTCCACGGTGCGCCAGGCCCGGTGGGTGCGCAGGAACTGCTCCTTGATGGTCTGCCGCTTGAGCCGGGCCCCGTGCTCCTCGATGTGGCGCGCGAGCAGCCCGCGCAGCGCCAGCAGACCGCCGTCACGGGCGTACTCGCCCAGCTGGTCCACCCAGTGGTGGCCGGGATCGGCGGCGGCGATGCGTCCGGCGAGCCGCCCCCACGCCAGGCGCTTCCTGCCGAGGGCGGCGATCTCCTCCTCGCTGGGCGAGGCCAGGTCCCGCAGGGTGCAGTCGAGTCCGGTGCCCTCGGTGGTCAGCGCGGTGAACACGGAGAACGGCTGCATCCGGTCGCGCCGCTGGAACAGCAGCTTGGCCGCGTCGGTGCGCAGGGAGTACAGGTCGTCGGAGTGCTCGGTGACGGTCTCACCCGTCGCGGCGACGCCGTCGGGCAGCTGCGGGACGTCCGCGCAGTCCCACTTGTTGAAGGCGACGAGGATGGAGTCGCGCAGCGCCGCCCGGTCGGGCCGCTGGGTCTCCATCATCCCGTAGAAGCTCGCGGCCAGGTCGGAGCCCATGAGGTCGCCGCGTGCCACCACCAGGATGGTCTCGACGTTCTTCAGCTGCGACTGGCACAGGTAGTCGTCCCGCCGGCCGGCCGCACCCAGGCCGGGGAAGTCCAGCAGCACCGCCCCGCCGTCGCCGGACTCGACGGGCGCCCAGGTGCCGGGGCGGACGGCGACGTCGAGGTTGATCCTGCGGATGAGGGGCGGGACGAGCCTGCGCCGGTCGGCCTCCTGCCGGCCCTCGGGGTCCGGCCGCAGGAGGCGGGTCAGCACCGCGGCGTCCAGCCGTTCCCGTGCGGGGGAGCGGCCGGGGTAGGGGGCTCCGGGTGTCTCGGGGCGTCCCGTGTCGGCCAGTTTCAGCGCCTCCTGGGCCGGCAGGGTGTGGGTGGTGCCGAACAGCGACGGCTCGGCGCTCAGCACGGCCTCGCTCAGCGCGTGCAGTTCCCTGACCCGGCCGCGTATCTGCTCGTTGTCCTCCGGGCCGGCCCACAGCGCGCCGCGGGCCCATGCGTCGAACCGCTGCCAGGTGCGCGGATCCCGCCAGGCGGGCAGCTCGGACGGGTGCGCGGACGCGGGAGTCCCGGAGCCGGCGAAAGCCGCGAGGAACTCCTGCAGGGGACGGCGGTCGACGGCGGGCTTGGACCGCTTGAGGTCGTCCGCCAGCTTCTCGGCCATGTACGTCAGGCAGGCCGCGAGTTCGGCCGGGCCGAGCAGTTCCACGGTCGCGTCGGGGCCCAGCGCCGTGGGGACGCCGTCCGGGCCGGGGCGCAGCCGCAGCGCGGTGACCTGCGCCGTGGCGGCACGGCGTGCGACCGGCAGGAGGTCGGGCTTGCCCAGGATCGCGCCGACCACACTGGACTTGCCGGCCGTGAACTCACCCACCACACCGATCGTCACCGGGGTGGTGGCCACGGCCTCCAACTCGTTCGTGTGCTGTCCGGCGTCGGTGAAGTCGTCCACGGCGTCGTCGGGGATGTCCGGCCAGTCCTCGACGGCCTGGCGGACCTCCCGGACGAATCGCAGCGCCTGTGCGGGGTCGTCCCATGTCACCTGCGTTCTCCTCAACGGTCGTGCTCGGCGCCGGTGTCCCGCGCGAGGGGTCCGGCGGTGGCTGGTGGGCGGGGGAGGCGCCGGCTCCGGGCCGGCGCTCAGGCGTTGTAGAAGAAGACCTCCATGCGCAGGGCACCGGAGGCGCCGCTCAGGTCGATGTAGCCGCGGTAGAAGGCGGCGTCGAGGGGGAGCAGCCGGTGGTGGCCCCGCAGTATCGCCTCGGCCGCCGCGTCGGCGTAGCGGGAGCTGCGGTCGGAGTCGGCCGCGCAGCCGGCGCACCCGCCGTCCGAGCCCCAGACGAAGATCATCGCGCCGCGCCGTCTCTCGCCGGCCAGGACCCGGTCCACCTCCTTGTTGATCCGGCGCCGCGCCGCCTCCCGGGCGCTGCCGGAGCCGCGCAGGTCGTCCGCCACGTCCTGGCTGACGAGCAGTTTCAGGCGCTTGCTGACCGGGTCCATGCCGATCCTGTTGGGGGGCGCCGCAGCGGACGGCGTGGCGGACGGTGCGGCCGAGGGCGCGGCGTAGGCCCGGGCGGCCGGTGCGGGTGCCGCGTCCTGGACGGTGTGGACGGTCTGGCCGCCCAGCACGATCAGTACGAGGACGAGCAGCAGGTCGGCGAAGAGCCATCCGGCGAGGTGCGTCACCCCGGGGCCTCTCATGCCGCGCCGTCCGTTCCGTCGTCCCGCGCCGCGTGGCCGGGGGAGCGGCGCAGGAGCACCGTGCCGCCCCGCAGCGGCGGTTGACCGCCGTCGGGGACCAGGGTGTCGTCCGGCGGCTGCCGGTCCGCGGGCACGGCGGGGACGTGGGGGACATGGGGCACGGCGTCGGCGGGAGGTTGCCACTGCCGGTCCGCGGGGTGGCCGGGCGCGGGCGCCGCGACGGGCGGCTCACGGAGGGCGCCGACCGTGCCGTCGAGCCGGCCGACGGCCTCGGTCAGGGCGGCCAGGGCGCTCTCCACACCGCCGCCCGCCTCGTGGAACCGTCTGCTGAGTTCCACCGCCGCGGTGGCGATGGCGAGTTCATAGGTGCGGGCGATGCGGTCGGCGCCCTCGCCGAGCGTGTACTCCAGCCACTCCGACAGCCCGCCACCGGCCGCGCCGAGCCGGCTGCTGGAGCGGTCGAGCGCGGCCGCGGCGACCCGTACCTCGTCCAGCAGCCGGGTGAGCGAGGCGCCCGCCTGGGCCGAGGCGTTGCCGACCAGCTGCCGGCCCTGCTGCGCGGTCACTTCGAGTGCCTTCTCGACCTGGCCCCCGATGTCCGCCATGCGCTGCGTGGCCGCGTCCGACAGGGCGGCGACCGTGCGGACCGCCTCGTCGCCCAGCGTCGCGACGCGCTGCGCCGAGGTCTCCGACGCCCGCCGGATGTCGTCGGCCGTCGCGCCCGCCGCCGCGGCCAGTTCCGTGCGCGCCCGCTCGATGTCCTCGGTGACCAGCCGGCCCATCGCCTCCGCGGCCACGGTGGTGCGTTCCGTCGTGGCGGCCATGCGGTCGCCCGAACGGTCCAGCCGGGCCGCGGCGACGTCGAGCGCGCCGGCCGCCGAGGAGAGCTTCTCGATGTCCTGCTGTGCGGTGCGCAGCAGGGCGACCGTGGTGTCGGTGACCTTGCGGCTCTCGGCGTGGGTGCGGTTCGCCGCCTCCAGCAGGGTGGTGAGCCGGGCGGCGGCGCCGCTCAACTCGGCGGCGAACCGGGCGGGTGTCTCCAAGCGCAGCGGCAGCAGGTGGAGTTGGGTCTCCGTGAGCAGCGGCAACAGCTGGTTCACGGCCTCCTGCACGGCCGTCTCCGCGGTTCCCTCCTGGCCGCGGCGCAGCAGGCCGGACGCGAGGGTCACCACCACGAGGAGGCCGAGGGACGCCAGCGTCCACCACACCTGCGCGCCGAAGGTGAACGCCCCGCTGAGATGGCCCGCGAAACCGTCCTGCCACAGGTCGAGGAAGGTACGCCCGTCGGCGATGCGCCGTCCTTCGCCGGTGGCACGCAGCTCCTGGTAGGCGTGGGTCGCCCGGCTCAGCCCGTACCAGGTGACCACCAGGGGGAGGAAGACCAGCAGGGAGGGGAGCAGGCCCAGGACGGAGCGCACCCGCGCCTCGCCTGCCGACGGAGCCGGCACGCGGTACGTGTCGGGGCGGCCGAACAGCATGAGCAGGTCGAGCTGGGCCCAGGTCGCGGCCTCTGCCTCCAGCACGGGCCCGGGGTCGCCGCTCCGCCGGCCCCCTCGCGGGGGTGTCCGGCCCGCCTGCCGGTCGACGGCGGCGGCGAGGCCCAGCAGCCCGGACCGGTGGACGGTCAGGGCGGGCAGCGCGGCCGCGGCCCGCAGTCGGTCGCCGAGACTTTCCGGCAGCGTGGTGTGACGCACAGTATTGTCCCCCCGTCAACGAGGCCGGTTTGCGCCCTTTGGTGCCTCGCTGAGGGGACAAGTGTGAAGGCGGCGTGGAGGACAAGGCAAGGCATAGACCGAAAAAGCCCTTGAATGCCATGAGTTGCCTGTTTGCCCGGACAGTTCCCCGGCGCGGTGGTGGCAGGGGGTCCGCCGGGGACGCCGTCGGCCCCTCCGGCCGTCCGCGCCGCGGGCGGGCCTGCCGCTTCGAGCGGTGCGGGAGCGGCGGGATGGCTAGCATGCGGGGAGAACATGATCGCGCGCGAAGGAGGCGGGTCCACCATGGCGGACGACCGTACGATCCCGGGCATCGACCCCACGGCCAAGCCGAGCGGCGAGGGCTGCGCCGACTGCGGCGCGGGCCAGGGGCCGGGCTGGTGGCTGCATCTGCGGCGCTGCGCCGAGTGCGGCCGGATCGGCTGCTGCGACTCCTCGCCGTCCCAGCACGCCACGCGGCACGCCCGGGAGGCGGGACACCCGTTCATCACCAGCTTCGAGCCCGGTGAGGACTGGTTCTGGAACGTCGACACGGAGGAGTACTACGAGGGGCCCGCCCTGCCCCCGCCGACCTCCCGCCCGGAGTCCCAGCCCTCCCCGGGCCCGCACGGCAGGGTGCCCGAGGACTGGCGTCAGCAACTGCACTGACGCGCTGCCTGGGGCGCGGGCGCGGTAGCCGCAAGGCTCCCTCGTGGCCGGCGTGGCGGGGCCGCAGGGACGATGCGGCAACTCCCCCGGGCAGAAGGCCGGGGGAGTGCCGACACGGCCTACCGGCCTACGTGTCCTCCGGCAGCCGCACCCGCGCCAGTTGCCGCGACTGCGCCACGAGACGGCCGGCCGAGTCCCAGACCTCGGCGTCCTCCTCCATGTAGCCGTCGGCGAAGTTGCGCGTGGAGTGCTTGAGCCGCAGCCAGCCCGGCGCGGGCCGGGCCCGGACGTGGGCGGTCAGTTCCAGGGTGGGGGCCCAGCCGCCGATGCCCAGGTCGAAGCTGGCCGGCGGGAGCGCGTCGACGGCCAGCAGCAGCATCAGCGGATCCGGCTCACGTCCGTCGGGCAGCCGCAGCCAGCCCTGGATCAGGCCGCGTCCGGACGGTGCTCCGACCGCCCAGCCGACGGTGTCCGGGTCCAGCCGCAGCTCGATGCGGTCCAGCATCGGCGCGATCTTCAGGAAGTCGGGCGGCGCCAGGTCGGTGCCGGCGCACCGTTCCGGGGGCGGCATCTGCGGGGGCGTCGCGGAGGTCCGTACGTCACCCGCGTGGTCGTGGCCGTCCAGGTCGCCGTAGGTGGCGATGGCGCGCAGCCGCTCCTGGCCGTCCTGCACGACCGACGCCGTCCCGGTGGAGACGGTGCGGCCGCGGCGGAGCGTCTCGGTGCGGACGGTGACCGGGCCGGGGCGCGAGGTCGACAGGTAGTACGCGCTGATCGAGAACGGGTCGCGGTGCCCGCGGTCGTCCCCGCCGAGTTCGGCGGCGAGCGCCCGCCCGGCCAGGGCCAGCAACAGGCCGCCGTTGATGCCCATGCCGATCCGCCAGCCCTCGTGGAGCTCGCCGTCCCGGAGCGAGGGGTCGTCCGGGCGGGGGGTCAGGGCGGTCTCGCGGTCGAAGCCGTAGGTCTCGGTCATCGTCGGCGTTCCTTGAGGTCGTACGAGGTGAACAGGGCGTCCAGCGCCGCGTCCGCGGACGGCGCGCCGGTCGCGAGGGCGAGGGAGCCCCACAGCCAGAGTTGCACCAGGCCGTGCAGTCCCGACCACAGGGCGCCGGTGAGCGCGCGGGAGTCGGCCTCGGGGTGCCAGCCGTCCGCCTGGGCGGCGCGTACGAGCACGAGCAGCCGGTCGTCGAAGGCCGACAGGCTCACCCGGCCCAGTTCCTTGTCCTGGGGGTCGAGCAGGTCGTGCCGGAACATCAGCGCGAACATGGCGGGCCGCTCCAGGGCGTAGGCCACGTATCCGCGGGCCCCGGCCCGCAGCCGCGCCGTCGCCGAGGCCCCTTCGGGGCAGTCCCGCACCGCGGCCTCCGCCGAGGCGTTGAGTTCCCGGAACCCGGCCGTCGCCACGGCCGACAGCAGTGCCGCGCGGTGCGGGAAGTGCTTGAGCGGGGCGCCGTGCGACACCTCGGCCCTGCGGGCGATGGCCCGCAGGGTCAGCCCCTCGACGCCGTCCTCGTCGAGGACGGCGAGCGCGGCGCCGAGCAGCCGGGCGCGGGGGTCGGTGGCCGTGGCGGGCATGGCGGGCACAGCGGGCATGGTGGACAGTGTCCACCGCGTGGTAGACGCTGTCTACCCCCGGCGGACCGGCGGACCGGCGGACCGGCGGAATCAGCCCCGGCCGGCCACCGGCGCGGGCAGGGCGATCCGCTCCTCGCCCGCGTAGACGTTCATGGAGGTGCCGCGGAGGAAGCCGACGAGGGTGAGGCCCGACTCGGCGGCCAGGTCGACGGCGAGGGAGGACGGGGCGGAGACGGCGGCCAGGACGGGGATGCCGGCCATGACCGCCTTCTGGGCGAGCTCGAAGGAGGCGCGGCCGGAGACCATCAGGATCTTCCCGGCGAGCGGGAGCAGGCCCTGCTGGAGCGCCCGTCCCACGATCTTGTCGACGGCGTTGTGGCGGCCGACGTCCTCGCGGACGTCGAGCAGTTCGCCGTCGGCCGTGAAGAGCGCGGCGGCGTGCAGACCGCCGGTCCGGTCGAAGACCTGCTGGGCCGCGCGCAGCCGGTCGGGGAGGGCGGACAGCAGGGCCGGTTCCAGCCGGAGGGGGGAGGGGTCGGCGATGGGCCAGCGCGCGGTCGTGCGGACCGCGTCGAGGCTGGCCTTGCCGCACAGGCCGCAGGAGGACGTCGTGTAGACGTTCCGCTCCAGGGTGATGTCGGGGACAGGGACACCGGGCGCGAGCCGCACGTCGACGATGTTGTACGTGTTCGACCCGTCGACGGTCGCGCCCGCGCAGTAGACGATGTTCGCGAGTTCCTCGGCACTGCCGAGCACGCCCTCGCTGACGAGGAATCCGGCGGCCAGGGCGAAGTCGTCGCCCGGTGTGCGCATCGTGATGGCGAGCGGCTTGCCGTTCAGCCGTATCTCCAGCGGCTCCTCGGCGACCAGGGTGTCCGCCCGGTGGTCGATGGCGCCGTCCCTGATCCGCAGTACGCGGCGCCGTTCGGTGACCCGTCCCATGTCGATCAGTCCCGGTTCTGTCCGTGCGGGCGGCCGGTTCGGCCCTTGGTACAGAGGTTGCCACGCGCGGGCGCGGTGGCGCGCGGCGCGGGTGCTCGTAGATTGTCTACAACATTCAGCGAGGTGGTCAAGTGCCGTGTGCGCGGGGGCGCGGGGGTCAGAACACGTCCACGACGCTGCCGACGGTCAGGTAGAGGGCGCCGGCGAGCAGGGCGAGGGTGAGCAGGCCCAGCGCGGTGATGCCGGTCAGCCGGGCGTACCAGCCGGTGCCGGAGACCACGTCGGGGTGGTCCGGGTCGTACGTGATCTCCACGCGCCGCGCGTCGCCCTCGACCTTGCGGCCGGAGCCCCGGTAGTCGTGCACGACCCCTTTGAGGTCGGTGAAGCGGTAGACCGTCACCGCCGACTGCTCGCTGTCCGCGGGCTCCTCCTTGCGGTCGAACACGGCGACCACCGTGATGCCGCGCCGACGCAGGGCCAGGCCCTTGTCCAGTTCCGAGACGAACCCGTACAACGCGCCGCCGCCGATCAGAAAAGGCAGGAAACCGAGGCCCCAGCGGAGCGCCTGTCCTCCCTCGCCGTCGACAAGCAGCCAGACCAGACCCGTCAGCCAGCCCAGCGCCACGAGCAGGAACACGATCCCCCCGGCGGCCTCGGCCGCGGTGGCCTCCTCGGCGGGCTTCGCGTCGTCGCGCGCGGGACGGGACTTGGTGGAGGTCACCTCCACCAGGGCCGTGCCGTCCTCCCGGGTTTCGTGGGCGTCGCGCGGCGGGATCGCGGCGTTGACGGCCGCGGCGAACGCCGTCACGGCACGGGAGTTGTGGTGCGTGACGGAGTGCACGGCCGCGGGCCCGCCCGCGGTGGTGAGGACGATCTCCGCGGTGCTGCCCTGCGGGCCGGCCGCACGGACCTCCTCGATCGCGGCGACCGGGATGCGGCGCCGCTCGTGCCCTTCGCTCACGTGCACGTCGTCCCCGTCGAAGCGGGCGGTCACACCGCCCCCTCGCAGGACCAACTCCGGCTGCTCGGCGGCGGATACCTCGCTCGTCACGGGATCACTGTATTGGCCGGTCGCGCAGCGCGGAACAGCCTCGCGGCCATGGTTTGACGCGCGGTGCCGCAACTGGGTACAACCGTGCGAATCCGCTGTGCCGTACGCCGACAGGGGCTGTCACTCGTGAGTACCACGGACGCCGATCAGGGGACCCAGCCCCCGGTCACCACCTGCTACCGCCACACCGACCGCGAATCGCACGTCCGCTGCACGCGCTGCGACCGCTTCATCTGCCCGGACTGCATGCGGGAGGCGTCCGTCGGCCACCAGTGCCCGGAGTGCGTCCGTGAGGGCAACCGCGGTGTCCGCGAGGCCCGTACGGCCTTCGGCGGCAGGATCGCGACCTCGGACGTGCCCGCGGTGACGTACGCGCTGATCGCGCTGAACGTCGCCCTGTACGTGGCCGAGTTGATGCGCCCGGACATCGTCGTCCGGCTGGACGCCCTCGGGTCGGGACTGCTCGGTCCCGACGGGAACAGCTACGTCTACCGCGGCGGGCCGGTCCCCCCGGGCTTCCGGGCGATCGGTGTCGCGCACGGCGAGTGGTACCGGCTGATCACCTCGTCCTTCCTCCATCTCGCCCCGACCGAGGGGCACTTCGGGATCACCCACATCCTGTTCAACATGGCCGCGCTCTGGAACATCGGCCGGGTCGTCGAGGGCCAGCTCGGACGCGTCCGCTACCTGGGGCTCTACCTGCTCGCCGCCCTCGGCGGCGGTGTCGCCACGTACGTGCTCGCCCCGTACACGCCCGCGCTCGGGGCCTCCGGGGCCGTCTTCGGGCTGGGCGCCGCGTACTGGATCCTGAGCCGGCGGCTGCGCTACGACCCCCTCGGCGGCAACCAGCTGATCGTGATGCTGCTGGTCTGGATGGTGATCTCGGCGGCCATCACGTCCTGGCAGGGCCATCTCGGCGGCCTGCTCACCGGCGGCGTGTTCGGGCTGGTCATCGCCCGTGCCCCGGCCCGTCACCGGACCCTCGTCCAGGTGGTGGGCGCGGTCGCTACGCTGGCCGTGCTGGTGGTGCTGGTGACGGTCAAGACCGCCCAACTCACCGGCGCCGCATAAGGGAAGGCCCGCGTCCCAGATGTGAAGAGGGTCACGCGCCGGGGCGGTGTCCTCAGCGGGCCCCACCCCCGGTAGACTGTAGACGAAAGCCAATCATCCCCGGAAAGGCAGGGGGCCGAGATGCTGTCCACTGGGCTGTCACAGGGATCAGTGCCCAAACTGGAGCGTCCAGGACCCCTGCGCGAGCGGGTGTACGAGGCACTGCTCGAACTCATCATCACCCGGGCGCTGAGCCCCGGCCAGCATCTGGTGGAGACCGAACTCGCCGGCCACCTCGGCGTGTCCCGCCAGCCCGTGCGCGAGGCCCTGCAGCGGCTCAACACCGAGGGCTGGGTCGATCTGCGCCCGGCCCAGGGCGCGTTCGTCCACGAGCCCACCGAGGAGGAGGCCGACCAGCTGCTCGTCGTCCGTGCGCTGCTGGAGACCGAGGCCGCGCGCCTGGCCGCCGCCAACGCCGGCGCCGAGGGGCTGGAGCGGCTGGACGAGCTGTGCCGGACGGGCGAGGCCGCGGTCGCGGTGGACGACGTCGACGCCGTCGTCGCGGCGAACGCCGCCCTGCACGCCTACGTGATGGAGCTGGCCGGCAACGCGGTCCTCGCCGAACTCTCCCGGCAGGTCGACCGGCGGGTGCGCTGGTACTACACCCCGGTCGCCCGGCAGCGCGGCATGCAGTCCTGGATCGAGCACCGCGAGCTGATCGACGCCATCGCCGCGCGCGACGCCGCGCGGGCGAGCGAGGTCATGCGCGGCCACACCGAGCAGACCCGCACCTCCTACCACCACCGCGCCGACAAGGACTGAGCGCGGCGCCCCGCGGGACCGGACCGGCCCGCGGGACCGGCTCGCGAGGTCAGAACAGCGCGTTGCCCTCGAAGTAGCCGAGCCTCTCCCGGTACAGCTCCAGATTGAGGCCGTTGGGGTCGCGGATGTACAGGCTGTTGTCCACGCCCCGGTCCGGCCCGAGGTACTCGGTGCCCGCCGCGTCCAGGCGCTCCTTCGCCGCGTCGAACTGCTCCGCCGTCACCGACAGCGCCATGTGCTGCAGACCGCCGATGGTCTCGTGCTGCTCGGGGTGCTCGTGGCCGGGGAAGTCGAAGAAGCCCAGCAGGTTCCCGTGACCGATGTCGAAGAAGAAGTGGCTGGAGCCCGCGTAGTCGCGGTTCTCGACCAGTTCCACCAGCGGGAAGCCCAGGAACTCCTGGTAGAAGCGGATGGTCTCCTCGACGTCGCGGCAGATGAACGCCACGTGGTGCACCCCCGCCGCTGTCGTCTCCGGCCGCTTGCCGGGTTCGCGCAGATAGGCCGCGCGCAGCTCCTCCCGCCGCGCCCGAACCGCCTCCAGCTCCTTGCCCTGCGGCTCACCCATGTCCGTCCCGCCTTTCAGCCCCGCCGATAATCCAGTGCGCCGGAAGATATACCCGATTACCCTCCCGCCATGGTGACCTTCGACCGACTGGCGGCCTTCGCCCTGGTATCGCTGGTGCTGGTGCTCATCCCCGGCCCCAGTGTGCTGTTCGTCATCGGCCGCGCGCTGGCGCACGGCCGCCGCGTCGCGCTGACCTCCGTGGCCGGCAACACCCTGGGCTCCTACGTCCTCGTCCTGGCCGTCGCGTTCGGCGTCGGCCCGGTGGTGGAGCGCTCGGCGCTGCTGTTCGCCGCGCTGAAGCTCGCCGGCGCCGCGTACCTGGTGTATTTGGGGGCCAAGGCGCTGCGGCACCGCAAGGCGCTCAGCATGGCCGCCGCGGAGGCGGGGGCGGCGCGTGGCGCGCTGCGCACACTGGCCGAGGGCTTCGTCGTCGGGGTGTCCAACCCCAAGACGATGGTCTTCTACGCGGCCGTCCTGCCGCAGTTCGTGGATCGCGCCGCCGGGCACGTCACCGTGCAGATGCTGCTGCTCGGCCTGGTCTTCAACGTCATCGCGCTGGCCTCCGACAGCACCATGGGCCTGGTGGCCTCCGCGGCCCGCTCGTGGTTCGCGCGCTCGCCGCGCCGGCTGTCGATGGTCGGCGGTGCGGGCGGCCTGGCCATGATCGGCCTGGGTGTCACGGTCGCCGCGACGGGGCGTACCGACTGATCACCGCGGCGCTGGATAGGCTGGGCGGATGAACGAAGGACACGCGGACGACGCGGCCGCGCTGGAGCGCCTGCGCCACCTGCGCGGCAGTATCGACAACCTGGACGCGGCCCTGGTCCACCTGCTCGCGGAGCGCTTCAAGGCGACGCAGCAGGTGGGCGAGTTGAAGGCCGCGTACCAGATGCCGCCCGCCGACCCGCGGCGCGAGGCCGAGCAGATCGCGCGGCTGCGGCAGATGGCCGAGGAGGCGCACCTCGACCCGGCCTTCGCGGAGAAGTTCCTCAAATTCATTGTCGAAGAGGTCATCCGGCACCACAAGGCGATCGCGGCAGACCGCTCCGGATGACCTCCGCGTGGGCCTCAGCCGTGAGGTTCCACGGCTGAGGCTCCCGTCATGCCGTTCTTGCCGTTCTTGCCGTCCGGCGACCGGACGCCGCCGGGGTCACCCGGTGCCCGGTGGGCACCTCAGACCATCTCCCGGCTGATGGGCTGGGGGTTCGGCCGGATGTCCTTGGCGCGGGGACGGCCCGGCTGCCGCAGCAGCAGCGACAGACCACCGGTGAACAGGCCGATGCAGCCGGCCAGGATGAAGGCGCCGCCATAACCCCAGGCGTCCACGACGATCTTGCCGACGCCCGCCCCGACGAGGCCGGAGACCAGCTTGGAGCTGTAGACCAGGCCGTAGTTGGAGGCGTTGTTGTTCTCCCCGAAGTAGTCCGCGGTCATCGCCGCGAACAACGGGAAGATCGCGCCGCCGCCGAAGCCCGAGATCATCGACGCCAGCAGGAACAGCGGCATGCTGCCCATCGAGCCGGAGAAGTAGACCGCGAACTGCGCCAGGCCCAGCACCACGCAGACGAAGGTCAGCGTCTGCCGGCGCCCGTACCGGTCGGAGATCCAGCCGATGACACCGCGGCCGGTGCCGTTGACGATGGCCTTCAGGCTCATGGCGAGGGCCACGATGCCGCCCGCGAAGCCCATCTCGTCACCGAAGTCGACCTGGAACGAGATGCCGAAGATGTTCACGCCCGCCGTGCAGAGCAGGCAGAACCACATCAGCGGCAGGACACCGGTCTTGACGGCCTCCATCGGGGTGTACTGCTTGACCGCGGGCGGGTTCTTCTCCAGCGCCCGGCGCACCCGGGGGTCGTCGGAGACCGCGAGCGGGTCGATGTGCGCGGGCCACCAGTTCTTCGGCGGGTCCTTGAAGAAGAAGCCGCTGACGGCGACGGCGAGCGCCAGCCCGATACCCACCACGATCAGGACGTTCCCGTAGTTGTCCAGGTCCATGTAGTTCTTGAACAGGAAGATGAAGGGCACCGACCCGTAGGCGAAACCGCCGTTGACGAAGCCGGTCTTGCCGCCCTTCCGCTCCGGGTACCACTTGCCGACCATGTTGATGCAGGTCGCGTAGACGAAACCGGCGCCGCCGCCGCCGAAGAAGCCGAAGCCCAGGTACGCCCAGAAGACATTGGGCGCGTGGGCCAGCGACAGGTAGCCGAGCAGGGTGCCGCCGGCGCCCAGCACCATGGCGGCGCGGGCCGACAGGGTGCCGTTCTCCCGCATCTTGCCGGCCGGGAAGGCCACCGCCGCCTGGAAGAGGATCCAGACGCCCAGCAGCCAGAAGATGTGCGCGCCGTGCCAGTTGTGCGCGTCGGCGAGCGTGTCCTCGGCGGAGGTGAACGCGTACTCCGAGGAGCTGATGGCCATCATGGCGACCCACGGCAGGATCACCATGGTCCACCGGGGCCGCCCCATGATCTGCCGGTCGGTTTCGCCGATCCGGTACGTGCGGCCGTTGCGGTCCGTCACCTCCGTGTATGAGCTGGGTGGTTGAGACGATGTCGATGACGCCATTGTCGTTCCCCTTGCCTCGTAAGAGCCGGGCCAGCGCCCCCTGGACGGTTCTCTTGTGGTGCTTCCGGGGCGGGCGGTCCGGTCGCGTGTCACGGGACCGGTGCCGCCCCTTGTGCTCCGCTCGCAAGCGGGAGCGACTGCCCGGTACGACGTCGTCCGGGCAGGATCAGTGGCGGGCCGACTGCGCGGCCCGGGCGCGGCGGCTGGGCCGCGCTCGCGGAGGGACGTGCGCGCCGTCCCGTCCGCCTACGGCGGCGTACCGCCGGTGATGTTCCTGGCGAGGGGTGCCGCGCGTGACGGCGCGGTGGGAGAAGTACCGGCGGCGGGTGCGGAGTTGCCCTCGTACATGGCGAGCGGGGTCCTTCCGTTCGGGGCCGGTGGGTGGGTCCTTGGTGCGATTCCGTTCAGCAGTCTGTACATTGCATACAGCCGACGAATACTGTATGCAGACGTTTATCCCTCATCGGCCGTCCGGTGTCCAGAGGTGTGCACCGGATTCTCCGCCGACTCCAGTCAGGGCAGGTGCGTTTGACGATGGATCTGTTCGAGTACCAAGCACGGGAGCTCTTCGCGGACCACGGCGTCCCCGTGCTCGACTCCTCCGTGGTGGACGAACCCGCCGCGGCCCGCGCCGCGGCCGAGCGCCTGGGCGGCCGGGTCGTGGTGAAGGCCCAGGTCAAGACCGGCGGCCGGGGCAAGGCGGGCGGTGTGAGACTCGCCTCCGATCCCGCGGACGCGGAGGACAAGGCCCGCGCGATCCTCGGTATGGACATCAAGGGGCACACCGTCGGCACGGTCATGCTCACCGAGACCGCCGACATCCAGGACGAGTTCTACGTCGCCTATCTGCTCGACCGCACGGAGCGCACCTTCCTCGCCATGGCCTCCGCCGAGGGCGGCATGGACATCGAGGAGGTCGCCGCCACGCGCCCCGGGGCCCTGGCCCGCGTCCCCGTCGACGCCGACGAGGGCGTCACGGAGGAGAAGGCCCGCGAGATCGCCGCCGCCGGCGGCCTGCCGGACGAGGCCGTGCCCGTCCTGGTCGCCCTGTGGGAGGTCTTCACCGAGGAGGACGCCCTCCTCGTCGAGGTCAACCCGCTGGTACGGACCGAGGACGGCCGCATCCTCGCCCTCGACGGCAAGGTGTCCCTCGACGACAACGCCCGCTTCCGCCACCCCGCCCACGCCGCCTACGAGACCCCCGGCGAGGGCGACCCCCTGGAGGCCGCCGCCCGGGCGAAGGGCCTCAACTACGTCAAGCTCGACGGCACGGTCGGCGTCATCGGCAACGGCGCGGGCCTCGTCATGAGCACCCTCGACGTCGTCGCCCACCACGGCGGCGCCCCCGCCAACTTCCTCGACATCGGCGGCGGGGCCTCCGCCCAGGTCATGGCCGACGGCCTCGGCGTCATCCTCTCCGACCCCGACGTCACCTCCGTGCTCGTCAACGTCTTCGGCGGCATCACCGCCTGCGACGCCGTCGCCGACGGCATCGTGCAGGCCCTCGGCCTGGTCGACCTCACCAAGCCCCTCGTCGTGCGCCTCGACGGCAACAACGCCGAGCGCGGCCGGGCCGTGCTCGCCGCCGCGGCGCCGTCGCTGGGGCCCCTCGTACAGCAAGTGGACACCATGGACGGCGCGGCCGCGCGGGCCGCCGCGCCCGCAAGGAGCTGATCGCGATGGCCATCTTCATCGACCGCAACAGCAAAGTGATCGTGCAGGGCATGACCGGCTCGGAGGGCATGAAGCACACCCGGCGCATGCTCGCCTCGGGCACGGACGTCGTCGGCGGCGTCAACCCGCGCAAGGCCGGCACCCATGTGGAGTTCGACGGGCGCATCATCCCGGTCTTCGGGTCGGTCAAGGAGGCGATCGGCGCCACGGGCGCGGACGTCAGCGTCGTCTTCGTCCCGCCGCCCTTCGTCCGCGCCGCCGTCGACGAGGCGGCGGACGCCGGGACCCCCCTCGTCGTCGTCATCACCGAGGGCGTCCCCGTGCACGACACCGTCGCCTTCCGGGCCCGCGCCACCGCGGCCGGGACGCGCGTCATCGGCCCCAACTGCCCCGGCCTGATCAGCCCCGGGCAGTCCAACGCGGGCATCATCCCCGCCGACATCACCACCGCGGGCCGCATCGGACTGGTCTCCAAGTCCGGCACCCTCACCTACCAGCTGATGTACGAGCTGCGCGACCTCGGCTTCTCCACCGCCGTCGGCATCGGGGGCGACCCCGTGATCGGCACCACCCACATCGACTGCCTGCGCGCCTTCCAGGACGACCCCGACACCGACCTCATCGTGATGATCGGCGAGATCGGCGGCGACGCCGAGGAGCGGGCCGCGGCCTACATCTCGCGCCTGGTCACCAAGCCCGTCGTCGGGTACGTCGCGGGCTTCACCGCCCCCGAGGGCAGGACCATGGGCCACGCCGGCGCCATCGTCTCCGGCTCGGCGGGCACCGCCCGGGCCAAGAAGCAGGCCCTGGAGGCCGCGGGCGTCGCCGTCGGCAGCACGCCCTCGGAGACCGCGCTCATCGTCCGCGGGCTGCTGTGATGACGGGCACCGAGGACCTGCTGGTCCGCCGCCACGACGTCGGCGCCGCCCTGATCCCCCTCGACCCGAGGAAGCGCGAGCCGCAGACCCGGGTCGCCATCCTCGCCTGCATGGACGCCCGGCTCGGTGTCGAGGCGATGTTCGGCCTGCGTGCGGGCGACGCCCATGTCATCCGCAACGCGGGCGGGTGCGTCACCGACGACGCGCTCCGCTCGCTGCGGCTGAGCCAGATACGGGAGGGCACCCGCGAGATCGTGCTGGTGCACCACGAGGACTGCGCCGCGCTGAGCGACCCGGACGAGGACCTGCGCGTCTGCATGGCCCGCGTCGAGGGCAACCCGCAGCTGCCGCACACCGAGGCGCTGCGGGGCTTCCTCTACACGCGCAGCGGCGCACTGAGGGAGGTGCGTCCGGCGTGAGCCGCGCCCGATGACCGATGAGCGCAGACCGCGGCACCGTGCGCCCCGCGACCCCCCCCGGGGGGAGGGCGGCGTACGGTGCCGCGGCCCTGCGGATACGCAGGTGAAACCCGCCCCGAATCCTTGGTATCGTTGTCCTTGTCGCCGCGGGGATGCCCCGCGGTCGGACACCCGGTCCGGGTGGCGGAATGGCAGACGCGCTAGCTTGAGGTGCTAGTGCCCTTTATCGGGCGTGGGGGTTCAAGTCCCCCCTCGGACACAGCAGACGTAGCGAGGAAAGTGCCGGCAGGGAGTGATCCCGGTCGGCCTTTGTGCTTTCCGCGGGCGTGCCGCGGCGACGGGGACGCCGTGCGGGGCGGCCGGTTCCCCGGCTGCCCCGCACGGCGCGGAGCGTCATCGCCCCGTCGCCGGCCGTGTCCCTCAGAGCGCCTCCGGCAGCGGTGCCGCGCCCATCCCCTGGTGCACGCGGTCGAGGAGCGCGGCGTACGCGGCGATCATGCGGGTGCGGCTGAAGCGCTCGCGGCTGAGGGCCATCGAGGCGCCGAATTCCGCCCGGCGGGCCAGGGCGTCGGCCCAGGCCTCCCCGATCGCCTCGGGGTCCTGCGGGGTGATGATGCCGTGGCCGGCCACGATCGCCGCGGTGTCGCCGACGTCGGTGGCGACCGGGACGGCGCCGCACATCATGCCCTCGATCAGGCACAGCGGCGCCGCCTCCCCCGAGGAGGACGTCAGGGCCACCACGTCGGCGGCCGCGTAGACCGTCTCCATGTCGCCCCGCACACCGAGCAGATGGAGCCCGCGGGGGAGCCGCGCCCCGTCGCCGAAGGCGTCCGCGATGTCCGCGCGCAGCGCGAGGTTGGCCTCGGTCATGCCCGCGCCGCACATCAGGACGTGCCCGTCCGGCTCGCGCCGCAGCCACGCCTGCGCGGCCCGCAGGAACAGCGGGACGTTCTTCATCGTGGCGTAGCGCGCGGCGAAGACGACCACCGGCGCCTGGTCCGGGATGCCCAGCGCGGAGCGCAGCAGCACCCGCCGCGCGGGGTCGGGGCGGAAGCGCAGCAGGTCGACACCGTTGGGGATGACATGCAGCAGCTCGCCCGGGATCCCGGCGGCCTCGTACGCGACGCGCGTGGACTCGGCGCAGCACACGCAGGCCGCGATCCTCCCGTTCGCCACGGCGGCCTTGAGCTCGTCGAGGGCCTGGCCCTGGTTCTCCGGGTCGGAGCGGTGCAGGCAGACCACGACCGGCCGCAGCGGCAGGCCGGCCTGGTTGAGCAGTTCCAGGGGCTGCTCCTTGAGCGACAGGATGACGTCGGCGGCCGCCGTCGCCCTGGCGGTGGCGGCCAGTTCCGGTCCGGTGAAGGCCGTCGGGCCCCCGGTCGGCCCGAAACTGCGGCCCAGGGAGGTGACGTCCACCCCGGCCGCCGTCAGCGACCGGTAGCAGGCGTCGTTCTCCATCGGCTGGCGGGTCGCCTCCCGATGCACCTCGCCGTGCATGCTGAGCACGCTGTGGTGCTGACCGCCCTCGCGCAGTCCGAGGACGACGTCGCTGTGCAGGATCCGGGCCCCACCGGAGAAGAAGCCCTCATAAACGGAGAGCACACGCAGTCCGTGCGTCACGCGCACACCATCACCCGCCTTGCAGAAGTTCTGAACGACCCCCGTGATCTGCGGGTTAGCCGATATCTGGGGGGATGGAGATGACGCGGTCCTGAACACGGCCCTTCGCCTGGACGTACGATCGGTTGTCTGCGACCCAACAACCTGAGCCAGGGTCTATACGGTACAAGTCGGGCCCCGGCGAGGTCACCCCGGCTGCGCGAACTTCGGCGGGTTTGCCCGGATGTACGGGCGGCCCGCGCCGGGCCGGGCCGCCGGAGGCGTCGACCGGCGGGTGAGCGGGCACGGGCATTCCGGTAGGAATCGCGCATACGCCGCACATATACTGCCAACGGACAGGAAACCTCCGTGATGAGCAGCCGGACAGTCACAGGACACGACCGCGAAGCGGTCCCCTCCCCGGCGCTGGGCGGCGATCTGGCGGCGGTGGTCTACCGTGCGCTCCGCGACGCCGCGCAGCGGCTCGACGGTGTGGCGGCGGCCGTCTACCTCCTGACCGCGGACGGCGGCGAACTCAAGGCGGCCATGATCGGCGGCAGCTCGCCCTCGGTGTTCACGCTGCCGGGGCACATGACGCTGGACGCCCCCTACGCCTCCTCGCGTGCCCTGGCCACCGAAGCGGTCGTGGTCCTGACCGATCCGGACCCCCAGGTCGAGGACCGGTCCGATCCGCCGCTCGACCTGCCGCACTACCCCTTCGCCGTCGCCGCGACCCCGCTCGTCTGCGAAGGAGTGCGTTTCGGCGCGCTGTCCGTCCTCCGGCCGGAGAACCGCGGCGGCTACGACGCCGCCGACCGCGCGCGGCTGGCGGCGCTCGGCGACCGGCTCGCGCAGACCTTCGCGGCGCTGGCCGAGCGGGGCACGGCGATCGTGCCGGGCCACATGCCCGCGGTGGTGCCCATCGACCGCGCCGCACGCACCGACGTGGTGGACGAGACGGCGGGGGACGTGCTGTGGGGGGTGCGCGGCGTCGCCGGCTCCGTGGGGCTGAGCCTCATGTACCCGCTGCGACGGCTCTCCGAGATGGTCAACCAGGCCACGACCCTGGACCAGCTCGTCGGGGCGGCGGGCTTCTGCGTCATGGCGCCGTTCCGGGCCAGGGCGCTCGTGCTGGCGTCCGTCGGCCGGGGGCGCCTCTGGGTCGTCGGGCACAGCGGGGACTCCGCGGACCTGGCCCGGCGGATCCACGGCAGCGGGCTGCACACCGCGCAGCCCGCGGCGGAGGCGGTCCGGCGGCGGACACTGGTCGTCGCCGGGGGTTGCGCTCCGCTCGCGGCCGGCCCGCTCCTGCCCGACGACGGGTCCCCCTCCGCGGCCTACCTCCCGCTCGTCGGGAACCGGCACGTCATCGACCTCCCCTTCATCGGGAAGGACGACGTCGTCGGCGTGTGCTGCCTGGAGTTCGCCGGCCCGCGCCGCTTCTCGCCCGAGGAGCGGGCGGTGCTGGCGATGATGGCGGGCACGCTGGGCCCGGCCGTCGAGCGGGTGGAACTGGGCCGCAAGCGGCACGCACTCGCCGAGACCCTGCAGAAGCGGCTGCTCCCGCCGGTGCTCTCGGAATCGCCCCAGCTGACGACGACGGCCCGCTACGAGCCGGCCGTCGCCGCGTCCGAGGTCGGCGGCGACTGGTACGACGTGATCGACCTGCCGGGCCGCCGTGTCGTGCTGGTGGTGGGCGACGTGGAGGGGCACGCGATGGAGAGCGCCGCCCTCATGGGCCAGTTGCGCGGCGCGGTGGTGGCGTACGCGACCGAGGGGCACAAGCCGGCGGCGGTGATCGACCGGACCGGCAGACTGCTCGCCCGGCTCGGCACCGACCTGCTCGCCACCTGCTGCGTCATCGCCCTGGACACCGCCGACGGCGTGGCCGAGGTGGCCCTCGCGGGCCATCCACCGCCGCTCGTCATGGGGCCCGACGGAGGTGTCGCCGTCCTGGAGGCCCCCTCCAACGTGCCGCTCGGTGTCGCCGTGGGCGGTGCCTGCCGGGCGCGGGAGCACACGGTCGTGCCGGGGTCGGTGCTCATGCTGTACTCGGACGGGCTGCTGGACGCGTGCGTGCCCGACCCCACCGCCGCCGCGGCCGGCTTGTTCCGTACCGGCGGCTGCATGGCGGGGGACAACCTCGAAGAGCTCGCCGACGGCGTCGTCGCCGAGATGCCGGGGTTCGACCAGCGGCGCGACGACGCGGTACTGCTGCTGGCCCGTTTCGAGGGCGCCGACGTCCGCGACGGCTCCCGGACGGGTCATCTCCACCTTCAGGAGCACGACCTGCTGGGCGTCAAGGCGGCCCGGGGCTTCGTGCACGACTCGCTGCGCGCGTGGGGCCTGGAGGAGATGACGGAGGACCTCCAGCTCGTCGCCTCCGAGGTCGTGACGAACGCGCTCATCCACGCGGGAAGCGACGTCGACGTACGGCTGCGGGCCTTCCGCGACAACATCCGCATGGAGGTCCGCGACTCCGACAGCGACCCGCCCGTCCCGTCGGCCTTCTCCCTCACGGAGGAGGGCAGTTCCCAGGCGGAGTCCGGACGCGGCCTCTTCCTCGTGGACGCGCTGACCAGGGCGTGGAACAGCTCCCCGAACGGGCGCGGCAAGACGGTCTGGCTGGAGATGGCCATCCCTGGCGCCTGAGGGGCCGCCCAGGGGCGGCAGAGGCCCCTCGTGCGCTCCTGGGGCGGTGCCGCCCGTCAGCGGCGCCCTGGGCGGCCTGTGCGGCCGTCGACGGCGGCGCCGAGTGCGACTTGGGGGCGGCGTCGGCCAGTCGGGCGGGCGCTTCGAGACGTGGGCGTACTCGGGGCCCGGCCGGTCACCGGGAAGTCCCGCGAGGGGAGGCCGCGACCGGGGCAACCGGTACCGGGCGGAGCGCTCCGCGGCGCGAGCACGGCGTCCGGTCCCGCACCCCGCCCCGGGCCGCACACCGCTGTCGGACCGCGCTGTTACGGTCCCCGGTCATGGCGGCAGACGACGGCATCGCATGGATCGGCGCACGGTGGCCCGACGACGACGCCGACCCCCTCCTCGGGGTGCAGGCGGGTCTGGTGTTCGCGGAGGGCATCGCACCGCAGGACCTGGCGGTGGTGTTCGGCGCGGTTCCGTGGGAGATGCCGGAGCCGGTGGGCGCGGAGGCCAAGGCGGTCTGGGACCGGACCCACCCCTGTACACGGGTCCCCGACGAGCCGTTGCTGACCGTCTACGGCAAAGAGGGCGAGTGGTCGTTCCTCGCCGGGCACTTCGACTACCTCGTCCCGTTCCGCGAGGACTTCGCGCTGCCGCGCGGGACCGGTCGGGCCGTACTCCTCTACAACATCGCCGCCAAGGGCATGAGCCTCATGGCCTGCTTCGAGGGCGGCCGGGAGGTGTGGCACGGCGAGATCCCCGGCGGGTCCGGGAGCCGGCAGGGGGCAGGGGAGCCGGCCTTCCTCGACCAGGCCGTGAGGGAAGCCTGCCGGGGGGAGGGCGGTCACCGCTCCGGGGACTGGCGGAAGCGGTTCCTCGGGAGCCTGGGGACCGCGTTCGGCTTCTCCGTGTGCCAGGAGACCTTCGACGCGGGCGGATATCCGCTGGCCGCCGTCCACTTGTCCTGAATCGCGGGGCCTCCCCGCCCGGCCCCGCGGGGTGCCCGTACGGGCAAATATTTGCCGGCGCGGTCTGGACATCCGTCACGCCTGCCGCGACCATGAAGGAACTCCATACGGTATGCAATCTACAGTCCAGGAGTCAGTCAGTCGGTCGGGTCGGTGTGGACAGGTGAGGTGGGGACGGCGATGAGCAGGGCACTCGAAGGCATTCGTGTTCTGGACATGACGCACGTGCAGTCCGGGCCGTCGGCGACGCAGTTGCTGGCATGGCTGGGGGCCGACGTGATCAAGCTGGAGGCGCCGGGGGGTGACATCACCCGCAGTCAGCTGCGCGACCTGCCGGACGTGGACAGCCTGTACTTCACGATGCTCAACGCCAACAAGCGGAGCATCACCCTGAACACCAAGACGCCGCGCGGCAAGGAGCTCCTGACCGAGCTCATCGGCCGCAGTGACGTGATGGTGGAGAACTTCGCCCCGGGCGCCATCGACCGGATGGGCTTCACCTGGGAACGCATCCACGCGATCAACCCGCGGATCGTCTACGCCTCCATCAAGGGCTTCGGCGAGGGCCCCTACACCGACTACAAGGCGTACGAGGTCGTCGCGCAGGCGATGGGCGGGTCGATGGCCACCACCGGGTTCGACGACGGCCCGCCGATGGCGACCGGCGCGCAGATCGGCGACTCCGGCACCGGCATGCACGCGGTCGCCGGCATCCTGGCCGCCCTGTACCAGCGCACCCACACCGGACGCGGCCAGCGGGTGCAGGTCGCCATGCAGCACGCGGTGCTCAACCTGTGCCGCGTCAAGCTCCGCGACCAGCAGCGCCTGGCCCACGGTCCGCTCGCGGAGTACCCCAACGACGACTTCGGCGACGAGGTGCCGCGGTCGGGCAACGCCTCCGGCGGCGGCCAGCCCGGATGGGCCGTCAAATGCGCGCCCGGCGGCCCCAACGACTACGTGTACGTCATCGTCCAGCCGACCGGCTGGCCGCCCATCGCCGAACTCATCGGCCGCCCGGAACTGGCGCGGGACCCCGAGTGGGCCACCCCCCAGGCGCGGCTGCCGAAGCTCGCCAAGATGTTCCAGCTCATCGAGGAGTGGACCAGCACGCTGCCCAAGTGGCAGGTCCTGGAGCAGCTCAACGGCCACAACATCCCGTGCGGGCCGATCCTGTCCACCAAGGAGATCATCGAGGACGCCAGCCTGCGCGCCAACGAGATCGTCGTGGACGTCCCGCACCCCCAGCGCGGCTCGTACACCACCGTGGGCAACCCCCTCAAACTCTCCGACTCGCCCACCACCATCACCCGCTCACCCCTCCTCGGTGAGCACAACCACGACATCTACATCTCCGAACTCGGCATCGACGAGGCCGAGTTGCCCGACCTCAGGGCGCAGGGCGTGATCTGACGGCGACCGCGATCCGCAGGTACCGGGGCAACAGCAGAAAGGCACAGGCCAGAACGTGAGCACCATCGAGGACCCGAGCGACGAGCATCTGGAGGTGACGCCGCCCAAGATCTGGGCGACCGGACTGCCTGCCGTGACCCACGCGATCCAGTACTCCCTGGGCCAGACCACGGTCCGGCGGACGGCGCTGACCCTGCTGAACATCAACCAGGCCAAGGGTTTCGACTGCCCCGGCTGCGCGTGGCCGGAGCCGGACCCGGCACACCGGCACCTCCAGGAGTACTGCGAGAACGGCGCCAAGCACATCAGCGACGAGGCGACCTCGCGCCGGGTCACCGCTGACTTCTTCCGCGCACACCCGGTGTCCGAGCTGGACGGGAAGTCCGACCTCTGGCTCAACCAGCAGGGCCGGCTCGCCGAGCCCATGGTCAAGCGGCCCGGCTCGGACCACTACGAGCCGATCGGCTGGGACGGCGCCCTGGACCTGCTCGCGGGTGAACTGCGCGCCCTGGACTCCCCGGACGAGGCGCTGTTCTACACCTCGGGCCGGGTCGGCAACGAGGCCGCCTTCCTGCTCCAGCTCTTCGCCCGCGCCTACGGCACCAACAACCTGCCCGACTGCAGCAACATGTGCCACGAGTCCAGCGGCTCCGCACTCAACGAGACCCTGGGCATCGGCAAGGGCAGCGTCTCCCTGGAGGACATCCACGGGTCCGACCTGGTCTTCGTCGTGGGCCAGAACCCGGGCACCAACCATCCGCGGATGCTGTCCGCGCTGGAGGAGACCAAGCGGCGCGGGGGTCAGGTCGTCGCGGTCAACCCGCTGCCCGAGGCCGGGCTGATGCGGTTCAAGCACCCCCAGAAGGCCCGCGGCATCCTCGGCCGCGGGACGGCCATCGCCGACCAGTTCCTGCAGATCCGGCCCGGCGGCGACCTCGCGCTGTTCCAGGCGCTGAACCTGCTCCTGCTGGAGGCCGAGGACGCCGCGCCCGGGACCGTGCTGGACCACGCGTTCATCGACACCCGCTCCACGGGCTTCGCCGAGTTCGCCCGGCACGCCCGCAAGACCGACTGGGACGACGTCCGCAAGGCCACGGGGCTGACCCGCGAGGAGATCGAGCAGGTCCACGAGCGGGTGCTGAACAGCAGGAGCGTCATCGTCTGCTGGGCGATGGGCCTGACCCAGCACAAGCACGGTGTGCCCACCATCCGCGAGGTCGTCAACTTCCTGATGCTGCGCGGGAACATCGGGAAGCCGGGGGCGGGCGTGTGCCCCGTGCGCGGCCACAGCAATGTGCAGGGCGACCGCACCATGGGCATCTGGGAGCGGATGCCGCAGGCCTTCCTGGACGCGCTGGAGCGGGAGTTCGGCTTCACTGCGCCCACCCGGCACGGCTGGGACACCGTGGACTCCATCAGGGCCATGCGCGACGGACGGGCCAAGGTCTTCGTCGGCGTCGCCGGCAACTTCGTCCGGGCCGCACCCGACAGCGAGCTGACCGAGGCGGCGCTGCGCAAGTGCCGCCTCACCGCGCACATCTCGACCAAGCTCAACCGCTCCCACACGGTGTGCGGCGAGACGGCACTGATCCTGCCGACCCTGGGCCGCAGCGACCGGGACGTCCAGGGCGGCGTCGAGCAGTTCGTCACCGTCGAGGACTCGATGAGCCAGGTGCACGCCTCGCGCGGGCGGCTGGAGCCCGCCTCCCGCACGCTGCTCAGCGAGGTGGCGATCGTCTCGCGGCTGGCCGCCCGGACCCTCGGCGACAGCCCGTCCCTTCCCTGGGCGGAGTTCGAGGCGGACTACGGCGCCATTCGGGAGCGCATCTCCCGGGTCGTGCCCGGCTTCCACGACTACTCCGCCCGGGCGGCCGAGCCGGGCGGCTTCGCGCTGCCGAACCCGGTCAACCACGGGACGTTCCCCACCCCGAGCGGCAAGGCGGTCTTCACGTGCAACGACTTCGCGATGGTGCAGGCCCCCGAGCGGCACCTCGTGCTGCAGACGCTGCGCTCGCACGACCAGTGGAACACCGTCCCGTACGCGATGAACGACCGCTACCGCGGCATCCACGAAGGCCGCCGCGTCGTCCTGGTGAACCCCGCCGACCTGGCGGCCCTCGGCCTCGCCGACCGTGACCTCGTCGACCTGGTCGGCGTGTGGCACGACGGGGTGGAACGCCGCGCCCGCGGCTTCCGGGTGATCCCCTACCCGACGACTCCGGGGTCGGCCGCCGCGTACTACCCGGAGACCAATGTCCTGGTGCCGCTGGACAGCGTGGCCGACATCAGCAACACCCCGACATCGAAGGGAATCGTGATCCGGCTCGAACCGTCCGGCATCCCGGCACGGGTCCCTTCACCCCGACGACCGGAATGAGGCAGCCCAGCATGTCGACGTCGACGCAACCCTCCGCGCAGTCCTCCGGCGGCCCCCGCGACCCGGAGACGGTCACCGACCGCCTCGTGGCGTCCAACCGGGAGTACGCCGCCGGGTTCACCGATCCGGGCATGGGGGCCCGCCCCGTCCTGGGCGTGGCCGTCGTGGCCTGCATGGACGCGCGGATCGATCTGCACGCCGCCCTCGGCCTCGCACTGGGCGACTGCCACACCATCCGCAACGCGGGCGGCGTGGTCACCGACGACACGATCCGCTCCCTGACCATCAGCCAGCGGGCCCTGTCCACCCGCAGCGTCGTGCTGATCCACCACACGGGCTGCGGCCTCCAGACCCTGACCGAGGACTTCCGGCACGAACTGGAGCGGGAGGTCGGGCAGCGCCCGGCCTGGGCCGTGGAGGCGTTCCAGGACGTCGACCAGGACGTCCGGCAGTCGATGCAGCGGGTGCGGACCTCACCGTTCCTCCCGCACACCGACGACGTCCGGGGCTTTGTCTTCGACGTGTCGACCGGGCTGCTGCGGGAGATCGGCCCCCAGGCCGACGCGCGGCCCTGAGCCGACCAGGTGTGCGCGCGGGCCGGCGGACGGCAACCGGCCGGGCCGCCCGGCGACGGGCCCCGGCACACGGCCCGCGCGCACGGTGGCGGGGCCGGCCGGCGCGGATGTGCTCCGCGGCGGCCGGCCCCGTACGACCGGGAACCACGACTCCCGTACACCGACCGGCCCCCAGCGGGCCGGAATCCACTCCCGAGGGGGCACCCCGTGCCGTACCGCACCGCTTTCTCCCACGTCCTGAGCAGCGTCATCGAGCCCTCCGCCGAGCGGACCGGCACGGAGGGCAGGTTTCCGCGCGGCGCGGTGACGGCCCTGGGCCGTGCCGGGCTGCTCGGACTCACCGTCTCCGCGGACCTGGGCGGCGGTGGCCTCGGCCTGTCCGAGGCGGCCGAAGTGGTCGCGCGGATCGCCCGGGTGTGCCCGGCCACCGCGGCGGTGCTCCAGTCGCACTACGCGGCGGTCGCCGTCCTGGAGGCGCACGGCAGCCGCTGGATCCGCGGCGAGATCGCCGCCGGCCGCCACCTCGGCAGTCTCGCCCTGACCGAGGGCGCCCCCGGGGAGCGGGTCCCCCCGAACGGGCCCTGGACCCCGCGCTCGACGGCGTCCCGCACCGGTGACGTGGTGGCCCTGAGCGCCCGCAAGCGCGAGGTGGTCGCCGCCGGGGAGGCCGACAGCTACGTCTGGTCCTCCCGGCCGCTCGCCGCGGAGGACGGGATGACGCTCTGGACCGTGCCCGCGCACGCCCCCGACCTCTTCGTCCCCGCCCGCACGGACGGGGCGGGACCGTACGGCAGCGCCACCTCCGGCGTCGTCGCCGACCCGGTCCTCGTCCCCGCGGACGCGATGCTGGGGGAGGACGGCGGTGGGCTCGGCATCGTGCTGGGCACCGTGCTGCCGTGGCTGCTGGAACTGCGGGAGGCCCTCGGCGATACCGCCGTCCACCCCTCCGTGGCGGTCGTGGCCGCCGCGGGCCCGGACCGGCGTCCCGCCGGCGCCCTCGCGTCCTGACGGGCCCGGTGTTCAGCCGCGGCCGGACGCCTTGCCGGCGACGGCCCTGCGGAACTCACCGGTGCGCTGGGTGTGCTTGCGCATGATCTCGCTCGCGCGGTCCGCGTCGCCCTTGGCGATGGCCTTGATGAGGGAGGCGTGCTCGTTCCAGGCCTCCTTGCCGCGGGGTTTGGCGATGGGGGTGTAGTACCAGCGCACCTTGCGGCTCACCTGCGAGATCAGCTCGGCCAGTACGGCGTTGCCGGCAACGGAGGTGATGAAGGCGTGCAGCGCGATGTTGGCCGCCACCAGGCGCTCGATGTCGCCGCCGGCGAGGGCGTCGACGCCGTCCTGGTGCAGCTCCCACAGGTGTGCGACGTCCTCGGGTGTCGCGTTGCGGGCGGCGAGTTCGGCCGAGTACGTCTCCAGGACGCCCCGGACGCCCAGCAGTTGGCCGGCTTCCTCTTCGGTGGGGGAGTGGACGAAGGCGCCTTGTGCGGGGCGGAGGTCGACCCAGCCGTCGGTCTGGAGGCGTTGGAGGGCTTCGCGGACGGGCTGGCGGCTGACGCCGAGGTGTTCGGCGAGTTCGGCCTCGACCAGGTGCTGGCCGGGTGTCAGGGTGCCGTTGATGATCAGTTCGATCAGCGCGTCGTAGACGGCCTGGCGCAGCGGCGCAGGGCGGGCGACGCGATGACCGGCCGCCGCCGTCAGGGCCTCGCGCATCGTTCCCCCGTTCTGCCGGCGAGCCTGCGGGGCCGACGGCTCTGCCAGTGGAGTCCGCCGAGAGGGGCCTGGACGGCGGCGCCTGAGTATACAGGTTTTGGTATGCAACATGGCGTGTGCTGCCGGTCTGCGGAGGTGTGTTGACCCTGCGTCAGAGTGTGCCGGGCAGCGGTGACGGACCGACAAAAGTGCGACGGCATTCTGTATGCAGAAGCTTGTATGCGTTATCGTTCCTGGGAGTACCGCCAGCACCGCCTGAAAACCGAAGCGGCTCTGTACGTCGGTCACGGACCCCGCGCATCCGCAGGAGAGGTCAAGGGGCCCGCATGTGTGTGCATCGAATGTGCCGTACGGCAGTTGAGCGTCCCGCGCCCGGACTCCCGCGCGCCGCGAAGGCGGAGCGGTCATGACGCCGGGGAGCACCGACGGGACCGACGGGACCGACGTGTCCGTCGAGCAGGTGGTCCGGGCGGCCGCCGCCGACCACCGGGGTGACCGGGGGCCGCTGCTGCCGATCCTGCACTCCGTCCAGGCCGAGTTGGGCTGCGTGCCGCAGGAGGCCGTCCCGGTGCTCGCGGACGAGCTCAACCTCTCCCGGGCCGACGTCCACGGAGTGGTGACCTTCTACCACGACTTCCGGCGCGAGCCCGCGGGACGCACCACCGTGCGGATATGCCGCGCCGAGGCCTGCCAGGCCGTCGGCGCCGAGGACCTGATGGACTGGGCCCGCGAGGCCGGACTGAAGCCGGGCGGCACGACCGCCGACGGCTCGGTGACCGTCGAGCAGGTCTTCTGCCTCGGCAACTGCGCCCTGGGGCCCTCGGTCGAGGTGAACGGCCGGCTGTACGGACGTGTGGGCACGGCCCGGCTGGGCTCCCTCCTCAAGGGGACGGTCCGATGACAGAGCGCGCTTCCGACCCCACCGTGACGATCTGGGTCCCCCGCGACTCGGCGGCCCGGTCCGTCGGCGCGGACGAGGTCGCCGACGCACTGCGCCACGCCGCGGCCGAACGGGAACTGCCCGTCGAGATCGTGCGCAACGGCTCCCGCGGCATGCTCTGGCTGGAACCGCTCGTGGAGGTGGCCACCCCCGCCGGCCGCGTCGGCTACGGACCCGTCGCCCCCGAGGACGTCGAGGAGCTGCTGACCGCCGGCCTGCTGGAGGGCGCCGACCACCCGCTGCGCCTCGGCATCGTGGACGAACTGCCCTGGCTGGCACGGCAGAAGCGGGTCACCTTCGCCAGGATCGGCGTGACCGACCCCCTGTCGGCCGAGGACTACCTCGCCCACGGCGGACTGGAGGGGCTGCGCGCGGCGCTGGCCCTCGCCCCCGCGGACGTGGTCACCGAGGTCACCGACTCCGGACTGCGCGGCCGCGGCGGCGCGGGATTCCCCGCCGGGATCAAGTGGAAGACCGTCCTCGGCTGCGCCGACGAGCTGAAGTTCGTCTGCTGCAACGCCGACGAGGGCGACAGCGGCACCTTCGCCGACCGCATGGTCATGGAAGGCGACCCGTTCATGCTCATCGAGGGCATGACCATCGCCGCGCACGCGGTCGGTGCCCGCGAGGGCTACCTGTACATCCGCTCGGAGTACCCCGACGCGGTGGCCACCATGCGCGCGGCCATCGACATCGCGCGGGACCACGGATGGCTCGGCAAGGGCGTCCTCGGCTCCGCGCTCGACTTCGACCTGCACGTGCGGGTCGGCGCCGGCGCGTACATCTGCGGCGAGGAGACCTCCATGCTGGAGAGCCTGGAGGGCAAGCGCGGCACGGTGCGCGCCAAGCCGCCGATCCCCGCCATCGAGGGCCTGTTCGGCAAGCCGACCGTCGTCAACAACGTCCTCACCCTCGCCACCGTGCCCGTCGTCATGTCGCACGGCGCGAAGGCGTACCAGGAGCTCGGCGTCGACCGCTCGCGCGGCACCCAGGTGTTCCAGCTCGGCGGCAACATCGCCCGCGGCGGCATCGTGGAGACCGCGTTCGGCATCACCCTGCGCGAACTGGTCGAGGACTACGGCGGCGGGACGTTCTCCGGGCGCCCGGTGCGCACGGTCCAGGTCGGCGGGCCGCTCGGCGCCTACCTGCCGACGACGATGTTCGACCTGCCGATGGACTACGAGGCCTTCGCGGCGGCGGGCGCCATGCTCGGGCACGGCGGCGTCGTCGTCTTCGACGACAGCGTCGACATGGCCGCGCAGGCCCGCTTCGCGATGGAGTTCTGCGCCGAGGAGTCCTGCGGCAAGTGCACCCCCTGCCGCGTCGGCTCCGTCCGCGGCGTCGAAGTGATCGACAAGATCGTGGCCGGTCACCAGCGGGACGAGAACCTCGCCCTGCTGGAGGACCTGTGCGAGCTGATGACCGACGGCTCGCTGTGCGCGATGGGCGGTCTGACCCCCATGCCGGTGCGCAGCGCCATCGCCCACTTCCCCGACGACTTCCTCGCTCGTGACACCGGCCACGGGAGCCGGAACAGGCAGCCCAGCGGCGCCAGGACGGAGGGTCCGGCATGACACTTCTCAAGGAACCCGACTTCGGCACACCCGAGCGGCCCGGCGCGGCGACGGTGTCGGTGGAGGTCGACGGGATGCCGGTGACCGTGCCCGAGGGCACGTCGGTGATGCGCGCCGCCGCGCAGGCCGGCATCGACATCCCCAAACTCTGCGCCACCGACAGCCTGGAGCCCTTCGGCTCCTGCCGGCTGTGCGTGGTGGAGATCGACGGCCGCCGCGGCACCCCCGCCTCCTGCACCACGCCGGTGGCCGACGGCATGCAGGTGCGCACCCAGACGCCGAAGGTGGAGAAGCTCCGCCAGGGCGTCATGGAGCTCTACATCTCCGACCACCCGCTGGACTGCCTCACCTGCCCGGCCAACGGCGACTGCGAACTCCAGGACATGGCCGGGGTCGTCGGACTGCGGCAGGTCCGCTACGGCTACGAGGGCGAGAACCACCTCGACGCCCCCAAGGACACCTCCAACCCGTACTTCGACTTCGACGCGTCCAAGTGCATCGCCTGCTCCCGCTGCGTCCGCGCGTGCGGCGAGGTCCAGGGCACCTTCGCGCTGACCATCGAGGGGCGCGGCTTCGACTCCAAGGTCTCCGCCGGCGCGGGCGAGAGCTTCATGGACTCCGAGTGCGTTTCCTGCGGGGCCTGCGTGCAGGCCTGCCCGACCTCCACGCTCCAGGAGAAGTCGGTGGTCGAACTCGGCATGCCGACCCGCTCGGTGGTCACCACCTGCGCGTACTGCGGCGTCGGCTGCTCGTTCAAGGCGGAGCTGCGCGGCGACGAGCTGGTGCGGATGGTGCCCTACAAGGACGGCGGGGCCAACGAGGGCCACTCCTGCGTGAAGGGCCGCTTCGCGTTCGGCTACGCCTCGCACCCCGACCGGGTCCTCAAGCCCATGGTGCGCGAGAGCATCACCGACCCGTGGCGCGAGGTCGAGTGGGACGAGGCCATCGGCACCGTCGCCCGGCGGATGCGCGAGCTCCAGCAGCGGTACGGATCGGGCTCGATCGGCGCCATCACCTCCTCGCGGTGCACCAACGAAGAGGTGTACGTCGTCCAGAAGATGGTGCGTGCCGCCTTCGGCAACAACAACGTGGACACCTGCGCCCGGGTCTGCCACTCCCCGACGGGATACGGGCTCAAGCAGACCTTCGGCGAATCGGCGGGCACCCAGGACTTCCGTTCCGTGGCCGAGGCCGACGTGATCATGGTGATCGGCGCCAACCCCACCGACGGGCACCCGGTGTTCGCCTCGCGGATGAAGCGCCGGCTGCGCGAGGGCGCCAAGCTCATCGTGGTCGACCCCCGCCGCATCGACCTGGTGCGCTCACCGCACATCCAGGCCGAGCACCACCTCCAGCTGCGGCCCAGCACGAACGTCGCCGTCGTCAACGCCATGGCCCACGTGGTGGTCACCGAGGGCCTGGTCGACCGGGCCTTCGTGGCCGAGCGGTGCGAGGACTTCGACGAGTGGGCCGAGTTCATCGCCCGCCCGGAGAACAGCCCGGAGGCGGCCGAGGAGATCTGCGGCGTGCCGGCCGAGGAACTGCGCGCCGCGGCGCGGCTGTACGCGCAGGCGCCCAACGGGGCCATCTACTACGGCCTCGGCGTCACCGAGCACAGCCAGGGCTCCACCATGGTCATGGGAATGGCCAACCTCGCGATGGCGTGCGGCAACCTCGGCCGGGACGGCGTCGGCGTCAACCCGCTGCGCGGCCAGAACAACGTGCAGGGCTCTTGCGACATGGGCTCCTTCCCGCACGAACTGCCCGGCTACCGGCACGTCTCCGACGACGCGGTGCGCAAGGTCTTCGAGAACCTGTGGGGCGGCACCCTCCTCGCCGAGCCCGGGCTGCGGATCCCCAACATGTTCGACGCGGCGATCGACGGCACCTTCCGCGGCCTGTTCGTCCACGGTGAGGACATCGCCCAGTCCGACCCCAACCTGGGGCACGTCACCGCCGCGCTGGCGGCCATGGAACTGGTCGTCGTGCAGGACCTGTTCCTCAACGAGACGGCCAAGTTCGCGCACGTCTTCCTGCCCGGCGCGTCCTTCCTGGAGAAGGACGGCACCTTCACCAACGCCGAGCGCCGGATCAACCGGGTGCGCGCGGTGATGAAGCCGAGGACGGGCAAGCACGAGTGGCAGATCGTGAGCGAGATCGCCACAGCCATGGGCTACCCCATGGCGTACGACCACCCGAGCCGGATCATGGACGAGATCGCCGCGGTCACGCCCACCTTCACCGGGGTCTCCTTCGAGCTGCTGGACAAGCTCGGCAGCGTCCAGTGGCCGTGCAACGAGGCGGCACCGGAGGGCACGCCGATCATGCACGTGGACGAGTTCGTACGGGGCAAGGGCAGGTTCGTGGTCACCACCTTCGTGCCGACCGCCGAGCGCAGCACCCGGCGCTTCCCGCTGGTCCTGACCACCGGCCGGATCCTCAGCCAGTACAACGTGGGGGCGCAGACCCGCCGCACCGGCAACGTGGCCTGGCACCCCGAGGACGTGCTGGAGATCCACCCGCACGACGCCGAGGTCCGCGGCATCACCGACGGCGCCATGGTGACGCTGGCCAGCCGGGTGGGGCGGACGACGCTGCGCGCGGAGATCTCCGACCGCATGCCGACCGGGGTCGTCTACACCACGTTCCACCACCCGGTCACCGGCGCCAACGTGGTCACCACCGAGAACTCGGACTGGGCGACCAACTGCCCGGAGTACAAGGTGACCGCCGTGCAGGTCGCCCTCGCGCGGCCGCCGCGGCACGAGGACGCCGAGCCCGCAGCCGACAGCCTGCTCACGGTGGGGGACTGAGATGGCCGCGGGAGTGCCGTCGGAACGGAGAATGGCGAACGACATCGCCGCGAACCTTGTGCACCTGCCCGGGGAGCGGGCCGCCGAGGCCGTCGCGGGCCACATCGGCAGGTTCTGGGACCCGCGCATGCGTGCCCGGCTCTTCGCGTACGTCGACGCCGGGGCGGACGGCCTGGACCCCTTGGTGGTGGCCGCGGTGCGGCTCATGCGCTGACCTGGTGCGGGACCGGTTCCCGGACGGCGGAGGAGGCCCCCTCCGCCGTCCGGGAACCGGCTGTGGGCGGACTCACAGGCGGCCGCCCCCGAGCTGCGGCGGGGCCGGCGGGCGTCCTGTGCTAGGGTTGCCGTAGTTGCAGTTGTGGTACCCAAGGATCTTTATGCGCCTGGTGGGAGTGACTTCTCCTTCAGGCGCATTATTTGTTCTCCGGCATCTCCGGATGGGGCCTCTGCCTACTGAGGGAGAAAAGTCATGGCACAGGGAACCGTGAAGTGGTTCAACGCCGAAAAGGGTTTCGGCTTCATCGAGCAGGACGGCGGCGGCCCTGACGTCTTCGCCCACTACTCGAACATCGCGACCCAGGGCTTCCGTGAGCTCCAGGAGGGCCAGCGGGTCTCGTTCGACGTCACCCAGGGCCAGAAGGGCCCGCAGGCGGAGAACATCGTCCCCGCCTGATCGCCTGACGCGTATCTGCTCACCGGGGTCCGCACCGTCTGGTGCGGACCCCGTTTTGCGCTGGTTCCAGGAAGGCAGTAACCGCATGTCCCGCAGGCCCCAGAAGCCGGTCCGGCGCACGTCGCCGTCCGCATCGTCCGCAGCGTCGGCGCCGCGGGAGTTCCGGCTGCCGGAAAGCACCACCCCCGCCCTTCCCCCCGTCGAGGACTTCGCCGCCCTCGACATGCCCGCGGGGCTGCTGAAGACCCTCACCGCGCAGGGCGTCACCGACCCCTTCCCCATCCAGGCCGCCACGCTGCCGAACTCGCTGGCCGGCCGGGACCTCCTGGGCCGCGGGCGGACCGGCTCCGGCAAGACCCTCGCCTTCGGGCTGGCGCTCCTGGCCCGCACGGCGGGACTGCGCGCGGAGCCCAAGGCGCCCCTCGCCCTGGTGCTGGTGCCCACCCGCGAGCTCGCCCAGCAGGTGGCGGACGCCCTGACCCCGTACGCGACGGCCGTGAACCTGCGGCTGACCACGGTGGTCGGCGGGCTGTCCATGACCCGGCAGGCCGCCACGCTGCGCCGCGGCGTCGAGGTCCTCGTGGCCACCCCGGGCCGGCTCAACGACCTCGTGGACCAGGGCGCCTGCCTGCTCGGCGACGTGCGCATCACCGTGCTGGACGAAGCCGACCAGATGACCGATATGGGCTTCATGCCGCAGATCACCAAGCTGATCGAGCGCGTACGCCCCGACGGCCAGCGCATGCTCTTCTCGGCCACCCTGGACGGCAACATCGACCGCCTGGTGCAGCGGTTCCTGACCGACCCCGTGGTGCACTCCGTCGACCCGTCCGCGGGCGCGGTGACCACCATGGAGCACCACGTGCTCCACGTCCTGGACGAGACCGACAAGAAGGCCGTCACCACGCGCATCGCGGCACGCGACGGCCGGGTCATCCTCTTCCTCGACACCAAGCGGGCCGCCGACCGCCTCGCCAAGCGGCTGCTGTCCGTCGGCGTCCGCGCGGCGGCCCTGCACGGCGGCCGCTCCCAGCCGCAGCGCAACCGCACCCTGGAGCAGTTCAAGACCGGCCTGGTCACCGCGCTGGTCGCCACGAACGTCGCGGCGCGCGGCATACACGTGGACGACCTCGACCTCGTCGTGAACGTCGATCCGCCCACCGACCACAAGGACTACCTGCACCGCGGCGGCCGCACGGCCCGCGCCGGCGGTTCCGGCAGCGTGGTCACGCTCGTGCTGCCCGAGCAGAAGCGGGACGTCACCCGGCTCATGTCGGACGCGGGCATCCGCCCCCGGACGGCCCGCATCACCTCGTCCGACGCGGCGCTGACCACCATCACCGGCGCGCGCGAGCCGTCCGGCGTGGCCGTCACCATCGAGGTCCCCGAGCCGGCCGCCCCGGCCCCGCGCACCGAGCCCGGCAAGCGGCCCAGCCGCCGGCGCCGCAGTGGCGGCGGCGCCGCCGCGACCGGCACTGGCACGGGCACCGGCGGGCAGGGCGGGGACCGCCGCAGGGCGGGAACCCGCGGTGCCGCGACCGGATCGGCCCCCACGGGCGGCGGGACCCCCCGGGGCCGCGACCGCCGCACCGGCTCCGGCACGACGAACGGCACCGCCCGCCGTACGGCCTCCGGCGACGGGCAGGGCGGTACGGGTGGCCGCCGCGGTGGCCAGGGCGGCCGCGGAGGCCAGGCCGGCCGCCGCACCTCCGCGAACTGAGCCGCCGGGCTCAGGCCCGGCGGCCCGGAAGGCGGGTCCCGCACGGCGGAGAGCCGCCCTCGTGCTCGGCGTTGTCGGCGTGAGCGGGCTGCTCGGCCGAAGCGGCAACTCCCCCCGGCCCGAAGGCCGGGGGGAGTTGCCGTGCGTGAGGGCCCGTGACGACCCGGCTCGGGCCGCCGGGCTCAGGCCCGGCCGCCCCGAATCACGACGGGCGACCGCCGAACTGCCAGGGGTGCACCTCGATCGAGGCGTACCGGTCCGGGGTCAGGACGGCGCGTGCCGTCCCCGGGTCCGGTGCCCGCAGCAGGGCCGCCGTGCCGAGCCAGGCGCTGCCGTCGTCGGACAGCAGCGGCCCGTAGGCGATCAGGTCGTCGTCCCGGCCGGGCGGCGGGGTGAGGTCGGCGGCCTCTCCCGCGCCGAGGCCGAGCACCAGGTACCGGCTGCCACCGGTCCTGCCGCCGGGGAACTCCCACATGGTGCGCCCCAGCAGGTTGCGCCACCGTCGCAGCAGCACGTCCCGGTAGACGCCGGCCTGGTAGTTCGGCTCGTCGAAGGCGAACGCCCGGGCGGCGGCCGCGTCGGGCAGGTCGAGGATGTGCACGCTCCCGGTGGGTGTGTCGAGGTCGTCGGCGAGCGTCGGTCCGCGGGCGATCATCTCCTTCGACCACTGGTCCATGTAGGACCAGTGGTCCTCCAGCAGCGCGTCGCGCAGCGCCAGGGATCCGGACCGGTCGCGGTGGTAGCAGAGAAACTCCATGCGCAGAGGGTCCCGGCAACAAGGTCCCCGGGTCGAGCGGGTTTCGCCGCGCGGTCCGCCCGTTAACTCTGATCGACCGTCAATTCGGCCCCCTGCCACGGGTCCGCACGCCCGCGTGCGGCCGTGCGCGCGTGATTGTGCAGGTCCGCCGCCCGAATCCCCGGGAGTGAGCGGGCCGTTGGCCGTCCATGGGTGGGCGCCGATGGTAATGCGGTAGTCAATCTTCCCGACATCCTCTGGACACACGCTTCCGCGGATCCATACCGTATGCAATCTCCAGTATGTAATGCATCGCACAACGACCGGCTGACCAGCGAGAACTGGACGCCCGGGCGCGGCTTTGCCGTGTGCCGCGGGGGTCCATGGATGTGCCACCGACCATGCGCCGCAAAGCCCGGGATGCCGCCCCGGACCCCGGCGGACGGACGGCGTACCACCGGCACGGCCGCGTGCCGGGCGTGCCGCAGGGATGGGAATCCGTACCACCCCGCCGCATGAGAAGAGATAGGCCCAGGGAGCGCACGCCAGGTTCTTTTCACGCAAGGGAAGGCACACATGTCAGCAATACCTGAGGTGGCTCCTGCTCCCTATCGGGAAGTCACCGACGTGAACGGCCGCGTGTACCGGATCGGCGAGACCGACCGGTCCATCCTGGGCAGGCCCCGGGCCTGGATGGTCTGGCTGCCGTGGTTCGCGATGATGGGTGTCAGCGTCTTCGAGTACGGCTACAGCTCCGCGGAGTCGACGCTGGAGACCGCCCACGGGTGGACGCTCACCGAGGCGTTCTGGATCGCGAGCATCTGGGCGGTCTTCCAGGCCGGCGTGGCGTTCCCCGCCGGGCGGCTGAGGGAGACCGGGGTCCTGCCGGCCAGGACGGCCATGCTCGCCGGCGCGCTGCTCTCCGGCCTCGGACTGTCGGCCGTCGCCCACTTCGGCAACCCCGCCGTCGTGATCCTCGGCTACTCCGTGCTCGGCGGCACCGGTGCCGGTCTGGTCTACGCGACCTGCATCAACATGGTCGGCAAGTGGTACCCCGACAACAAGGGCGCCCGCACCGGGTTCGTCAACGGCGGCTTCGCCTACGGGACCCTGCCGTTCATCTTCGTCTTCAGCTACTGGTTCCACCCCGGGAACTTCAAGCTGGTGCTCGACCTGATCGCCGTGTTCATGGTGATCGTCGTGGGCGTGTGCGGCATGTTCTTCAAGGACCCGCCGAAGAGCTGGTGGCCGCAGGACGTGGACCCGCTGAACCGGGGCACGACCGAGGACTCCGCTCGCGTCGCGAAGCGGCTGGCCAAGAACCCGCCGGCGAAGGCCCAGTTCACCCCGATGCAGGCGATCAGGACCGGGCAGCTGCCGCTGATGTGGTTCGCCCTGGTGTGCATCGGCGGTGTGTCGCTGTTCGGCATCAACTTCCAGGTGCCGTTCGCCAAGAGCCTCGGTTTCGGGCCGCTGGTGGCCGCCTCGTCCGCCGGTGTGCTGGCCGTGGTCAACGGCGTCGGCCGGGCGGCGGTGGGCTGGCTGTCCGACACCCTGGGCCGCAAGCGGACGCTGACGCTGGTGCTGGTCGTCGCGGGCGTGGCGCAGTTCGGCGTCCTGTGGTCGGGCCAGGCCCACAACGAACCCCTCTTCCTGTTCTTCGCGTTCGTGAACGGCTTC
The DNA here is from genome assembly GCF_044751185.1 of Streptomyces sp. NPDC088733. NCBI lineage: Bacteria > Bacillati > Actinomycetota > Actinomycetes > Kitasatosporales > Streptomycetaceae > Streptomyces > Streptomyces sp. NPDC088733. Next base: position 66,557 of record NZ_JBIVLH010000006.1, read on the forward strand.
GGCGGCGGTGCCTTCTACCCGCTGTTCGCCGCGCTCGTACCGGACTACTTCGGTGAGAACAACAACGCGCAGAACTACGGCCTGGTCTACAGCGCCAAGCTGTTCGGCGGTGTGTTCGGCGGCGGCCTGGCCGCCTCGGTGATCAGCGCCTGGGGTTACACCGGTGGTTACAGTCTGGCCGGAGGCATCGCCTTCCTGTCCGCGGCGATCACCTTGTTCCTGCGCCAGCCGAAGCCCTCGCACGCACAGGACACGCCCGCCGTGCAGGAGACCGCGGGCGGCCAGGCGGCCCAGCCGTCCCCCGCCGAGGCGAGCAGCGGCTGACCGTTCCGGTACCGGAGGGGGCGCCCGCCCCGGCGCCCCCTCCCGCATGACGTGCGCGGGCGAACGGAGCCCGGCCCGGTCCAGCGGCAGTTCCGCGCCGGGTCGTCCGCGTCACGGGAGCGGGGCCGGTCGGTGGGGTGCGCTCCCTGCTTCGTCCGGCCCCGCCCCATCTCCCCTGATGTAGAGGGGGGATGGGGCGGCTGTGCGTCACCCCTTGCGGGCACCGGCGGCGGCGATCTGCCGGCCGTAGAAGTCGGTGGTGCGCTGGGTGTGACGGCGCATCAGTTCCTCGGCCCGTTCCGCGTCGCCCTCGGCGATGGCGTCGATGAGGGCGGCGTGCTCGTTCCAGGCATCCTTGCCGCGGGGCTTGGCGATGGGCATGTAGTACCAGCGCACGCGCCGGTCGACCTGCGGGATCAGTTCCGCCAGGACCTTGTTGCGGGACAGCTCGGTGATGAAGCCGTGCAGGGCGGCGTTGGCCTCGACGATGCCCCGCGCGTCGTCCGCCGCCAGGGCCGCGATCCCGGCCTCCTGGAGCTCCCACAGCCTGGCCACGTCCTCCCCGGTCGCGTGCAGCGCGGCCCCGTGGGCGGAGTGCGTCTCCAGGACGGCCCGCACGCTGAGGAGTTGGGCGGCCTCTTCCTCGGTGGGGGAGTGGACGAAGGCGCCTTGTGCGGGGCGGAGGTCGACCCAGCCGTCGGTCTGGAGGCGTTGGAGGGCTTCGCGGACGGGCTGGCGGCTGACGCCGAGGTGTTCGGCGAGTTCGGCCTCGACCAGGTGCTGGCCGGGTGTCAGGGTGCCGTTGATGATCAGTTCGATCAGCGCGTCGTAGACGGCCTGGCGCAGCGGCGCCGGCCGGTTGATCCGGACGGTGGCGGCTGCGGCGGTGCGTGTGTCGCGCATGGGCCCCCTCATCGGACTGCGGTTCGTGACGGAGCCAGGATACAGGTTTTAGTATGCAATCTACGTACAGTCTTGTCCAAGCCTTCGTCAGCGAAAGGCGGTTGACGCGGGGCAGGGCAAGGCAGGGCGCAGCGCTGCGGGCGGGGCGGGGAGGCCACGGCCTCCCCGCCCCGCCCGCACCGTCGTGCGGAGCGCCCGTCAGGCGTGCGTGGGCTGCTCGGCCGTACGGCCGCCCGGCCGCGCCGCCGCGGACCCGGCCTCCGGTGCGCTCAGCGCGCGCAGGATGTTCTCCACGCTCTGCTTCGCGTCCCCGAAGAGCATGCGGCTGTTCTCGCGGAAGAACAGCGGGTTCTGCACGCCCGCGTACCCCGAGGACATGGACCGCTTGAAGACGACGACCTGCCCGGCCTCCCAGACCCGCAGCACCGGCATGCCGGCGATGGGGCTGGACGGGTCCTCCTGCGCCGCCGGGTTCACCGTGTCGTTGGCGCCGATGACCAGCACCACCGAGGTGTCGGTGAAGTCGTCGTTGATCTCGTCCATCTCCAGCACGACGTCGTAGGGCACTTTCGCCTCGGCCAGCAGCACGTTCATGTGCCCGGGCAGCCGCCCGGCCACCGGGTGCACGCCGAACCGCACCCGCACCCCGCGCTCGCGCAGCGCCTGGGTCAACTCCGCCACCGGGTGCTGTGCCTGGGCCACCGCCATCCCGTAGCCCGGGGTGATGATCACCGAGGTGGCGTTCTCCAGCAGCTCCGCGGTCTCCTCGGCGCTGGTCTCGCGGTGCTCGCCCTGCTCGGCCTCACCGCTCGGCGCCGCCTCGATGCCGAATCCGCCGGCGATCACCGAGAGGAAGGACCGGTTCATCGCCTTGCACATCACGTACGACAGGTAGGCACCGGAGGAGCCCACCAGCGCGCCGGTGACGATCAGCAGGTTGTTGTTGAGCAGGAAGCCCGCCGCAGCGGCCGCCCAGCCCGAGTAGCTGTTCAGCATCGAGACCACGACGGGCATGTCGCCGCCGCCGATGGACGCGACCAGGTGCCAGCCCAGTGCGAGCGCCAGGACCGTGACGGCGATCATCAGCCCCAGGCTCGGGCTGACCGCGAACCAGACCGTCAGCCCCACGAAGACGGCCAGCGCGCCGAGGTTGAGCGCGTTCTTCCCCGGCAGCGTCAGCGGACGGGACTTGATCCGGGCCGACAGCTTCAGGAACGCGATGATCGAGCCGGTGAAGGTCACCGCGCCGATGAAGATGCCGATGAACACCTCGGCGTGGTGGATCCGCAGCAGGTCGGCGGCGATCCGGGTCTGCTCCGCGCCGTGCGCCTCGACCTCCAGGTAGCTGTTCCAGCCGACCAGCACCGCGGCCAGGCCGACGAGGCTGTGCAGGACGGCGATGAGCTCCGGCATCTGCGTCATCTCGACCTTGCGGGCCCGCCACAGGCCCACGGCGCCGCCGACGGCCGTGGCGGCCACGATGAGCAGGACGGCGCCGGCCGATATGTCCCGCGCGGCGACGACGACGGTGGCGACGAGCGCCAGCGCCATCCCGCCGATGCCGTAGGCCACCCCGGCGCGGGAGGTGCGGTGCTGGGAGAGCCCGGCCAGGCTGAAGATGAACAGCAGTGCGGCGACGATGTCGGCGGCCTGTGCGGCCGTTGTTGCGGTCATCGGACCTCAGCCTTTCGAGAACATGCCGAGCATGCGGCGGGTGACGGCGAATCCTCCGAAGATGTTCACGGTGGTCAGCGTGATCGCCACGAGCGACAGCACGGCGACGAGCACCCCGTCGTGGCCGATCTGCAGCAGCGCGCCGACCACCACGATCCCGGAGATCGCGTTGGTGACCGACATCAGCGGGGTGTGCAGGGCGTGATGGACCTTGCCGATCACGTAGTAGCCGATGACCACGGCGAGCGCGAACACCGTGAAGTTGCCGATGAGCTGCGCGGGGGAGAACGCGACGAGGAAGAACATCGCGAGCATGCCGAGCCCGACGAGCCCGTAGCGGACGGCCGGGGTCAGACGGGGCTCCTTGGCCTGCGGGGCCGCCGTCACCGGAGCCGCGGCCTGCTGGGCGGGCGCGGCGGCCGACACCTGCACGGGCGGCGGCGGCCAGGTCTTCTCGCCGTCCCGCACCACCGTCACCGACCGCTGGACGACGTCGTCGAAGTCCACCGTCAGCCGCCCGTCCTTGCCGGGCGTCATGAGCCGGAGCAGGTTGACCAGGTTGGTCCCGTACAACTGCGAGGCCTGGGCGGGCAGCCGGCCGGCGAGGTCGGTGTAGCCGATGATCGTCACGTCGTTGCCGGTGACGATCGCCTTGCCGCTGACCGTGCCCTCGACGTTGCCGCCCTGCGCCGCGGCCATGTCCACGATGACGCTGCCGGGCTTCATGGCCGCCACGTCCGCGGCCGTGATCAGCCGGGGCGCCGGGCGGCCGGGGATCAGCGCGGTGGTGATGATGATGTCCACGTCGGCGGCCTCCTCGTGGTAGATCTCGGCCGCGCGCCGGTCGTACGCCTCGGACGTGGCCTTGGCGTAGCCGTCGCCGCTCGCCTGCTGCTCGACCTCCACGGCGAGGAACTCACCGCCCAGCGAGCGCACTTGGTCAGCGACCTCGGGCCGCGGGTCGGTGGCCCGCACCACGGCGCCCAGGCTGCCGGCCGCGCCGATCGCCGCGAGCCCCGCCACCCCCGCACCGGCCACCAGGACCTTCGCGGGCGGCACCTTGCCCGCCGCGGTGACCTGGCCGGTGAAGAAGCGCCCGAAGACATGGGCGGCCTCGATCACCGCCCGGTACCCGGCGATGTTGGCCATCGAGCTGAGGACGTCCATGGACTGGGCCCGTGAGATGCGCGGCACCGCGTCCATCGACAGGACGGTGATCGGCCGCCGCGCGAGCTCGTCCAGCAGGCCGGGGTTGACGCCCGGTCCGATCAGCCCGACGAGGGTGGCCCCGTCGCGCAGCTTGGCCGTCTCCTCCTGCGAGGGCGGGTTGACCTTCAGGACGACGTCCGCCCGCCAGGCGTCGCCGATCCGTGCGCCGGCCTCGGTGTAGGCGTCGTCGGAGAAGCCCGAGGCCGTTCCGGCCTCCGACTCCACGACGACCTCGTAGCCGATGGCCAGGAGCTTGCGGACACTGTCCGGTGTGGCCGCCACGCGGGTCTCCCCGGCGGTGGACTCGGTGACGACACCGATCTGCTGTGGTGGTGAATCCGACATCGCTCTCCTGTTCCGTCCCTTCCGACTGACTTGACCGGTGCCGTTGTCAGTTGAGCCGTGCGCCGTGCTGTGCCTGTTCCTGTTCCTGTTCCTGTGCCGGCCGACCCGCTCTGACGTGGGCCTTCACCACGAGCCGCCGGCGGACGTGCCCAGCGGTGCGTTCCGCTGCGACCGCGTGCCGGCCTCGGTGCGCGGTGGCGCGCGGCACAGCGTGTGCGGCGAAGGCTTCCCCCGCTGGGTGCCCGGCCAACCAGCCGGGGGTGTGAGTTGTGCCGCCTTGTGGGGCGTTGGAGCCGACCCGACGGGGCGCCGGACCGCGGTGGGGCCCTGCGTCGCCCCGCGGCGACCGGCGTTCGCGCGTGCGCCTTTCCGTAGGGGGACTGTACATCGCGAGACAGCACTGCATACAGTATTCATTCCCGCTCGAATCGAGAGGAGCCGCCGTGAGAATTGCAGTCCTCGGAGCCGGTGCGATCGGCGCCTACTGGGGCGCGGCACTGCACCGTGGTGGCGCCGACGTCCACCTGATCGCCCGGGGTGAGCATCTGCGGGCCATACGCGCGGACGGAGTCCGGGTCCTCAGTCCGCGAGGCGACTTCGTGGCGCGGCCCAACGCCACCGACGACCCGTCCGAGATCGGTCCCGTGGACTACGTCTTCCTGGGGCTGAAGGCACACGCCTACCCGACCTCCGGATCACTGGTCGCCCCCCTGTTCGGCGACAGCACCGCGGTCGTGGCCGCCCAGAACGGCATCCCGTGGTGGTACTTCCACAAGCTCCCCGGTCCCTACGAAGGGCGCCGCATCGAGGCCGTCGACCCGGACGGCGCCACCAGCCGCGTGCTGCCGCCGGAGCGGGCGATCGGCTGCGTCGTCTACCCCGCCACGGTCATCGAGGCCCCCGGCGTCATCCGGCACCTGGAGGGCACCCGCTTCTCCATCGGCGAGCCGGCGGGCGGGGTCTCCGACCGCTGCACGGCCCTGAGCGAGGCCATGATCGCCGGTGGCCTGAAGAGCCCGGTGGAGCCGAACCTGCGCGACGACATCTGGATCAAGCTGATGGGCAACGTCGCGTTCAACCCGATCAGCGCCCTGACCCGGGCGACGATGGTCGAGATCTGCCAGCACCCGCACACCAGGCGGCTGGTCACGCAACTCATGGAGGAGACCCTCGACATCGCCGCCAGGGTCGGCAGCACCCCGGACATCTCCATCGAGAAGCGGCTGCGCGGCGCGGAGGGCGTCGGGCACCACAAGACGTCCATGCTCCAGGACCTGGAGGCCGGCAAGCAGCTGGAACTCGACGCCATCGTCACGGCGGTGGTGGAGATGGCCGACATCTCCGGCGCCGAGGCACCCACCCTGCGCACCGTCCACGCCGCCACCGACCTGCTGGCCCAACGGGCAGCGGCGGGCTGGGAGATCGACGACACCGCCCAGAAGGCGGCGCCCGCGTAACCCCGGGCGCCGCGCGGCGGCCCGCGACCCCGGTGCGACCGCGCCGGGGCCCGGGCCGTGCGGGCGGCCGCACCGGGCTCGGTAAGCTGGCCGCGCCGGACGCCCCTCGCATCCGGCGTGTCCGTCCCCGGCCGGCCCGGGGACGTGTCCCACGTCCGGGGCGTCGACCAGGCACCACTGACGGCCTTGCGACTCCAGCAGGAAGCGCCGGCGCGGCCACGGCCCCAGGCAGAGAGGAGTCGTTCATGCTGTTCCGTCAGCTGGAGTACTTCGTGGCGGTGGCCAGGGAGCGGCACTTCGCGCGGGCGGCCGAGTCCTGCTACGTGTCCCAGCCCGCGCTGTCGGCGGCGATCGCCAAGCTCGAACGGGAACTCAACGTCACGCTGATCAACCGCGGCCACAACTACCAGGGCCTCACCCCGGAAGGCGAACGCCTCGTCGTGTGGGCCAAGCGCATCCTGGCCGAACAGGAGGCGTTCAAGGCCGAGGTGGCCGCCGTCCAGTCGGGCATCACCGGCACCCTGCGGCTGGGCACGGAGCCCACGGCGTCGACGACGCTCGTGCTCCCCGTCGCCGCGTTCTGCGCGGCGCACCCGCTGGCCAAGGTGCAGGTGCGCTCCCGGCTGTCGACCACCGAGCTGCACCGTCAGCTGCTCGCCTTCGAACTCGACGCCGCGATCGCCCACTTCGCCCCCGACGACCGCGAGAACCTCCAGGTGATGTCGCTGTACGAGGAGCGGTACATGCTGCTCGCGCCCAGCGACCAGCTGCTGTCCCCGTCCGACACGATGCGCTGGGCGGACGCCGCCCAGATGCCGCTCGCCCTGCTCACCCAGGACATGAGGATCCGGCAGGTCATCGACACTGCCTTCGCCGAGAGCGGGGTCGCGGTGACCCCCCAGGTGGAGACCGACTCCGTCGCGGCCCTGTACGCCAGCGTGGGGGCCGGCGCGTGCGCGAGCATCGTGCCGCACACATGGCTGCGGGCGATGCCGCCGCTCGGCAGGATGCGCGCCGTCCGCCTGGTCGAGCCGGACGCCAGGGCACGGGTGTCGGTCGCCATCCACGCCGCGACCCCCGGCTCGGTCGCGGCCCGGGCGTTCATGACCGCGGCGGCGGGCCTGTCGCTGGACGAGTTCTTCGACGAGCCGCTGCCGGCCGAGCACCGCGTCAGGTGAGTCCGGGCCCGCGGGGCCGGTCCGCGTACAGGGCGTGCACCGCCGGCCGGTCGAGCCCGCCCTTGGCGGTGTGCGGGAGCGAGGCGACGACGGCGAGCCGGTCGGGCACCTCGAAGGCCGCCAGCCGGGTGCGGCAGTACCGCAGGATCTCCTCGGGCCCGACGCTCTCGCCCCGCGACAGGACCACGGCCGCGCCGACGCGCTCACCGTACGTCGCGTCGGGCACGGCGAACACGGCGGCCTCGGCGACCCCGGGACAGCCCGCCAGGACGTCCTCGACGCGCTCGGGCGAGATCTTCTCGCCGCCCCGGTTGATCAGGTTCTTGATGCGCCCGGTGAGGAAGAGGTAGCCGTCCTCGTCGAGCGTGCCGAGGTCGCCCGTGCGCAGCCATCCGTCGCCGAAGCCGCGCTCCGTCCCGTCCGGGTCGGCGAGGTAGCCCCGGGCGACGGTGGCGCCGCGCACCCACACCTCGCCCTCGGCGCCGGCCGGGCAGGGGCGGCCGCCGGGGCCGACGACCCGCAGCTCCACCCCGGTCGCGCGGCCGACCGAGCCGTGCTTCAACTTGCCGTGGTGCGGCAGCGGTTCGCTGGCCGCCTGGTGCGTGGACTCCGTCATCCCGTACGCCGACAGCAGCGGCGCACCCAGCGCGCGCTCCAGCGCCCGCTGGGTGGCCGCGTTGAGGGGCGCGCTGCAACTGCGCACGAACTTCAGCGGCGGCCGGTACGACGCCGGCTGCGGGCCCGCCTGGTCGACCGCCGACCGGTCCAGAAGGATCTCGTGGATGGTGGGGACGGCGGTGAACCACGTGGCGCCCGCCGCCCGCATGTCGTCCCAGAACGTGTGCGCGGAGAACCGGCCGCGCGCCGGCAGCAGCACACTGCCGCCGCTCGCCAGGGAGGACAGGAGCGCGGCGAGCAGCCCGTGGCCGTGGAAGAAGGGCATCACCGCCACGGTCGCGTCACCGGGCCCCAGTTCGTAGGTGGCGCAGATGTTCCGCACGGACGCGGCGACGTTGGCGTGCGTCAGTGGAACCATCTTGGCGCGGCCGGTGGTGCCCGGCGTGAACAGGACCAGCGCGTCGTCGTCGGCCAGTTCGCGGGCCGCGCCCCGGCCGTCCGCGGGCGCGGGCGCACCGGCGTCGAGCGCGGCCGACACCGCCCCGGCGCGGGACACCGCCACGCGCAGGGTCCACGCCGGCACGCGCACCCGCCCGACCGGAGCGGCCCCACCCTCGTACGGACCGACCAGCAGCGCCCGCACCCCGAGCGCCTCCAGCCGGGCGGACACCTCGGCCTCCGGCAGCGCGGGGTCCACGGGCGCGACCACCAGCCCCGCGCGCGCCCCGGCCAGCAGCGCCACGACGAACTCGACGGTGTTGGCGCACAGCAGGCCGACCACGTCCCCGCGGCGCAGCCCCCTGCCGCCGAGCCGGCCCGCCACGTCGTCGGCGAGGGCGGCGAGCGCACCGTACGACAGCTCCACCCGGTCCCCGGTGACGACCAGCGCGCGGGCGCGCGGGCGTTCGCGGAGCTGACGGTCCAGCAGACCGCCGAGGCCGGTGACCGCCGGCGGCCGGTACCGCTGCGGGTCGCGCACGGGTGCTGCGGCCGGAACGGTCATGACCGCACCTCCTTGGCGCCGGGTCGTTGAGCCAGGTCTGTCGAGCCACGTCTGCGAGCCCGGTCGCGTGCGCCGTCTCCTCAGCGAGACTGGGCGGGGTGCCCGGCACACGTCCAATACGCGCTGGTGAACGGTCGATAGCGGACGTCTATCAAGGGTGCTCCGGACCCCCGCGGCATGCGTTGATAGACGCCGCTTATGGGCTGGTCGCCGATAGGTCTTGGACGCGGGCGGGCGCGCTGCGGATGGTGAGACGAGTAGCCGCACCGGCATGACCTGCCCAAGGAGGACCTCGGACCATGACCGCCCCCTCACCACTGGAGACCGTGGCGACCGCCGACGTTCCGGCCGAGCTCACCGACGGGTACCACCTGGTCGTCGACGCGCTCAAGCTCAACGACGTCGACACCATCTACGGGGTGGTCGGCATCCCGATCACCGACCTGGCCCGCCTCGCCCAGGCGCAGGGCATCCGCTACATCGGCTTCCGCCACGAGAGCAACGCGGGACACGCGGCGGCGGCGGCCGGCTACCTCACGAAGAAGCCGGGCGTGTGCCTGACGGTGTCCGCGCCGGGCTTCCTCAACGGGCTGGTCGCCCTCGCGAACGCCACCACCAACTGCTTCCCCATGGTGCAGATCTCCGGCTCCAGCGAGCGCCACCTCGTCGACCTCAAGCAGGGCGACTACGAGGAGATGGACCAGCTCGCCGCCGCCCAGCAGTTCTGCAAGGCCGCCTACCGCGTCAGCCGCGTCGAGGACATCGGCCGCGGCATCGCCCGCGCGCTGCGCACCGCGATCTCCGGGCGCCCCGGCGGTGTCTATCTCGACATACCCGCCGCGGTGCTCGGCTCCATCATGAACGCCGACGAGGGCGCGAGGACGGTCAGCCGCCTCGTCGACCCCGCGCCGCGCCAGATCCCCGCGCCCGAGGCGGTGGACCGCGCCATCGAGCTGCTGGCGGGCGCGCAGCGGCCGCTGGTGGTGCTCGGCAAGGGCGCCGCGTACGCGCAGGCGGACGACCAGGTACGGGAGTTCATCGAGTCCACCGGCATCCCCTACGTGCCGATGTCGATGGCCAAGGGCCTGCTGCCCGACGACCACCCGCAGTCGGCCGCAACCGCCCGTTCGCTGGCGCTGAAGAAGGCCGACGTCGTGATGCTGGTCGGCGCCCGCCTCAACTGGCTGCTCAACCATGGCGAGGCACCGCAGTGGAACCCCGACGCGAAGTTCATCCAGGTGGACATCGAGCCCCGGGAGATGGACAGCAACCAGCCCATCGCCGCCCCGCTCGTCGGTGACATCGAGTCGGTCCTCGACGCGCTCGCCGAGCGGACCAAGCCCGGCCAGATCGCCGCCCCCACCGCCTGGCGCGAGGAGCTGGCGGCGCGCTCGGCGCAGAACGTCGCCAAGATGGCCGAGCGCCTGAAGGCCGACCCGCACCCCATGCAGTTCATGGGCGCGCTGAAGGCGGTGCGCGACGTGGTGCGCGAGCGCCCCGAGACGTACATCGTCAACGAGGGCGCCAACGCCCTGGACATCGCGCGCAACGTCATCGACATGCACGTGCCGCGGCACCGCCTGGACAGCGGCACCTGGGGCGTCATGGGCATCGGCATGGGCTACGCCATCGCCGCCGCCGTCGAGAGCGGCGCGCCGGTCGTGGCCGTGGAGGGCGACAGCGCCTTCGGGTTCAGCGGCATGGAGCTGGAGACCATCTGCCGCTACAAGCTGCCCGTGGTCACCGTGATTATGAACAACGGCGGTGTCTACCGGGGCGACGACGTCAACCCCCTCGACGACGCCCCGTCCCCGACGACCCTGATGTCCGCCGCCCGCCACGAGCTGATGATCGAGGCGTTCGGCGGCAAGGGCTACCGCGCGACCACCCCCGCCGAGGTCACCGCCGCCCTCACCGAGGCCCTGGCCTCGGGCGGCCCGGCCCTCATCGACTGCGTGATCGACCCCTCGGCGGGCACCGAGAGCGGCCACATCTCGCACCTCAACCCGAAGGGCATCACCGTCGGCAACATCGTGCCGGCGAAGAAGTGAGCGCCCGAACCCCCGAGTCGTCCAGCTCCCGCACAGCCCATGCCCGCTCAGCGAACATTCACCAGAAGGAAGCCACCATGAGTGACAAGCCGCTCGCCGGAATCAAGGTGATCGACTTCACCGGGGTCCAGGCCGGTCCCGCGTGCACGCAGATGCTCGCCTGGTTCGGCGCCGACGTCATCAAGGTCGAGCGCCCCCAGGGCGGCGACGTGACGCGCAACCAGCTCCGCGACATCCCCGACCTCGACGCGCTCTACTTCACGATGCTCAACAGCAACAAGCGCTCGCTGGCCATCAACACCAAGACCGCCGAGGGCAAGGAGGTCATGGAGAAGCTGATCCGCGAGGCCGACATCCTGGTCGAGAACTTCGCGCCGGGCGCCATGGACCGCATGGGCCTGGGCTGGGACCACATCCATGAGCTCAACCCCCGCCTGATCTTCGGCTCGGTCAAGGGCTTCAACGACGACTCGTCCTGGAACGACCTCAAGGTCTACGAGAACGTGGCCCAGGCCGCCGGCGGCGCCGCCTCCACGACGGGCTTCTGGGACGGCCCGCCGACCATCAGCGGCTCCGCCCTCGGCGACAGCAACACGGGCATGCACCTGCTGATCGGCCTGCTGACCGCGATCATCCAGCGCAACGCGACCGGCCAGGGCCAGAAGGTGTCGGTGTCCATGCAGGACGCCGTCCTCAACCTCACCCGGGTCAAGCTCCGCGACCAGCAGCGCCTGGAGAAGGTCGGCTACCTGGAGGAGTACCCGCAGTACCCGAACGGCGAGTTCGGCGACACGGTGCCGCGCGGCGGCAACGCGGGCGGCGGCGGCCAGCCCGGCTGGATCCTGAAGTGCAAGGGCTGGGAGACCGACCCCAACGCCTACATCTACTTCACCATCCAGGAGCAGAACTGGAAGCGGACCGCCGAGGCCATCGGCCGGCCCGAGTGGGTCGAGGACCCGGAGTACACGACCGCCAAGGCCCGCCAGTCGCACATCTTCGAGATCTTCGCCGAGATCGAGAAGTGGCTGGCCGACAAGACCAAGTACGAGGCCGTCGACATCCTCCGCACGTGGGAGGTGCCCTGCGCGCCCGTGCTGAGCATGAAGGAGCTGGCCGCCGACCCCGACATGCGCAAGAGCGGCACGATCGTCGAGGTCGAGCAGAAGGAGCGCGGCACCTACCTGACCGTGGGCAGCCCGATCAAGTTCTCCGGCTTCAAGCCCGAGATCATCGGCGCCCCGCTGCTCGGTGAGCACACCGACGAGGTGCTGGCGGACCTCGGCTACGACGCGGACGCCATCCGCGCCCTGCACGAGGGCAACGTGGTCGTCTGACCCCCTCCGTACGGCAACGGTGCCCCGCACGCGACGCGCGTGCGGGGCACCCGTGTTTCATGTCGCCTGTGCCGCCTTGGCGGCGGCGAGTTGCCCGTACAGATCCTTCTCCTTGGCGCGCCGTTCGGTGACGTCCCGGATGACCGCTCCGACCCAACCCGGCTGCCCGTCCGCGTCGTTCAGCAGCACCACGCTGAACTCGATCGACAGCTTCCTGCCTCCGGCGCCGACCGCGGGGACGGCGAGCAGGTCGTCGTCCCCGTACCGGGTGGTGCCGGTGGCCATGGACTTCTGGAAGCCGTCCCAGTGCCGCTGCTGGTGCCGCTCGGGGATGATCACGTCCAGGCTGTGACCGATGACCTCGGTCGCCGGGAACCCGAAGATCCGTTCCGCGCCGTGGTTCCAGTAGCGGATGCGTCCTTCGCGGTCGATGATCACTACTCCGTCGGGTGCGCGGGCTGTCATGCCCAGCACCACCTCGGGGTCCAGATGCTCCATGTCGCCTCCGGTGTCGAGCCGTTGGACTGATCGTATGCAGGATACTGTCGCCCCTCTCTCTCCGGCATCGGGGCGCAGCCTCCGAATACGCTTGTCGCGTCAAGCAAGTTCATGTTTGAATGATCCCGGATCCGGCAAATGGGGCCTGGGGCATGCCGGTTCGGCGTGCGGCTTCCTCGCCGGGCCGAAAGCCATGGGCCCCATATCCACGACCCGTTCGGCCACGTGTGCCGGCGTGCGACCGCGGCCGGGAGACGTGGGCGCCCGCATACGTCCGGTCCGCACCTGCTTGGAGCTCGACATGCCTGAAAAACTGACGCGCGGGTTCGCTGTCACGGACCGTGATGCCCGGTGTCCGTTCGACCCCTCCGAGCGGCTCGCGGAGATGGCCCGGCGCGAGGGGCCCACCCGGCTCCGCATGGTCGAGCGGGAGTACGGCGAGGTCGACGTGCTGATGTTCTCGCGTTATGCCGACGTCCGGGCGCTCTACAACGAGCCGCGTCTCGACCACAGCTTCATTCCCACGCCGGACGGAGCCATGGACAGCGCGCTGCCCGGCTTCTTCCCCCGCTTCCGCGGCGCGGACCACGCCCGTCTGCGCCGTATGGTCGCCGGTTCCTTCACGCCCAAGCGGGTCGAGCAGCTGCGGCCCAGGATCGCGGCCATCGTCTCGGAGCTGCTGGACGAGGTGGAGGAAGCCGGCCCGGGAGTCGATCTGTTCGAGGCGTACGCCCTCCCGCTGCCCTCCATCGTGATCGGCGAGATACTCGGCATCCCCGGTTCCGAGCACCGGAACTTCAACCGGCTGTGCGCGGGCATCGTCGACTTCTCGCTGCCGCCGGAGGAGGCCTTCAAGAACTTCATGCGCCTGAACGACTACGTCGGCGACCTGGTGGCCCAGAACCACAGGAATCCGACCGACGGCCTGATCGGCGCCCTGGTGGCACAGCGTCACGGTGAGGTCCGCGACGAGGAGATCGTCGGCATGGTCAGCGCACTGGTCGTCGCAGGGCACGAGACGTCCGCGGCGACGATCGCCCTCAGCGCCCTGGCGCTGATGCAGCAGCCCGAGCAACTCGCCGTGCTGCTCGACGACTCCCACTCCACGGCCGACGCCGCCGAGGAACTGCTCCGCTACATGAGCGTCTCGGGCGGCTTCCCCCGCATGTCGACCGAGGACGTCACCATCGGTGACCACGTCGTGAAGGCGGGCGAGTGGGTCCTGGCCTCGCCGCTGAACGCCAACCGCGATCCGGAGGTGGTCCCCGGGGACCCGAACACCCTCGACCTGACCCGGGAACCGATCCAGATCATGACCTTCGGGTCCGGCATCCACCAGTGCCCGGGGCAGCACCTGGCCCGAGCGGAACTGCAGACGGCGTTGGCCCCCCTCTTCCGCAGGTTCCCGGGGCTGCGGCTCGCGGTCCCCGCCGAGGAGCTCTCCTTCCACCGCTTCGGCCCGAACGTCTACACCCTGGACGCCCTGCCCGTCGCCTGGTGAGTCCTCAGTACGCATTCTCGAAGGACGATTCATGATCATTACGGTGGAAGAGGACAAGTGCGTCGCCGGCGGCCAGTGTGTCGTGGCCGCACCTGAGGTCTTCGACCAGCGGGAGGACGACGGGGTCGTGATCCTGCTTCAGGAGAAGCCTTCCGCGGCGGAGTTCGACCGGGTGCGCACAGCCGCGACGATCTGCCCCGCCGCCGCCATCCGGCTGGCGGAGTCGCTGCACCCGTGACCGCCGACGTGCTGGTGGTCGGCGCGTCGGTCGGCGGGCTGACGACCGTGGAGACGCTGCGCAGCAGAGGCTTCCGCGGCACGGTCCGGGTCGTGGGGGCGGAGACCCACCTCCCCTACGACCGGCCGCCGCTCTCCAAGAAGGTCCTCTCGGGGGCCTGGGGAGAGGAGCGGGTGCGCCTGCGCGACCGGCGGGAACTGGACCGGCTGGACGCCGAATTCCTGCTGGGCTGCCGAGCCGTGCGCCTGGACGCCGAGGCGCACGCCGTCGTCCTCGAGGACGGCCGCACGCTCGACTACGGCCGGCTCGTCCTCGCGACCGGCCTGACACCGCGTACCCTGCCGGGCACCGGGGCGCTGCGGGGCGCGTGGGTCCTGCGCACCCTGGAGGACTCCGCCGGGCTGCGCGCGCAGTTGCTCGCGGCCCGCGACGTGGCGGTCATCGGGGCGGGAGTGCTGGGGTGCGAGGTCGCCGCGACAGCCCGGGAGATGGGCTTGAACGTCACCTTGATCGACCCGAACCCGGCTCCGATGTGGCGTCAGACAGGTGCGGCCGTCGGCCGGGAGCTGTCCGGGCTCCACGCCGAGCGCGGTGTGCGGCTGCTGATGGACACCCGCGTCAACGGGCTGCTCGACGACCACGGGTGGGTCACCGGCGTGCGTGTCGGGGGCGGCGGGACCGTTCCCGCCGATGCCGTGGTGATGACCATCGGCTCGGTTCCCACGACCGACTGGCTCGTCGGCAGCGGCCTCGTCCTGGACGACGGCATCGTCTGCGACGAACGCGGCCGCGCCTCGGCCGGCGTCCACGCCGTCGGGGACGTGGCCCGCTGGTCGGACGGCCGGACCGGCGTCGGTCCCCGTCTGGAGAACCGGGCGAACGCCGTGCAGCAGGGCGTGTTCGTCGCCGGGGACATCACCGGCGGCCAGGACGCCTACTGGTCCGTTCCGTACTTCTGGACGGACCAGTACGACGTCAGGATCCAGGTCTTCGGCGCGCTGCCCGAGGACGCGGACGTCCGGCTGATCGAGGGCACCGTGGAATCCCGGAAGTTCGTCATGCTCGCGGAGAAGGACGGACGGGCTGTCGGCGTGGTCGGCTGGAACAGCGCCAAGGCGGTCATGGCGGCCAAGAACGCCTACCTGGGCTGACGTCGTGAACCGGCCGTGCGCCGGTGCGCCGGCCGTTCCGGCCGCCGCGGCCGCGACGCGCCGGGGGAGCGCCGGGTCCGCCCGTCGTCCCCCGGCGCGACGCGCCCGCGGCCGCCTAGGTGATCAGGCCCCGACGAAACGGCGCTTGTACGCGCCGTAGACGTGCGGCAGCAGGAGGCCGGGCTCCGCGTTGATCACCTCGGGAATGACGGGGATCGCGGAACCGACCATCGTCTCGGGGTGGTAGGTCCGGTCCTCCGCCGGGTCCGGGCGCATCTCCATCACCAGACTGGGCTTGCCCTCGACCTTGACGCGCCAGCCCGAGGTGATCGGGACGCCCGGGATGTCGTCGGAGACGGCCCAGCGCACCTGCACGGTGATCCGGATCTGGTCGGGGTCGACCGGAACACCCGCGTAGGTGAGCGTGACCACGGCGACGGTGCCCTCGGCGATGAGCCCTGCCGCGATCTCGATGTCGCGATGCGCGGGCGTGAGCTCCGTGCTCATCTCGACGGTCTTCAGCTCCATGTCCAGGGAGTGCGCCACGTTGTGGGTCAACTGGACGAAGAGGTGGTCGAGTTGCTGCTTGAGGGCCGTGCCCTCGTGCCAGTCCTCCAGCTTCGCGCCGAAGTTGACCGCGGTGAAGACGATCTCCGGTCCGTCGTCGGCCACGGAGTAGGTCTCGCGGATGTGGAGGGACTCCACGTCCGCGCACAGGCCCGTGATGGTCGGGGCCAGCCGGGAGGCGATGAAGTTCGGGTTGAGGCCGGCGCCGGTGAAGGTCGAACCGCCCTCGCGGCACGCCTCCTCGAACTTCTCCGCGTAACCGGGTATCGCGGACGGCATCGAGTGCTGGCCCGTCACGGAGATGACGTTCTTGCCCGACCGGAGGAGGTCGGCGATGTCCTGGTCGTTGGCGTCCATCTCGTCCGGGCGCAGGCGGGTGCAGAAGAGCACGACGTCCGCGTCCGTGCGGAGCAGTTCCTCGCGATCGGTGGTCGCGAGGACACCGATCGGCTCGATGCCCGCGATGACACCGGCGTCGACGCCGTCCTTCGCGGGACTCCAGACCTTGCAGCCGACCAGTTCGAGATCGCGATGGCGAGCGACAGCGCGAATGAGGGCCTGCCCGTTGTCGCCGGCACCCCACTGAATGACCTTATATGTCAATTTTTCTCCCACGGTAGGCAGTGCTCGAACGTCCCGGGCAAAGGGGGATGTCGCAACACTGGCGAACGCCAAAGCGAGGTCAACTCCGGACTTCCCGCCTGGTCGTTGACTGGTCAAGCATATCGGGTGCCGGGCATCCTGTGCTGGAGGCGGCAGGCGGGGCGGTCGCGAAGCCGGGCCGGAAACCACGTGACGTGGAGCGCCCGATCGCCGAAAATCCATGGCGTGGCCACCATGAACGCCGACGCGAGCAGCCGTGACCCGTCCTCCCCCGAAACCTCCCCGACCGCGCCGATCGGACGGGCCTTCGGTGCGATCCCGCCCACGGGACTGGTCCTGCTCGGCATCGTCAGCGTCCAACTCGGCTCGGCACTGGCCAAGAACCTCTTCGACGCGGTGGGCAGCTTCGGAACCGTCGCCCTGCGCCTGTGCTTCGCGGCGGCGGTGCTGCTCGCGGTCTGGCGGCCCTCGCCGCGCATGAGCCGCCGCACCTGGGCGGTGGTGCTCGGCTACGGCGTGACCCTCGGCACGATGAACCTCTGCTTCTACCTGTCGCTGGCCCGGATCCCACTGGGGATCGCGGTGACCGTCGAGTTCCTCGGCCCGCTCACGGTGGCGCTGGCCGGGTCGCGGCGATGGTTGGACGCCCTGTGGGTGCTGCTCGCGGCAGGCGGTGTCCTCCTGCTGACGGACGGCAGTGGCGGCCTCGACCCCCTCGGCGTGCTGTTCGCCCTCGCCGCGGGAGCGTGCTGGGGACTGTACGTCCTGGTAGGCGCGGCCCTGGGCCGCCACACGACGGAAGGCGGCGGCCTGGCCCTGGGCATGGCCGTCGGGGCCCTGGTCGCCCTGCCGTTCGGCGTCGCCGACAGCGGCGCGGCGCTCGTCCAGCCGTGGGTCCTGCTCGCGGGGCTCGGCGTGGGACTGCTGTCCTCGGTGATCCCGTACTCGCTGGACCTGGAGGCCCTGCGCAGGATGCCGCCGCGCGTCTTCGGCATCCTGATGAGCCTCGAACCGGCGATGGCGGCCCTCATCGGCCTGGTCGTCCTCCAGGAGTCACTGCGCTGGACCCAGTGGATCGCGGTGGTGTGCGTGGTGGCCGCGTCGGCGGGCGCCACACGGGGCGCCCGCGCGGACACCTGACCGGAGGCCGGGCGAGGCGGCGGGTCAGGGTGCCGCCTCGGGCGGCCCCTGGTGCCGTGCCGTCATGCGCACGCTGCTCATTGCGCGTTCAGCACCGCCGGGACGTTGACCTCGAAGTGGATGGACTCGTACATGCTGTAGTCGCTGTACTCCTTCATCCCGAGCGCTTCGCGGACCTGGTCGGCGGACAGTCCCTTGCCCTGGGCCTCCCGCGCCAGGCCGGTCAGCTCCTCGAGGTAGGCGATCGAGTGCAGGACGTCGGCACGGCGCATGGGCCGGCCGTGGCCCGGCACGATCAGGGTGCCGTCGTCGAGGAGCTCGTAGAGGCGGCGGTAGGTGGCGAGCGCCTCGTCGGCCCGCCCCTCCAGCAGCCACGGGAAGGCCGGGGGAGGGGCCTGCAGCATGTTCCCGACGAAGACGACGTTGTCCTCACGCATGCGGACGACCAGGTCGCCGTCCGTCTGGGCGAAGCCGATGTGCTCGATGTCCACATGCTTGCCTCCCAGGTCCACGGAGCAGGCCCCGGACACCGCGATGTCCGCCGAGCGGGAGACCACCTCCTCGATGCCGACGTTCGCGCCGAGCAGGTCGATCATGAAGGCGCGGTCCTGCTCGAAGCGCTCGTCGATCGCACGCTTGGTCGCCTCATGGTGGATGATCACCGTCTGCGACGGGAAGGCGAAATTCCCGAAGCAGTGATCGCCGTGGAAACTGGTGTTGACCAGGAACCGGATGGGCAGCGAGGTCACTGCGCGCACCGCGCCGATGACCTGGGACGCCAAGCGGCCGTTGCTCAGTGATTCGACCACCAGCACTCCCGAATCGCCGACGACGAAACCGGCGTTGGTCGCGGTGTGGTCGGTTTCCTCGACATCCGCCGCCATGACCGCGTACACGCCGTCGGCGAGTTCGCGCCGGTGCATCCGCACTTTGGCGATGTCGAAGGGCCTGCTCTTCTGCTGCATGGTTCTTTTCTCTTCCGGAAGACTGGCCGGTTGGTCCCATTTGTCTCATGGTCGGGCGGTGGTTGCATCCTGCCCCGGCGCGCATGTCCGTCGACGTCAGGTGAGGACCTTGTCGAAGACCTCGTTGAGGGCTTCGGTCGAGCTCGGGTGGGTGTAGATCGCGTCGCGGAGCTGCGTGGCCGTGATGCCGTGCCGCATGGCCAGCGCGACGGTGTTGACGATCTCCTGCGCGTCGATGCTGAGCAGGGCGGCCCCGAGGACGAGGTCGGTGTCCGGGTCCACGATGAACTTCATGACGCCGCGGGTCTCCTCGACCGTGTAGGCGCGGGGCATGGCCACGATGTCCGCGACCCTCTCCCGCGAGACCTTGATGTCCAACCCCCGCGAGCGCGCCTGGCTCTCGGTGAGTCCCACCGTGGCCAGCGGGGGTGTGATGAACAGGGTGTGGGGCACTGCCCTGCGGTCGCTCGTGGAGCGCTTGCCCTCGCCCAGAAGCTGGTCCAGGACGATGCGCGCGTCGTCCAGGGAGATGTAGGTGAACTGCTCACCTCCGTTGACGTCGCCGAGTGCGTAGATGTGCGGCCGGCTGCTGCGCAGGAACTCGTCGACCACGATCGCGCCGCTCGGCGCGGTGCGGACACCGGCGGCGTCGAGCCGGAGGCCGTCCGTGACGGGCCGGCGCCCGGTGGCGGGCAGCAGGGCGGAGGCCTCGACGGTGTGGGTCCGCCCGTCCTTCTCGTAGACGACGGTCGAGACGGCGCCGCTGTCCCGCACCTCGGTGACGTTCGCGCCGGTGACGACGCGGATACCGTCGCCGGTGAGGATCTCCTCGACGGCCCCGGCGATGTCCTCGTCCTCCCGCGGCAGGAGCCGGTCGGCAGCTTCGAGGACCGTCACCTCGCTGCCGAAGCGCCGGTAGATCCCCGCGAACTCGAGGCCGAGGTATCCGCCTCCCAGGACCACGAGACGCTCGGGCAGGTTCTGCGTGCGGGTGAGCTCCGTGCTGGAGACCAGATGGGAGCTGCTCGCGAGGCCGGGAACCGGGGGGATCACCGGCTCCGACCCGGTGTTGACCAGGATCGTGGGGGCGGTGACGGTGATGACGTCCGGTCCCTCCCCGACAGCGACGGTGTACGGGTTGATGAACCGGGCCGTGCCGGTGATGACCGTCGCGGTGTCCCTGCCGTTGAGGGCCTCGAAGTTGCCGGCGCGGAAAGCGCTGGTCAGCGCACGGACGCCGGCGACCGAGCGGGCGAAGAACTCCTGTGCGTCGTCCCCCGGGCGTTTGGTCCCGGCGTAGTGGACGAGCATCTTCGTCGGCACGCAGCCGACGTTCGGGCAGGTCCCGCCGTACATGTTCTCGGACCGCTCGACCAGGACCACCCTGCGGCCGGCCCCGGCGAGCGCGTGAGCGGCGGTCTTGCCCCCCTTGCCGAAACCGATGACCAGGACATCCGCGGTGAGTGCTGTGGTGATCTCCATGCGTCGAGTCTGCGATCCGGCCACCGGGGCAAATAGACTCGGCCGTCTCACTGTCCTGCCCGAAAGTCTCACCGTGGACTCAGTCAGCCGACTGCTGCGCCTGGCCCGGCTCAGGGCCGACCTCGACAAGCACTGCCTGCTCGGGGCCGGCACCAGGATGGAGGTGCCGCCCCACGGCGAGCTGGAGGCGCCCTTCCACGTGCTGCTGGAAGGCACCTGTCAGCTGCAGGTGGGCACGGTCCTGCTCGACCTGCGCCCCGGGGACGTGGTGATGATCCCGAGCGGCACGCCGCACCGGGTGATCACCGAGGGCGAAGGCGACCAGGTGGGGACGGCGGAGACGCCCGGCGACGTCTTCACGACCACCCGCAGCGAGCACGGCGGGGAGCCCGTCATCGACCTGTTCTGCGGGCACTACACCTTCGACGCCGGCACGGGCGCACTGCTGTTCGCGAGCCTGCCCGACCCCGTGCACGTCTCCTTCGGGCAGTCGGCGGAGAGCGACGAGGTGCTGCGCATGCTCAGCGCCCTGATGCGCGGTGAGGCGCGCCGCGAGGGCGAGGGCACCGCGGCGATCCTCTCCGCCCTGTGCACCGTGCTGCTGGCGATGGTGCTGCGCACCGCGCGCGGCGACACCACACGGACCACCCTGTGGACCGCGGCGGCCGACGGCCGCATCGCGGCGGCCGTCGAGGGCATGCTCAACGACCCCGGAGCCGACTGGACGATCGAACGGCTCAGCCGCACGGCCGCCATGTCCCGCGCCACCTTCCTGCGCCACTTCACCCAGGAGACCGGAACGACCGTGGGCGCCTTCCTCACCCGCGCACGGCTGATGACCGCGGCGGAACTGCTCACCGCCACCGACGCGACCGTCGCGAGCGTCGCCGGGCAGGTCGGCTACTACTCCGAGTCCGCGTTCTCACGGGCTTTCCGGGCCCACCTCGGCACGACACCCGCCCGCTTCCGGCGCGAGCACACCCGTCCGGCCTGAACGTGTCCGCGGTCGCTTCCCCAGACCGCGCCTCCCGGGTCACGCGATGGCCGGGTCCGACTCCTCCTGCACGGTCCAGGCCGGGCCCTGCGGAAGCGCCCGGCTCGCCGCGGCGACCCCGCGCAGCGGCAGCTGGACGACCGCCGCCGACGCCAGGGCGCACAGCAGCCAGGTGACGAACCAGGGCAGCCCGTCGGGCCCGAACCAGAGGACGGGCGCGGCGATCGCGGCCGCGAGGAGGGCACCGCCGAGGATGGGTCCGTGCACCGGTGCGGAGAACTTGGCGGTGCGCGGCACGCGGCGTACGGCGCGGTCGGCGGCGTCGGGACGCGAGGCGGCCTTGAGGTAGGGGCGTGCCTCGTCCGGGTCCGTGAGACCCACGACCGTCTCACCGCTGTCGGCGACGAACGCCGCGGGCAGTTCGTCTTCGATCAGCTTCCACCGCTCCGGCCAGCAGAGCCAGCCGTCCTGGCCGCCGAGGCGCAGGACCGCCCGGCCCAGCTCCTCGTTGTGCCCGGCGAGTCTGATCTCCTGGTCGCCCTCCTTCAGGACGATCCAGTGGAACTGCGTGACGTCCAACTCGCCCGGCTTGTCACCGCGCTTGAGGTAGCGCATCCGCACCGGCTCCCCGACCCGGACGCGCACGGCGTGCAGCCCGCCCCGGCCCGCGTCCTCGGACAGCACACGCATCTTGGCGCGGACGTCGCCCTGCCTGGTCCGGCGGCGGGCGAACTGGAGCGTCTTCGCCGTCAGGACGAGGACGAGGATGATCAGCACGCCGGAGAGCACCCCGCCGGTCCCGGCGGCCAGCCGCGTGAGGAAGAGCGGCGTGACGATGAGGAGCACGGCCCCCGTCGCGCGCCCGGCGTCCCGGGCCGGCATGGGCAGTTTGCGCGGCACGGGCGGCGGTGCGGACGGCAGCGGGGCGGAGGGCGCCAGGCCCAGAGGCGGCGCCAGGCGGCAGGCGACCACCCAGGCCCCGGCGGCGACCGCGGACGCCCCGAGCGCCGTCAGGATGTCCCACCGCGGGGCGGGCGCGTCGTAGCGTACGAAGACCAGTGCCAGGGCGACCGCGGCGCACACGAGGGCGGTAGCGCCGAAGCCGCGGGTCAGCAGGGTGGAGCGTCGCATGGGCGTCCTTCGCCGGAAGTCGAGCCGGAGTGGGGCACCGTCTCACGAGGATGGGCGTGCGCCGACGGCCTCCCGGGCCGGTTGCGTGGGTCAGGGCACTCGGGCGGCCGTGCGGTGCTCCAGTGTCGTCCGTGATCCACTGTCACGTAAAGCGCGGACGCCGCTGCGTCGTTACGTCGTTCGCGGGGCCGGTCGACGAGGGCGAGGAGCGGATGGGCGGCCGATGAGCGACAACTACCTGACGGTGATCCCGACCGACCCGTACTGGCAGCCGGGCAAGGACGCGGCGGATCGCGCTGCGGCAGCGTTGTCGCGGATGCTTCCCGACGACGATGCCCGGCGCGGCCTGGCCACCGCGTGGCACGACAGCGTCGAAGTCGTCTGGTGCGGCTCCCACCTGACGAGCATCTCCTGTCCGCACTGCGGTGCGGAGTGCCCCTCCGGTTGGTGGGGCGAGGCTGTCTCGGAGCGCTACGACGAGGGCTTCCCGACGCTCGTGACGACCCTTCCCTGTTGTCAGGTCGACACGTCGCTCAACGACCTGGTGTACGACTGGCCGATGGGGTTCGCGCGGTTCCGGATCGAGGTGCTGTACCCGAACCGGTCCTGGCTGACCGACGCCGAACTGGCCACCGTCGCGGACGCGCTCGGGCATCCGCTGCGGCAGGTCGTCATCCGTGTCTAGCGCGGCGCGGCAGCGCGGAGACCGTGCCTATGGACGGTTCGTTCCAGGCCTGAGCCCTCGTCGGGCAAGGCGTAGGGGAACGGGACGGCGTCGTGACGACCGGCACGTTCTCGTACCTCCGCCAGCATGGCAGCAGGCTGCCACACGGTCACGTCCGGGATCTCAGCACGTCGACCTCGCAGCCCGGCGCGAACGGGTCGAAGCCGTGCTCGACCAGCCAGCGAACCCCCAGCAGGCTTCGCAGCGACCACCACGCGCGGATCACGTCGATGTCGACGTCCGTGCCGTAACCGGCGACGACGTCGCCGAGGTGTTCCTCGTGTCCGAGCGTCAGGGTGGCGAGGTCGAACAGGGCATCACCCGGGCCCGCCTCCGACCAGTCGATGATGCCGGTGACCTCGTCGCCGTCGACGAAGACGTGCTCGATCTGCAGGTCGCCGTGGGTGAACACCTGGGTCCACGGCCGGATCGCGGCCTCGGCGACCTGGCGGTTGCGGGTGACGAGGCCGGCGGGCAGGACGCCGTTCGTCACGAGCGACGCGCACTCGGCGTCGAGTTCCGCCGCCAACTCGTCGGGGCTCCGGCGGCGCCGGCCGGACCAGGGCGGCAACGGGGCCTCGTGCAACCGCCGGACGGCGGCACCCGCCGCGGCCCACGCCGCCGGCGACGCGGTCGACGGCTCACCGAGACGGCCGAGCACCGTCCCCGGGACGGCGGCGATCGCGAGCACGGGCGGCTTGCGCCACAGGACCTCTGGCGTCGGGACTGGTACCAAGGCCATCGCCTGGACCTCGACGTCGGTGCGCGCCCGGTCGGTGTCCACCTTCAGGAACACGTCGCCGACCCGCAGGGTCGCGCGCTCGGAGTGGGCGACGACGACTTCGACCTCATCCATGGGCGCCCAGTATCCCGGGAGGATCGGCGATGTCGCCGGGCTTGTGTGCGCATTCTCGGTCCGGTGGCGACCACAGCACCCTGACCCGGTCGGCGGCGATGTCGTACCCGAGCAGTGGTTCCGTGCCGCCGCCCTCGGGGAACAGCGGTACCGACCTGCCCAGCCGCCGTCCGATCGCGGTCAGGAACCCGCACAGGATGTCCAGCCGCTCCTGTCCCTGGAGTTCCCGGACGTCGACGTCGAAGTCGATCTGCTCGTCCCCGAGGAACCGGAAGATCGCCCGGACCTCGGGGTGCGGCCACACCCGCAGGCTGGGGCACTCGGCGTCGGCCGAACGGGACAGCACCGCCTCGGCTCGGGGCAACGGCAACACCGCGGTGCCCTCGGCGTACTCGAAGGCCCAGCCCCGTTCGCGGATCAGGTCGAGCACGGCCTGCCAGTCCGCCGTCGTCGTGTCCTCGACGAACACGTCGGGGAGGTAGCCCCAGTCGGCCGGATCGAGCAGCCACGCGACGTCGTCCCACAGCAGATCGCCCATCTCGCCATCCTCCCAAGGCGGACCCGTAAATCAGAGGCCCCGGCGTACCCCTGGAAGGGGTCGTGCGCGGCCTCGGCCGGGGTGCGGCCGGCTTCTCGGCTGTCCCGTGACTCCCAGGGCCAACCGTATGCGGGCAGGCGGTCACCCGCCTCTGCGTGCCCTTTGTAAAGCGGCTCTGACCTGCGGCTTTCCCGTTAATCGCCTAGGCTTGGCGGCACTGTTGGACACGGTCGCAGGGGGATTTGGTGACTGAGGACGCCAAGAGGTACAACGCAAGCGACATCACGGTGCTGCACTTGTGGGAGGCCGTTCGGGCGCGGCCCGGGATGTACGTCGGCTCGACCGGCGAACGGGGCCTGCATCAGGCGGTGTTCGAGGTGGTGGGCCTGGCGGTGAACGAGGTGCTGGCCGGCCGGGCCACTTCCGTCCACGTCGCCCTCGCGCCGGACGGCGGCGTGAGCGTCGCCGACGACGGGCCGAGGCTCCCCGTCGAGCTGGAAGCTCCGCTGACCAGCATGCATGCCAGGATGGGATCCGGCGGTCGCGTCCACGCGGAACTGGACATGGTCGGAGTGGGGCCCTGCGTCACCAACGCCCTGTCGAGTCGTCTGACGGCCGAGGTGCGGTGCGACGGGACCCGTTGGGTCCAGGAGTACGTGCGTGGCGTCCCGGTAGCCCCGCCCACCGCCGTGGGGGAGGCGATGGGCAGCGGGACCACCATCACCTTCTGGCCGGACGCGGACATCTTCCAGACCGTGGAGTGCTCGTTCACGGTGTTGGCGGACCGATTCAGAGAACTGGCCTTTCTGAACCGGTGCCTGGCGATCTCCTTGACCGACGCGCGCGTTCCGGGCGAACCCCGA
This sequence comes from Streptomyces sp. NPDC088733, assembly GCF_044751185.1. Taxonomy (NCBI): domain Bacteria; kingdom Bacillati; phylum Actinomycetota; class Actinomycetes; order Kitasatosporales; family Streptomycetaceae; genus Streptomyces; species Streptomyces sp. NPDC088733. The sequence goes on from NZ_JBIVLH010000006.1 coordinate 91,904, forward strand.
TCGGAGCGCTTCCGGTTCCCGGGCGGGGCACGGGACTTCGTCGCCTTCCTCGACGCGCCGAGGCGGAGGCCCGTACACCCCGACGTCATCGCCTTCGAGTGGGAGGACGAGCGCATGGAGGGGCGGGCGGAGGTAGCACTGCGGTGGTGCGCCTCTGACGAAAAGCGGCTGCGCAGCTTCGCCAACAGCCGGCCCACATCTGAGGGTGGCACGCATGTGACCGGCTTCCGTGAGGGGATGGCGGCCGCGCTCCACGCGTACGCCCGGGAGCGGCGACTGCTGTCGCCGACGGATCCCGACCTCGGCGCCGCACGCATCGGCCAGGGTCTCACGGCGGTCGTGTCGGTGAAGCTGGCCAGGCCGGAATTCCCGGGTGCCACGCGCAGCCTGCTGGGCAATACCGCGGTGTCCGCCTGCGTCAGTGAGGCCGTCCGGGAGTACCTCGGCAACTGGCTGGAGGGCCACCCGGAGCAGGCCGCGGCCGTGGTCGGCCGGCTCCTCCAGGACGCCTCGCGGAGCTGAGCCATCGATGGGCATCCGCGAACGCGAACGCAAGGTGCACCGGTCGCTGCGGCGGGCCGGCCTCGAAGTGATTCCGGACGCCGTGCCGGAGGGCACGATGCCGTTCGTCGTCGGATACGAGGCCGAGGACGTGGACGGCGCCTTCTCCCACCGGTACGACACCCCTCGGCTCGTGGAACGCCTCAATCAGGACTGGTACGACCTCGCCGTCTCCTCGGGCCTCCTCGACCGGCGGCGTGAATTCCTCGTCCAGCTCCCGCAGGGCGCCCGGACCCACCAGGCCGTCCTGCGGGACATGCACGGCGACAGCGGCGACGTCCGCCTGCCCGCGTGGACCCGGGTCCGGCTGCTCGCGGACTGGGACATCATGGGGCGCGGCGCGTCATCGGCCTTCCTCGGCGTACGCGCGGGCCACCCCGGCTTCGCCATGATGGCGCTCGACAGCAGCGTGTACCTCCAGGCCTCGACGGGCGAAACCGGCGTCGACGTACTGGCGGTGCGCCACCCCTACCGCTCGCAGAACGTCCTGCGGCACCTGGAGTGGATCAGGGATCAGGACAGCTTCTACGTCAACCGCGAGTTCAAGCAGCGGACCGCGGAATGGCTCGCGGGCGGGAGGAGATGAGCGAGGTGTTCGACTTCGGGATCGACGGCTACCGGCCCGACTGGCTGAACGGCCACCCATCGGTCGCGGCACGCCACGGCGCACGATTGGCGGCGCTCATCGGCCGCCCGCTGGCCCGCGTCTGGCTGGTCTGGGACGTCCAGGACGACGAGTGGTTCGCCGACTGCCCGGTCCTGCTCGACTTCACCGGGGAGCAGGTGGAGATCAACCACCAAAAATTCGACGACGTCTCGATCACGTGGAATTCGGCGGACCCCCATCAGCCGGTCGTCCGGCCCGATTTCGACCTTCGGTGGCGCCACGACGCGCGCGGCGAACTCCAGGCCCTCCAGGGCCAGATCCTTCAGGACGTACAGCTCCTCGAATGGACCGGGAACGACATGGCCCTGGGGACAGTCGCCGTCGGCTTCCGCTTTCCCCGCGGCCAACTCACGGTCTTCAACGCCCTCGATGAGAACGGGCTGCTGTTCGGGCCACCGGATGCGCGCTACCGGTGTCACCCGGTGCGCTGAGGCCCCCGGCGCGATCGTGCCGACGCCGCGCACCCGCGCCTGGCGGAGTGCGCGCGTCGGTCGTCGTCCCGTACGTCAGCCCGTGACGGAGCAGTTCCTCCAGGCGGCGATCAGGGCGTCCGGGATCTGCAGGATCTCGGCGCAGCCGTGAGGGCTCGCGGGGAAGCCGTCGGAGGCGAAGTAGCTCCAGTCGCTCCCCGTGGTGGCGCGGAAGTACTTCATGGCGCTGCCCTCGTCCTGCAGGTTCACGAGCTCACCCTCGTTGGCCCCGGACGTGGGGTCAAACGGGGTGGCGGCGTAGCGGACGGTGCCGCACTGGCCGTAGAAGAACCGGCCGGGCGCGGGCGCGATGTGGACGAAGCGGGGGTAACTGCGCTGGTAGGCCCGCGTCACCGCGGCCTTGACCTCGCCGCTGACGGCCAGATTGCGGCAGCCGGGGACGGAGGCAGGCGCCTGCGGGACCTTGACCGGGGCGGTGGTGTGCTTCGACGTCGGCGGGGGAGTCGCAGGCCGTGTCGATGTCGACGCCGAGGCCGTGGCGGCCGCGCTGGAGGACGACGCCGAAGGCGAGGGCTCACTGGAAGGGTCCGCCGTGGCGGAGGCCGAGGACTGCGGCGAGGCCGAAGCGGTCGTGCCGGCGGCGGAGTCGGACCCGGACCCGGAGGAATCGGTGCACCCCGAGAGCAACAGGGTGCAGCCCAGCAGCGCGGCCGCTATCGAGGCACTTCTGATTCCGGACAACTCGAGTCTCCTCCTCGGTCGGCAAAGCTCATGTGCGTGGAGCCGCTGCCGCTCTCCGACGGCGCACCGCTCGCCATCCATCACTCCCGCAGCACTGCGGAGGGTTGCACAGGAGTCTGTGTCCATGGTTTCGATTTGGTATAGGCGCCAGGCGTGGCGACGTTGCGCCCTGCTGCGCGATGGCCCTCGTCCCCACCAGGGGGCGAGCAGGGCCATCGACGGCGCATCCGTATGCGCTGAGCGTCGAGGCCCTGGCGCGGCAGGGTCGAGGCGGAGGAGCCGGCGGAGTCCGTGCCGGTCTTCGTCTTGACGGCCGCTCTGGCGGCAGGCATCGGGGCAGCAGGCGACCACTGAAGGTGCTGTTGAGCCTGGAAGCCATTAGCTGGCGTGGGCATGGCGAGAGCGTGACCGCTGAGACATGGCGTGTTCATGCTTGATTCATATGGTTAACGCTTCAGCCCCCAATCCTCGCGATCATGAAATCTCTGAAGACCCTGCGCCTGACCGTGCCCATGGGACTCGCCGCCCTCATGCTCGCCATCACGGGCTCTATGTCCACCGCGTCCGCGACGACGACCCGATGGGTGTACCAGAACGTCTACGAGGGCAACTGCCTCACCTACTCCGACACGACCAGCAACGTCTGGTCGGGCCCCTGCAGCGGGTCAACCGTCGCCTGGTACTGGGGCGATTCGTATACCGACTACATCACCAGGGTCACCTACCGCCAGCTGAAGACCTGGTACCGCAACGACGAGCGGTGCCTCACCACGGACTTCAAGACAGACACGAACGCCGTCTGGACGAGCCCCTGCAATGGCATCTACGACAGCGGGCAGATGTGGAACGGCGACAACAACGAACTCACGGTCGGAGGCGGATTGTCTCCGAACTACCTGCGCACCTCGGGCAACGGTGACGCCGTCTACTCCACCCCCTGGGGTCAGTCCGGCATCGAGCTCGACCGTTGGGAGTGGAATGGCACGCACAACTGACCACTCCACGAGGTGACGAAGGCCCTCACCCACACAGGGAGCGAGGGCCTTCTGCTTTCCCCTGCCGCACCCCCACAAGCCGGCGTCCGCGCTGCCGAGAATCGCTGACCTGCTGCATTCGCAGCGACCCGTCATCGTCAAGGGACGCTCGATTCGCCTCAGTGAAGCGCCGTACAGGGCAACGGCGATGCAGGTGGAGCCGGATGAGGGCGAGAGGGTGAAGGGCGGGCGGAGGTGGTAGCCGGGCACGTACGTCGGCGGCCGCCACCGGGGCGACGGCCTTGTGGAGCCGCTCGCTCGGGGCCGTCTGCTCGCTGCAGGCGCCAGGAGGCGCAGGGAGCGGTGGCGAGGCCGGCCGCCGTCACGCGGTTCATGACCCGCTCCCCGCGGCCGCTCCGTCCTCACGACAGTCGAAGCACCAGCCGTCAGGCGGGAGCGACGGCGACGGCTTCTCGCAGCGCTCTGCGCGTCCGCATCTGCTGTACCGAGGCCGCGGCGGGCCGCCCCCGGTACGGCCGTCAGGAACGCCTCCTGCAGCCGTGCCGCCCCGACGTTCGAGCGGTCCGCCGCCTCCCGCTCGCGGGTCCGGCAGGGCTCACACCGCAGCGCCGCGGGGGCGAGAAGCGTGACCGCTTCTCGCCCCCGCACCACGGACCGCTCCGCGCTCAGTAGGAGAACTGGCGGATCTGCCCGTCGTACGCGCCGTACGTCCAGCCCGTGCGGGTCGCCGGGTCCAGCTGGACGGAGTTCATCACGCCCCCGTGGACCAGGGGACCTCCGTGCCCGTTGATCTGGAAGCCGGTCAGCGTCTTCACCACCGCGCCCGTTGTGGTGTCGATGACGAGCAGCTGGCCGGTGGCGTTGTTGTCCGTGACGACGGCGGTGCCGGAGCCGGCGTAGCTCGTGCCCTCCGGTGCCGTGAACGCCGCGACCGCGAACTTGTTGACGCCGTCCACCGCCATGCCCGTGGCGGGGCCGCGCCGTACGGCCACCGGGTCGTCCGACTCACCGGTGGCCACGGACAGCGAGCCGAGGACACTGGTGGGCACGATCTTGGTGCTGATCGCGGTGGCCGACAGGTTGTAGAGCGTGCCGGCGCCGTCGGAGCCGAAGCCGTTGCTGCAGCCGGACATGGTCCCGACGAGGCTCACGCTCTGGGCCTGCGTGTCCACCCGCGGGATCTGCACGCCGCCCAGGCAGAGGGCGATGGGAGCGCCCTTCGCGAGGTAGACGTCGCCGGTGGAGGAGTCGGTGTCCAGGAGGCTGTACGAGCCCTTGGCGACGCCCGGCAGATCGGCGGGGAGAGGCTCGGCGGTGGTGCCGTCCGCGAGGTCGACGGGCAGCACCAGGTCGGCGTTGTCGGCGGCGGCCCGCAGCAGCAGCGCGCCGCGGGAGCGGGCGGCGTCGACGCGTCCGGCGACGAAGCGGTAGTCGGCCGCGGCGAGCGCGGTCCGTCCGACGAGGGTGCCGGTGGCGGTGTTCCAGGTCTCCACCTGCACGTCGCCGTCCGGCGTCGCCTGGTGGACGGCGAGGGCGCGGTGCGTGGTGGGTGCCACGCCGAGGACCTCGTAGTCGGACGTGTCACCGGCGTCCGAGGCGACGACCGGGCCGTAGGCGCCGGTCCGGGTGGAGTAGTGCCGGAGCTCGGTGGCGCCGGAGACGGTCCGCAGCGCGGCGATCGAGTCGTCGCCCGCGGCGGCGAAGGACAGCACCGTGCTGCCCGCCGGCGCGGGACCGTCGTCGACTTCGAGGGTGGAGACGGGCGAGGCCTGGCCGACGACCCGGTGCCGGCTGTCGAGGGCCATGACGCGCACGCCGTAGACGGTGGACGTGGACAGGCCCAGCCGCAGGGCGTCGAGGTCGACGGTGCCCTTGGCGGCGGGCAGGACGCGGTGGGCGCTGGAGGGGGAGTCGACGCCGTTGTCGTCCAGGGCCGTGCCGTTGGCGTTGGTGAAGGTGTTCAGCGAGTTGTGCAGCGTCGGGGCGGGCGCGGCGAACTCCACCTGCGCGTACTTCGCCCCCGGGACGTCGCGTACGTCGTACCGCAGGGTGAAGCCGGCCTTGGCGCGGGTGACCACGGCGCTGTGTCCCGCGGCGCCGTCGCGTCCCGCGACCAGCGGCGCCTGCGGGCGCAGTTTCGCGGTGCCGCCGTCGACGCGGACCGGCGCGAACTCCCCGTACGTGACGAGGTTCGGGTTGCCGCCGAATCCGGACTGCGCGATGCCGATGCCGTACAGGCCGCCGCCGGCGGCGAACGCGTCGGCGGGGACGGTGACCGTGCCGGATTCGGCGGTCAGCGCCTGGTGCCACGCGGCGCTGAACAGGGGCGCGAGGGCCGGGCTCCAGTGGCCGACGGTGGAGACGACGAGCTGCGGGTCGCGGAGGCCCGCGACGCCGGACAGGTCGTAGGAGACGGTGACCGCATGGCCGGCCTTCACCACCTCCGGGGCCTTGGGCGCGGTGCTCTCCACGTAACGGCCGTCGCTGGGGCCGACGGTGAGGGTGCGGCGCACGGTGGCCTGCGTGCGGCCGCCGGTGAGCACGCGGTAGGTGACGGTGACCGTGCGGTCGGCGTCGGAGACCACGGGGAGGCCCGCGGCGTTCAGCAGCTCCGTCGGCGTCACCCGGATCGCGGGCCCGGCGGAGGTCCAGGTCTTCGCGCCCACGCTGAGCGTGTACGTGGGATCCGCCCCCTTGGGCAGCCCGGTGACGTCGGCGGCGAAGGTGACCGGGCCCACCAGGCCCATGCCGTTGCCGCCGGAGGCCATGTCGCCGAGGTCGATGCGGTCCGGGTCGGTCGTCTCCAGGAACTGCCCGCCGAGGCCCGCGTTGGTCACCCGGTGGGCGACCGACAGCCGGACGGCCGCGGGCCGGTCGCCGCGGTGCCCGAGGACGTCCTCGACGGCGGCGGTGACGTCGATCTGCCGGCCGACATTGAGCTCGCGGTCGATCTGCGCCGGGGTGGCGACCTCACGGCCGGTCCGCTTCAGGACGTCCCGTACCTGAGCGGGCGTCAGGTGGTGTCCGGCAAGGCCTGCGGCCTGGAGCACCACGGCGGCGGCCGCGGCGATCTCCGGCGCGGACGCGGACGTACCGCCGTTGAGGACGGGGGTGACGGACTGCGCATCGCCCCGCTCGGTGTGGGTGAAGGCGACGATGTTGTCGCTGGGCGCCGAGAGGTCGATGCGGGTGCCGAAGCCGGAGGAGAAGGTGCCGAAGCCGCTGATGCGGGTCTCGGCGGTGGTGGCGTGCCCGGTCCGGGAGGCGAGGGTGTCGTCCAGGGTGGTGCCGCCGGCCGCTATCGCGCCGCTGTCGGGAACCTGCGACGGCGTGGTGGAGTACGCCACGTCGTCGATGTCGGTGGCGGACCGGTCGTTCTTCGCGGTGTCGGTGGGCGTGCTGCCGCCGTCGGGGCCGACAGCGGCCGGGGTGTACAGGCGGGTGCCGTCGTTGGAGGAGATCACCACCACGACGTGGTCCTTCTGGACGATCGAGGCGACGACGGACCGGATGTACGGGTCGTCCTCCAGGTAGCGCCCCGGGAAGCCCTGGGCGTCGGTGCCGAAGCCGAGGCTGGCGGTGATGACGTCCGGCTTGGGCGACTGGTGGGCGGCGGCCAGGAGCGCGGTCGCGATCTGGTCCATCGTCGGCTGCTGGGGGACGACCAGCCGGTAGTTGGCGCCGGGGGCCACGCCGAGCAGGTCGGTGTAGTCGCTGCCGGTACGGCCGGGGCGCTGCCGGTCGTGCGCCAGCGGCGCCATGACGCTGAAGTCCAGCAGGACTTCGCCGAGGCCGGGGTCCTGGTCCTTGGTGGACGCCGAACCGCTGAGGCTGCCGTCGGGAGCCGCGACGTAGGCGGGGATCAGCGGCATGGAGGGGAGGTCGAGGTAGCGCTGACCGCCCTGGAGCACGGTGGTCGGGCCGTGGCCCTGGACGTAGGCGTCACCGGCGTCGGCCATGGCCTGGTCCGTGAGGTCGCCGATGGAGACGTTGGTGACGGTCCGGCCGGCGCCGGGCTGCTGCCCGTAGCGGCCCTGGAGGATGTCGAAGGCGCCGACCGCGTTGACCCCGCCGGCGTTGAGGAAGGCCTGGGCGGAGTCGGTGAGGGCGAAGTTGGCGGGCACGGCGCCGGGCGCGGCGGCCTTCGCGCGCTTCGCCGACGTCACGGCTGTGGCGGGCAGTTGCCGCCCGCCGGTGTTCATGGTGTTCACGTACCGGTTCGGCTCGGCGCCGATGATGCCGGGCGTGCCCTGGAGGGCGCGGGCGACGGCGGCGGAGTCGCGGTCGCCGGTCCGTACGACGTAGGTGCGCGACAGGTCGGCGGCCTCGTCTCCCAGGCGCATGCGGGCCGAGGTGGTCATCGACGCGGCGGCGGAGGCGGACAGCGAGGGGAGGAGCGGCTGGAGCGAGGTGGCACCGACCGCGGTCAGCTTCTGGTTCAGCGCGGCGCTGCTCGTCCCGGGGGCGAGGGCACGGGCCCGGTTGCCCGGCAGCGTCCGGCCGGTCACCGCGGTCTGAGGGGAGAGGGTCACCAGCACCTGCCCGGGGACGACGCCCGCGCGCTGGGCGGGCAGCGCCTTTTGCGGCGAGCTGTCACCGAGGGGCGTACGGGCGGAGTCCTCGCCCGGGGAGGCGGGAGCGGCGGAGGCCGGGAGCGCGGCGGTGAGGGCCAGGAAGACGACGGACGTGACGGATATGGCACCGAGCCGCCGTCTGCCGTGCGATGGGGCACGCGACATGGAACACCTTTTCAGCGGGGCGAGGTGTGCGGGGGACACACCGCGGCACGCTGACGCCCACCTCAACGCAGGGCAGCGCGCTCGCTGCTGGAAGATGTCAAGTGAGGCGGACGAGACACAAGGTGGGGAAGGTGGCCTACCTCCGCCAGGTGGCCGGTTGGTGCCACAAAGGTGCGGGAGACGGCATGGAATTTAACGTACTGGGGTTCACGGCGGACACGGAGCGCGTGTACACGGCGCTGGTGGGGATGCCGCGGAGCACGGCGGCGGAGGTCGCGGAGGCGTGCGGCCTGACCGCGCCGGCCGCGGGGAGGCTGCTGTCCGGCCTGGTCAGGGACGGCCTGGCGGTACGCAGCGCGGGGCGGCCGCCGACGTTCTCGGCGGCGGCGCCGGACGTCGCGGTCGGCGCGCTGATCCAGGAGCGGGAGCAGCAACTGGGCGACGCGCGGGCGCTGGTGCAGCGGCTGGTCGAGACGCACCGGGAGGCGGGCAGGATCAGCCACCCGGACATGGCCGCGGAACTGCTGACGGACCGCGAGGACATCAGCAGGGCGGTGTACCGGCTGACGGCCGGGGCGCAGCGCGAGGTGTGCGCCTTCGACCGCCCTCCGTACGTGGACCGGCCCGGCAGCAACCTCGACGCGCAGTTGGAGCGCCAGCGCACGGGGGTGGTCCACCGGGTGATCTACGACCGCGAGGCGGTGGCCTGGCCGGGCAGACTCCAGGCGGACATCATGCCGAGCATCCGGGCGGGCGAACAGGCCCGGATGCGGCCGGAGTTGCCGCTGAAGCTGGTGCTCAGCGACGGCCGGGCCGCGATCATCCCGTTCAGCCTGGCGCCGGGCGGCCAGTCGGCGGCGTACCTCATTCACCCGTCGCCGATGCTGGTGGCGCTGCAGTGGCTGTTCGAGGCGCAGTGGGAGCGGGCGATCCCGCTGGGGGAGGGGCCGGTCTCGGCGGAACCGGGGCAGCCGGACGCCGAGACGCGGGCCCTGGTCGGCCTGCTGGCCTCGGGGCTGACGGACGCGGCGATCGCCCGGACGCAGGGCTGGAGCGCCCGGACCACGCAGCGCCGCATCCACCGCCTGATGACGGAACTCGGCGCGGCCACGCGCTTCCAGACGGGCCTGGCGGCGGCGCGGCGGGGGTGGCTCTGAGCGGCAGTCGAAACTCCCTTGCCCCTCCCGCACGCCCGGCGTTATCGTCAAGGTGACGTTTAGGAGGTCCCCGCGTGGTTCTCGCGGACATGGTCACCCGGCTCCAACAGCCCCTGTTCACCCTGCTCGACACGCCCGTCAGCTGGGTGGAGGTGCTGGGCTTCGGCAGCGGAGCGCTCTGCGTATGGCTCGTGGCCCGCCGGCACATCGCCAACTGGCCGATCGGCATCGCGAACAACCTCTTCTTCATCCTGCTCTTCGCCGGCGCCGGGCTGTACGCGGACGCCGCCCTCCAGGTCGTCTACGTGGCGCTGGCGGTGTACGGATGGTGGGCCTGGATCGCCGGGGCCTCGGGGCACCTCGCCATTAGCCGCACGGACGCCCGCACGTGGCGCATCCTGGCCGCCGCGACGGTGGCCGCCACCGCGCTCCTGACCGTGCTGCTCGACCGGGCCACCGACTCGACGGTGCCGTTCTGGGACGCGCTGACGACCGCGCTGTCGCTGGCCGCGACGTACGGCCAGTGCCGGAAGAAGGTCGAGTCCTGGTACCTCTGGATGGCCGCCGACGTCGTCTACATCCCGCTGTACGCCTACAAGGGTCTCTACCTCACGTCGCTGCTCTACGCGGGCTTTCTGCTGCTGTGCGCGGTGGGGCTGCGGGCCTGGCTGGCCGAAGCAGGGGCGGTCCGGAAGGAGGCCCTGGCATGAGCGAGTTCGACCACGGGCTGGTGCTGGGCAAGTTCTACCCGCCGCACGCGGGCCACCACCACCTGGTCCGCAGCGCGGCGGCGCGATGCCGCCGGCTGACGGTGCTGGTGTGCGCCTCCGCGGTGGAGTCGATCCCGCTGGCGGACCGGGTGGCGTGGATGCGCGAGGTGCACCCGGAGTCGGGCATCGAGGTGGTGGGCGCGGTCGACGACATACCGGTCGACATCACGGACCCGGCGGTGTGGGACGCCCACATGGCCATCTTCCGCGCGGCCGTCCCGGACCCGGTGGACGCCGTCTTCACCTCCGAACCGTACGGGGAGGAGTTGGGCCGCCGCTTCGGCGCGACGCCGGTGACGGTGGACATCGCCCGCACGACCCACCCGGTCTCGGGCACGGCCGTCCGCAGGGACCCGGTCGGCTGCTGGCGTTTTCTGGCGGCTCCGGTGCGGGCGGGGCTGGCCCGCAGGGTGGTCGTGGTGGGCGCGGAGTCGACGGGCACGACGACGATGGCCCGGGCCCTGGCGGAGCACTACCGGGCGCGGGGCGGGGTGTGGTCGGGGACGCGGTGGGTGCCGGAGTACGGCAGGGCGTACTCCGAGGAGAAGTACGCAAGCCTCCTGGCCGCCAGCCCGAACGCGCTGTTCGCCGACGTCACCTGGACGTCTCCCGACTTCGAGCTGATCGCGGAACGCCAGCTCGCGGACGAGAACGCGGCGGCACGCGCCGGCTCCCCGGTCCTGTTCTGCGACACGGACCCCCTGGCCACGACGATCTGGCACGAACGCTACATGGGCACCCGCAACCCCCAGGTCGAATCCATCGCCGCTCGCGCCAACCACCACCTGTGGCTCCTCACGGACGACGCGGGCGTCCCCTTCGAGGACGACGGCCTCCGCGACGGCGAACACGTGCGCACATGGATGACGGACCGCTTCCGCGAGGAACTGACCCGCAGGGGCCTCCCGTACGTCCTCCTGACGGGCCCGCACGACGAACGCCTGCGCACGGCAGTGACAGCCGTCGACACGCTCCTCACGACCGGCTGGCACTTGGCCGCCCCCCTCCCGGAGCGCGGGCGGCCCGACGGGCCGTAGTGACCCTCATGTCACCCGGGGCGGACCGAGGTGAGCTGGTCCGCGGTCCGGCGCCGCGCGGCGTGGGACATCGGGCGTCATCAAGGAACGACGCTGCGGAACTGACGCAGGGACGCCGCGAGATCCGATCGGCCCGCGTCGTCGTCCCGGAGGCGGTGCAGTTCCGCAGCGGCGAACTCCTCGGCTGCCCGCAGGACCTCGGCGAAGAGTTCTTCCGACCGGGTCGTGCCGATGTGTGTGTGTGTTTCCGCTGGAGATCGCGATCCCCCGACGTGTCGGCCTGAACCGGATCGTGAACGACGAGCCGGTTCCGACGAAGGTCATCTGCTTCCCGGTGCTCCGCAGGACGGCCAACTGATCCAGCAGGAGCGACAGCGCCAGGTGAATCATCATCCCCTGGTCCGGGGAGTGGCCTTGGGAAGCCGCGGTACCGGAGTCCCCCGTGACGACGATGTCACCCAGGTCGAACCCGCACGGATCCCCCTGATCCGGGCGGCGGGAGTTCCGACCGGCGTTGTCAGTGATCCCCAGGAGGTTCAGTGCCGTCCCGCCGATGTGGCGCGGAATTCCCCCATGCTGCACAGGAGGTGGCGCGTTGTCGGTTGGGGAGAGGTCGATCACCGCGCGGGTGAGGGCACCTGCCCGTTCGTCGAACTGGCCGACGGACGCCTGCAAGGCGTCGCGTCGAGCGGCTCGGACATCGAGCGGGTCCACGTCTCGTCAATCGCCGCCGGCACGGCTCGTAGTAGTCCCGCACGAGCCGCCGGAACAGCATGAGGATGCCGAGCGTCTGCTCGACGATCCACGCTGTCGACCGGATGGGAGGGGTGGGCGGTCGAACGCGTCTTCCGCCTACCCCCCGCATCCGGAGCGCGGACCGGGCTCATGCCTTTCGGCAGGTGTCACCCGTTGTTCCGCCCGGCTCCGCGTGCGTCACTTGCCGGGGTGGAACGCGTTGATTTCTTCGATGATGCGCTGCGGAGCCTCTTCCGTCAGCCAGTGCCCGGAGCCGGCCACCTCCACGCCGGTCGCGGAGGGCGAGGCGCCCTGCGCCCCGGCGAGCATCACGTTGAGGTATCCCTCCTCGCTGATCATCCTCACGGGAATGGTCAGCGGCTTCTGCTGCAGTCGCTTGTTGTCGATCTCGTCCTGGTTCCAGTAGCGGTAGAACTCGAACCCACCGTGGAGCACCTGCGGCCGCGAGTAGGTGCGGACGTATTCCTTGACGGCACGCGGCGACGGAACGGCGTGAGGCGAGTGCGAGAACGTCGGGTAGAAGTAGCCGAAGAACTGCTTCTCACGGCCGGTCACGAGCTGCTCGGCCAGCGGTGACTGCTGGTTGAACAGGAAGTGGAAGGACACGTTGCTGAAGTCGGCGAAGCGCAGGTTCTTGCCCACCAGGGGGAAGTCGATCATGAAGAGCCCGCTGACCTGCTGACGGTATGTGGCGGCGAGGGGGTAGGCGACGCCGGCGCCGATGTCATGGGCCACGAGCTCCACACCGTGGCGCTTGCCGATCCGGTCGAGGAGATCGTGCACGTAGGTCGCCATGGTCGCGGCGGCGTAGTTCGACGGCGCTCCGGTCGAGTCCCCCAGGCCCGGCAGGTCGACGGCGATGACCGTCCTCCCGGGAAGGAGCTTCGGCATGATCCCTCGGTACGCGTACCAGTTCTCGGGCCAGCCGTGCAGCAGGACCGTGGTCTGCGGGCCGTTGCCGCCGATGACGTAGTGCATCTGTATTCCGTCGACGGTGGTGAAGCAGTGACGGAATTCCCTGTTGAACGCTGCGTCCTTGCGGGTTGCGGAGTCGTAGCCACGGCTCTTCGCCCGCTCCGGAGCTGCGCAGGCCGGCGCGTGGGATGCGGACGACTTTTCGCCGGCGGCGGCGTTCGCAAGGTTCGGGAGGATCAGGGCGGAGAGGGCCACGAGGCCAGCCAGGAACCCCAGGAGTCTTGTCTGATTTTTGTGCACGAAAGTACCTCGGTGTTTGCTGTTCTGCCCGGCCGCTGAGGCGGTGGGCGCTTGCGCACCACTCAAAACCGCGGCCCGATTGACGCACCGGCCTACCGACGTGGGCGCCGGTCCTGTATCGCGGTCATAGCCCTGGGGTGCGCCGTCAGGTGGGTGCTGCCCATGCGGGGGCGCCGATCATGGCGCCTGGGGCTGGGTGATCGTCGAAGCCGCTTCATTCTTGACCGGCTCGTCCATAACGCTAAACCATATGGACGAATCGGTCAAGAACGTGGACTGGCCGCATGGCACGCCCTCGAAGTTCGATGAGCAGAACACCGCCCTGGAGCGGTTCCGGTCCGGCGGGTGCACCGGCACGCGCATGGACGACCTTGCTGAAAGCCGGCTCGGGTGTTCTGCCCGTGCCGGGCCCGGGTCGTTTGCCGGGGCCCTGGGGGCGGACAGTGCCAGAGGTGCGTCGTCCGGCGGTTCGGTCGACGCGATCGTGCGGTGTCCCGGTCTGCGCCAGGGGCGGTGGGTACCGGCGCCAGGGTGTGCGTGATCTCGCCGTGAACGCTGCGCGTGACGGCTGGATGCCCCGCACATCGCGCCGGGAGCGCCGCCCGGTCTGGCACGCGCAGGCGTCCGGGGTGTCCACGACGGGTCGGTCCGGCCGACAGCGTCTTCACCGCCGGGCAGGCCGTCATCCGCCGATTCGCCGTGGGCCGGTCTTGCCCGTGGGCCCCTGAGCCGTACGCTGTGCCGCTGCCGTCCGTCACCACCCCGCTCGACGCAGTGGGGCCGGCCCGTCGCCGGGCCGGCCCCACTGTGTTCTGCGAGGGCGCCTATCGCCTGGTCAGGACCACGTCGGCGGTGACGGCGTCGCGACCGCGCGTTCGCACGGTGCGCTCGGCGGTCCGGTAGCCCTCGGCGCTCACCGTGAGGGAGACGGCGGGTCCGGCGTCCGGGAGCCACAGGTGGTACGTGCCGTCGACCCCGGTGCTCAGCGTGTGCGCGCCGGTCCCGGTCCCGACCCGGACCGTGGCTCCGGCCAGCGGGGTGTTGCCGCCGTGTTGCCCGGCGCCGCTGACGGTGCCGCTCAGGTGCGTCCACCCGGGAGGCGCCACCACGGTCATGGTGACGGGAACGGTGACGGAGGCGTACGGCCCGTCGCTGTCGATGATCAGCCGTGCCTGGTGCACGCCCGCGTCCGCCGGCCCCATGTCGCCGGCGTCGACGGTGACGGTCAGTTCCGCCGTCCTGCCCGCGCCGACCGAGGTGGAGCCCGCCTTCGCCGCCAGCCACGTCACGTCCCCGTGGGGGGCGTCGTAGCCGGGCAGTTCGAGGGCGGAGGTCTGCATCAGCCTGTCGGCGCTCAGGCCGCCGAGGACGGACCAGCCGGGTGCTCCGGCCGCCGCGTACAGCGGCTGCGGCAGGTTCGGCAGTGCGCTCCACGCGTCTGCGGCCGGATCGTAGGCGTAGGCCTCGTTGGTCACTGCTGCGGCCCCGACGAGTACGCCGCCGGCGGCCATGAGCCGGCCTCCTCCGCTCGCCGTCGCGGCACCCCAGAAGTCGACCGGCGGGTCGGCGATCGGCGTCCAGCGGCCCGCGGCACGGTCCAGGGCGTAGCCGACGGCTGTGGCGTGCGGAGGCTGCCCGTCGCCCTGGTGGACACCGCCCGCGCAGTACAGCGTCCCGTCGACGGTTCCGCAGCTCTGCCAGGAGGTCGGCAGAGGGTAGGCCGGGCCCGGGGACCACGTGTCGCCCGCCGGGTCGTAGACCTGGACGTCGCGCGTGCCGCAGGAGAGGCTGGTGCATCCGCCGATGACGTAGAGCCGGTCGCCGACCGCTGCCGCGGCCGAATTGCCGTACGCCTTGGGTGCGTCGGCGATGCGCGACCAGGTGTCGCTCGCCGGGTCGTAGACCTCGCCCCCGGCGATCGGTGTGCCTGCGCGGTTCTTGCCGCCGACGACGTACAGCTTGCCGCGGACGAAGCCGTAGGCCGCGCCGCTGCGCTTGGTGACGGCCGGGGCGAGGTCCTTCCAGGTCGCCGTGGCCGGGTCGTAGGAGTGCAGGGCGGTGGTCCACTGCCCGTCGGGGGTCTGGCCGAGTCCGGTGTAGAGGATGCCGTCGTACGCGGCCGCGATCCCCCCGGTCATGGGCTGCGGGAGGTCCGCGAGCGGCTGCCACGCCTGCCCGGAGGTCGCCCCGGTGGTGCGGTCGGCCGCCGTGGCGGTGGCTGTCGCGACGCCGAGCGGATCGGGCCTGGCCGCGGTCCGTTCCCTGAGGGCGCCGGACATGCGGGCCGGGGTGCCTGCGACGGCCTGCTCCCCGACGGCGAGGGAGGCCGGGGCGCCGCCGGTGTTGCGCACGTTCACGGTGACGGTCTTCTTCCCGCCCCAGGGGACGGTGACGCCCACCGCACCGGGGGTGGCCTTCAGCCGGGACGGGCGCAGGGCGAAGTCTGCGGCGGTGACGGCGTCGGCCTTGACCGTCACGGCCGATGTCCCGGTCGGATAGCCGAAGGCCGGCAGGGCGGCGGTGAATTCCTGGCGGCCGGTGCGGGAGGAGAAGGCCCAGTACAGTCCGTCGCCGACGGCCGGGTCGTCCGGTGTGGCGATGCTGTGGCCGCTGTCTTCCGGGGCTTTCGCTGCGGAGACGGTCGCGCCGACCACCGCGGCACTGGTGTTGGCGTCCGTCACTCGGCCTGTGAGCAGCCCGCCGGGCACGGTGACCAGCGAGCGGGTGCCGACGGCGATGTTGTCCAGCTGCCAGATGCCGGTCAGGGAGCCGGCGAAGTGGAAGCGCAGCCGCACCGAGGACTTGCCGGCGTAGGCGGTGAGAGGCACCACTTGGTGGGAGGGGCCTTCCACGACGTCGGTGTGGTGCCAGAGGTTCTGCCAGTGGTCCCCGTTGTCGGTGCTCACGTCGATGTCGGCGGTGGGGTCGTTGAAGCGCCACAGGCTGGGCAGCGCGGTGTCGAACTCCAGGGCCGGCCGGGTCTGCGCCGAGAAGTCGTAGGTGGGGCTGATCAGTTCGGTGTCGACCTCGCCCCAGCCGAGGGCGTAGTCGTCGACCTGGGCGAAGCCGCCGTTTCCACCGGTCTGGTTGCCGCGGGTGAGCGGGTCGTCGAATCCCCAGCCGCCGGCGTCGGTGTGGTTGACGATGCTCCACCCGGCCGGCTTTGCGGCGGTGTCGAAGGACTGGTAGCCGCCGCCGTGGTAGTCGACGGCGTAGCCGGGTGGGAGGGTGCCGGAGCCGACCAGCGGGAGCGTCAGGTCGGCGGTCCTCGGGGACGATCCGAGCACGACCTTCGTGTCGGCCGGCCGGTAGCCGGGGTAGAGGGCGGTGGCGTGCAGTGTGTATGTCTTGCCGCGCTCGAGGCGGACGGAGTAGCGGCCGGTGCTGGGGTCGGTGTGGACGGTGCCGGGTACGCCGTCGACGGTCAACCGGGCGTAGAGGCCCCAGCCGTGTCCGCCGCCGTCCCGGACGGTCCCGGAGACCGTGGTGGTCGGCACGGCGGCGAGCGCGGCGTTCCTGGTCAGCTGAGTGCCGTCGGTGAGGGTGACCGTGCCCAGGTCCTTGTCGGAGTAGCCGAAGGCGTTGACCCTCAGCGGGTACGGGCCGGTGGGCGCCGCCAGGGACCACTTTCCGTCCGCGCCGGTGACCGCCGAGAGTGCGCCCAGCCGTACCGTCGCCCCGGACACCGCCTTGCCGGTGGCCTTGTCGGTGACCTTGCCGGTCACGGTGCCGTGCGGGCCGGGGCGGAAGGCGCCGACGCCGTGCGGCGTGCCCAGGCCCGTGGGCCCGTCGTAGCCGGGTCCGGCGGTGCAGCTGTTCGCGGGCTCGCACGCGGGCGCGGTGTCCGGGCCGCAGGGCGCGTCGTCGGAGCAGTGGGCGTTGCTGCCGGTGGTCACGTCGTTGAGCGCGCCGGGAGTGCGGTACGGGTATCCGGCCGGGTAGGTGCCCTCGACGGGCGTCCCGGCCAGCGCGTACAGACCGGTGATGATCGGGGCGGAGGCGCTGGTACCGCCGTAGACGGCCCATCCGCCGCCGGAGTAGGTGTTGTAGACCGCCACGCCGGTGTCGGGGTCGGCGACCGCGCTGACGTCGGCCACGGATCGCTTGTCGCAGCCGGTGCCGGTCTGGAACGCCGGCTTGGGCTGGTACGCGGAGCACCCCGAGCCTGTGCCGCTCCACACCGTCTCCGTCCAGCCGCGGGCACCGGTGTCGCTTCTGCTGAGCGAGGTGCCGCCGACCGAGGTCACGTACGGGGAGGACGCCGGGTAGCTCAGGCCGTGGCCGTCGTCGCCGGAGGCGAACACCACGGCGGTTCCGGGATGGTCGAAGTACGCCGCGTCCAGGGCGCCGAGGTCCGGGCCGTCGTAGTAGGCGCCGTAGGAGTTGGAGACGTAGCGGGCGCCCATGGCCACCGCCGTGTTGACGGCGGAGCCGAGCTCGTCCGTGGCGGAGCTGTCGGCCTCGACGAGGAGGATGTGCGCCTTCGGTGCGACGGCCGAGACCATGTCGAGGTCCAGGGATATCTCGCCGGCCCAGCCGTCGTTGGGTTGCGGGTAGTCCGTGCCGCCGCGCTGGTCCACCTTGCGGAAGCAGCCGTTGTCGGGCGTGCAGGGCGGCAGGTCGTACTGGGCCCGGTAGGCTGCGAGGTCCTGCTCGGCCGTCGGGTTGTCGTAGGCGGCCACGATCGCGATGGTCGCCCCGGCGCCGCCGTCCGCGGGCAGGTCGTACGCAGAGCGCAGGTCGGCCGGACCGAACCCCTCGGGTGCGGCGGACCGGGCGCCGTGAGCGCTGCCGGTGTCCGTTCGGCGTACCGCGAAGCAGCTGAAGTGCCCGGGCTGCGGGGTGCCGCAGAGTGACTGCGTCGCGGCCTCGGCGTCATCGGCGACGGCGGGGCTCTGGTGCGGCACTTGGACCGCGAGGGCGGCCAGCAGCAGGGCCGCGGCCGTGCCGGTGGTCTGTCGCCACCGGGGTCGCGATGGCCGGGCGGGGGCACCCCTCAAGTATTCGGCGAGGGGGCGTGGGAGACGGGGCACGAGCACAGGGCGACTCCGGTGGAGGACGGAGTGGACAGGGCAATTCCGACAACGTTGCCGGGCGGGTGACGCGTTGCCGGAAGAAAGATCGCGTGCCTTCGACGACCGGGTCAATGGACGGAGTTGGCGACTTGGCGCCGCGTGTCGTGTTCACGCCTTCTCGATCACCGGCCTGCCGCGGCGACGTGCGTCACCATCGGTGGCCGCTCCGGTCGCCCGGCCGCAACGTGCGAGGGGCCGAGCGGTAATCCCGTCGGCCGCGCTGTCCGCAACCGGGTGACGCCTGAATCCTGTTGTGCGTGAAGTCCGCGGCGCTGTTGTCGCCGGCGCTGGGCGGGAGCCTCATCGAGAGCGGCCGCCCTCGAACCGGTCGCGGTGCCCGGGCGGCAGGTGCCGAGCCATAAGTAGGACAGATGAGGACGAGGGGGATCGCCATGTTCCAGTACCGGTGCGCACAGTGCCGCACGACGTCGCCGGCGGCCCACAGCCGCCATGAGCTGAACGCCGAGAGGAACCGGCACCGCGATCTGTTCCACGGCGGGCACATCCCGGACGGCGAGCAGATCATCGCCCCGCGGCGGATGAGCCTCCTCGACCTCCCCGGCGAGCAGCGCATCGCGGCGGTCGTCCTGACCGTCGTCCTCGTGGTGGCGTACATGATCCGGTTCTGACCCCGGGCTACCCGGCTGATGCCGGTGGTCTCGGCGTGCACGCGGCTGAAGTTCCCTTGGCCGTTCGGCAGTCCCGATCCGACTCCTCATGAGCCGAATTCGGAGCTGAATCGGGAGTAGGTGAAGAAAGCTGCCGCGTCGCATTGAGAGGGGCCCGCTGCGCGATCGGCGAGGGCCCGCCGCGTTTTCCCAGCCGCCCCGGGAGCCATTCGCGTCCGCCGTGCGTCCCTTTGCGTAGGGATGTACGGGAGGGGACGCGTGCCAGAGAACGGGACACCGAGACAAACGAGACTGCGTCTGGCCAGGCAGCGTCCGGGCCCCAGCCGCGTCCGCGCCCGCGAGCGCGCAGAGGAACTGGACTTGGAGGCCGCACGGCCGGGCCGGCGCCTCAGCCTACTCACCCTCGGCGCGGTCGTCACGATCGTGGCAACCCTTGGAAGTCTGGTGACGACCGGCATCGGAACGCTGTGGAGCGCACGTGTCGCCGAAGATCAGCTTTTGCAGTCACGGGAGCAAGACGAGGACCGCCGGAAAGCCGACGATGACGCGGCTCGGGAACAGGCATCTCGCATCGCGTTCTGGATCAGAAGGTCGAGCGACGGCGAGACGCTGCACCTGATGAACAGGTCTCCGGATCCCGTGACCGACGTGCACGTCACCTTCGGCGTCTGGGCCCGGAAAGAGCCTCGGGAGGCGAACTACCGTCTGTTGCTGTCGAACCTGCCACCATGCTCGGACACGTTGATTCAAAGCGCTTCGTTGGGCTACGCGATCGACCTAACGCCCAACATGCTGACGTGGGCCCTTCCGCTCAATCCAAAGAGGGGGAAGACCCCGTACAGGCCGTTTGCCGATGATGTGTGGTTTTTGGGGAACAGGATCGGCATGGATTTCACGGATCGCGCTGGCATCAGATGGACCCGGACAACAGAGCAGCCCCTCAACCCGGGCGCCTTGGAACCACCCGCCTTGCTGAAAGTGGCCGGAAGGGTGATGGGTGAGCCCCCGGTGCAGCCCGTCACTTCCTGCGGAGGTGAATCGAAGCAGTAGCGCCACGAATACGAGGGCCAGCGGCTGCGGGGTACGTAGGCCCGCGCCGTCCGGACACTGCATCGGCATGGCCGCCGGCCCCGTGCCATGGAGCGTACCGGCGGCGCCTCAACTGGTGCGAATCCGTGCGTGATCTGAAATACCGGCACTGACCTGGGAATTCGCTCACGACGCCCGGTTTCGGGTGGATCCTATGATGTCCGCCGACATCCGGAGGATCTTCACCAAAGGGGCGACCTTGATCGGTGCCGTTGACCTCGCCCTGCTGGGATTCGCGGGCTACCGCGGCACCCAGCTGCTCGTCCATGACTCCATCCTCGACCCGGCTTGCGACCGGGTGTTCGCCTGGCAGCAGGCCCGCCCCGACTCCAAGCGGCGCGACTTCGTCGTCACCCTGATCAGCTGCGTGTACTGCACCGGCTGGTGGGTCGCCGGTGCTCTCCTCGCCACGTACCTCCTTGCCACCGGCCGGTTCGATGGCGCGCCGCTCCTGGTCCACGGCATCGAATGGCTCGCCGTCGCCGGCCTCGCAGTGCTGATGAACCGCGTGGATGACACCCTCGGCCGGGTCGCCCAGTGACCACGCCAGGGAGGGCCCTCACCGCGGCGTCGTCCCGCTACGTCGCCCGCAAGATCCGCGGCAAGGGCGCAGGCACCGACCAGTCGTGGCAGGTCCGCGCCTGGCAGATGTACCGGGCCGTGCCCGAGGTGCGGCTCGCCGCCGGATGGATCGGCAACGCCATGTCCGGCGCCCTGCTGTACGCCGGGCGGCGCGCCGACGACGGCACGATCGAGCGCGCGCCCGACAACCACAGGGCCAGCGAGATCCTGGCCCAGATCGCCGGAGGCCCCGGTCAGGCCAAGATGCTCGGCACGTTCGGCCGGCACCTGACCGTCGCGGGCGAGGGCTGGATCGTCGTCCGCCCCAACGCCGACGTCCTCAGCCCCGACAGCCCCGAGGACGGCCACGACTGGCGCGTGCTGTCCGTCCGCGAGGTCCGCCCCCAGTCCGGGAAGCTCATCGCCGAGATCGACGGCGAGGAAGTCGCCATCCCCGAAGGCGACGCGGAGAATCTCGACCCGGACGCCCCCGTGGCGATCCGCGTGTGGGAGGCCGACCCCGAGCGCGCCATCGAAGCGGACTCCCCGGTGCGGTCCTCCCTGGACCTGCTGGAAGAACTCCAGCTGCTGAACGCCGCCGTGAAGGCCATCGCCCGCAGCCGGCTCACCGGCCGTGGCATCCTCCTCGTCCCCAAGGGCACCCGCTTCCCGACCCCGGGCACGCAGGGCGACGCCGAGGACGACCTGATCGAGATCCTGATGACGGTCGCCGAGACCGCCATCAAGGACCCCGAGTCCGCTGCCGCGACCGTGCCGATCGTGCTGGAAGTCCCCGCGGACACCATCAGCGACTTCAAGCTGCTGACGTTCGAGTCCGACTTCGACGAGCTGGCGCTCAAGCTCCGCGAGGAGGCCGTGCGGCGCTTCGCGACCGGCCTGGAGATCCCCGCCGAAATCCTCCTCGGCATGGGCGACGTCAACCACTGGGGACAGTGGGCGCTCACCGAGGAAGCGATCCGCCTCGGCATCGAACCCAAGCTCGGCACCGTGGCGTTCGCCCTCACGCAGCAGTGGCTCCGCCCCCTGCTGGAAGCGGAGGGCCTGGAGGACTGGCACCGGTGGCTGGTCTGGTTCGACAGCAGCCCCCTGCGGGTGCGCGGCAACCGCTCTGAGACCGCCTTGCAGGCCTACGACCGGGGCGGACAGCAGATGTCCACCACTTCGGGAGGCACCACCGTCTGGCGCTGTTCGATTGCGGAGGCCTGATCACCCGACAGGTCGGAGGCTGAGCGTCGGCGTCGGCGTCTTCTGCCGGCTGATCAGAAGAGGCGTGCGCGTGTCCTGCGTGAGGTTCTCAAGATCTCGCGCAGCCACTGGCTGCGGACGGCTGGTAGCCGGACCAGGGTGTGCCAGAAGATTCCCGGGTCGGGTCTGAAGCGGATGCAGGGGTGCGGTGCGGGTGGATCGTCGCGTAGGACGCCGTCGGGCATGACGCCCGACGCGGGGGCGGGCAGGTGCGGCTCGGGGAAAGCCAGACACATCCACACCCCGAACGGAAGGGGCACCGGGGGTGCCGAGGCGGCCGGGCTGGGCGGGGCCCAGGTCTTCCCCGTCTGCGGATGGACCGGCACGATGAGGATGTCGACGTCGGCGTCGGGGGCGGGTGGCCCCGGTCCGGCCAGGACGGCGCGCCGCGCCGGCGGACCTGCGGGCAACAGGGTGTCGAGGAAGCGTTGGAACATCTCCTCGGCCAGGCCGTCCGGGACGGTCACCGACCGGCCCCCTGACGCCGTCAGCAGATGGGCGAGCGCTCGGCCGGCCGCCGCCTCCCACCGCGGGCTCCAGGACCACCAGTGGTTCAACCCCAGCCGTGGTCCGTCCCAGGCGGTGATCGGCTCGAACGGAGGCGTGCGCTTTCCCTGCGCTGCCAGCTCCGCCCAGGAGAGCGGTGCGGCATCGGTGCCGTCGACTCGGCGGCGGCGCACCGCGCCGGGGGCGAGCCACACCGCCTGCCAGAGCGAGCAGTCGTCGATCCTGCTCGCCACGGGCAGGCCGCACGTCTCGCAGGCCACGTTGGGGCCGTCAGCGCCGTCGAGGCCGCAGCAGTAGCCACCGCACTTCTCCGGGATCAGCACGGTGCCGCGGACATCTCCAGGCGCGATGACGATCGCGCCCGGCGCGCCGTCAGACAGGACGTGGACCGGCGCGTAGATGCCGCGCGCAGCCAGCTCGTCCGGATCGATCTCCTCCCACCTCCGCCACGGAGGCCCCCAGGGCTCCGGCTCCACGGCGAACGTGCCCGACTCCATAAGGACCGGGAGCTGAATCCCGTTCCCGTACTTCTGATGGGCGTGGACCGGCAGGACCACTTGGGACAGCGGGGCGGTCAGTTCGGCGCCGCACCCCTCACACTCGAAGACGAACAAATGCCCTCCGCTTGAAAACAGCATCGTCGCAGCTTGGCGGCGGCCGAGCCATGATGTTTCCCGTCCGTCGCAGGGCCCGAGGGCCGCCACGACGTCGACAACGGGTTCCAGCGCCGACGACGGCATCCGCCTTGCGGCCACCTCTCGGACCACACCTCACGCAGCGTTCGAATCCTCGGTGCGTCGTGCTGCCTCCCGAAGTGGTGCACATCTGCTGTCCGTTCTCATGAACGGAGCCAGCCGAGGAGGTCGAGCGCTTCCAACAGCAGGGCCTGTGGTGGGCGAACTGGATGACCGGCTGCTCTGCCGCGCCGGACGCTCCGTAACGGCTCTGCGTATCCTGGTCGGCGCGGGCGCGGGGCTCGACGCCTCAAGGGGCTGTGCGTCTGCGCACGCTGGACATCGACGCCTGGAGCTGGCTCAACTGCAAGCCGGTCATGGTCGATCCGGACCGTCCCGCGAACAGTGCGGCCTTCCCCGAACTTGCCAGCTCCTGGGTGCCCGCCGCTGATCTGCGGCGCCTGGCCGCGTACAAGCTCCTCGCCGCGTATGACGACAAGCAGGCCGGGCAGCTCGCCGCCGTCGCCTTCAACTCGGCCGATCTGCTGGAGTTCCTGCGGCGCGCCGGTCTCGATCCCGACACGGTCGACATCACCGAACCCGAGCTCGTTGACTGGCGCGACGGCGGCCCCGGAACCTGGGCTTGAGCAGCCCCGCCCGAGGTGCGTGCGCGGTGTACGAGCGGGGCTGCCTTTCAAGGGTGCGCGCTGCCCAAACCGGCTGCATCCTGACGGGTCCGCGCGGTCCGACACGTCAAGCCCCTGCCGCCCCGATGTTGCCAGGCGCTGTCAGCGCCGGACTTCCATGCCGAATTGATGCAGCAGGCCACTGTTGAGCTCGTATGCACATGCCCGGAGGGCTGCATCGCCGGCGTTGGGCGTCAGAACGCTGGATGCAGGCCGAAGCTTTTTCGGATGGCGCGTTTCCTCCACTTGCCTCATCCGTCCGAAGTCCGGGTCGAATGGGACGAGCCGTCGGTTGGTTTCGGGCGCCAATACGGTTGCTGCCATCTCGATCGGAGCATCCGCGGAACGGTGAAGGCGGTGGGTGTCCGCCAACGCCACTGCTTCGTCCACGACAAGGCGCAGGTTATTCGCGTCGACAGGAGGGCCGTAGCCAGGCGTAGGCAAGTTGGCACTGAGGTCGACACCCACCGCGACCGATTCGTCGTGGTGCAGTTCAACCAGGATTCCACGGCTGCTTGTGGCGCGGTCTGGCACGAGCAAGTTGCTACTCGCCCACCGTCGGAAACCGACGCTCAGGTAGTCGCCGATACGGTTGGAGAGGATAAAAGCCCGGGCGATACCCACTCGGTCGGCGGCCTCCATAGCTTTCCGGAATCCCGCAACGGCTTCGACTTGGGTTGGTGCCGGGACCAGTTTAGGTACCGGGCGGGTGAGCATCGTGGCCACTACTACTCACGCGTGTGACTCCCGAGCTTCGCCGAGAATGACGTCGGATGCCTCCGAAAGGCGTTCTTTCAGCAGAGTGTCGGGGGCCGAGGTGGAGGAGCCGGCCGAGCCGGTGGAGGTCGTCGACCTGATGGCGGCGCTCGAGGCGAGCATCGCGGCGGCGCGCCGGGAGTAATGGGGCACGCCGCCGCGTGGTCGCCTGCCGATAGCCTCCGCCGTCGGCAGCGCTGTCAAAAGGACGTATGTCAGATCGTGTCCGCGTCAATTACGAAGCGGTACCGCACGTCGCCTTCCCGCAGTCGTTGGTACGCCTCGTTGATCTGCTCGGCACGGATCAGCTCGATCTCAGCGCCGAAGCCGTGCTTGGCGCAGAAGTCCAGCATCTCCTGAGTCTCCGCGATGCCGCCGATCGCTGAACCCGCGAGGGCCCTTCGGCCTGCGATCACGGAGAAGAGGTTGAGAGAGATCGGCTCCTCGGGAATGCCTACGTTCACCAGGGTGCCGTCGGTCTTCAGCAGGGACAGGTAGGCGGCGAAGTCGAGTGGCGCCGAGACGGTGGAGAGGATGAGGTCGAAGGTGCCCTCCAGATCCGCGAAGGTCTGCGGGTCGCTGGTGGCGCGGTAGTGGTCCGCTCCCAACTTCAGGCCGTCGTCCTTTTTGCGCAGGGACTGCGAGAGGACGGTTACTTCGGCGCCGAGGAAATGGGAGATCTTCACGGCCAGGTGGCCGAGGCCTCCCATGCCCAGGACTGCCACTCTCACTCCGGGGCCGGCACCGAAGTGCCGAAGGGGTGAATAGGTGGTGATGCCGGCACACAGCAGCGGCGCGGCGACGTCAAGCGAGAGTGCGTCGGGTATACGGACCACGTAGTTCTCGTCGACGACGATGGTCCGGGAGTAGCCGCCGTAGGTGGGTCGGCCGTCCTTGCCGATCGCGTTGTACGTGCCGACCATCCCGCCACGCGTGCAGTACTGCTCGTTGCCGGCCTTGCAGTTGTCGCAGGTGCGGCAGGAGTCGACCATGCAGCCGACGCCCACACGGTCGCCGACCCGGAACTTGGTGACGCGGGGGCCGACTTCCGAGACGATGCCTGCGATTTCGTGGCCGGGCACCATGGGGAAGATGGAGTCGCCCCAGCCCTCGTCGACCTGGTGGATGTCGGAGTGGCAAATGCCGACGTACTTGATATCGATATGAATGTCGAACTCGCCCACTGTACGACGCTCGATGGTGGTGCGCTCCAGCCGAGATTTGGGAGCGAGCGCGGCATAGGCCGTTGTGGTGGTAGTCATGCTGAGATTCCTTGGAATTTGGGCGTTGTTGACAGCCGAATGGAGCAGACCTGGTCACGGCTACGCAGATCCTGAGGCGGGCGGAACAGGGCAATCGAGAGGCGGCAGCGCGTGGGCCCTCAGACGTGGCCGGAGCCGCGTACGTGCGGAACTCGGCCCCGCCCCCGGCCATGAAGCGAGGCTGGATCCCACTCGCCGCTACGACTGGATGAGACTGGCCGGCTTGAATGGCACTGAAATCGGCAGGAGTTCAGTGCCACTCTTGCGAGGATTCTGCTTACACGGCCATTGCGGCGAGTGACAGTTCCCACAGACGCTCGGCGGCGTCCGGGTCGACCGCGTACGGGGCTACGCCGCCGGGGGACTTCCCCACGGCCTCGGCCGACAGTTTCTCGCCCTCGTTGTTGTCCTCGAAGTAGCGGCCGCCGATGCCTTCCAGCTGGGGTGAGGTCGCGACCAGGACGCTCGTCGCGGCGCCCTGAGCGACCGTCTTGAACCGGAACGGCGCGCCCTGGAAGGTGCCGAATTCCCCGGCCGCGGCGGCTTCGCGCAGCTGTGCGAGTTGTTCCGGCTCCATGTAGCGCGTCAGGTTCGTCCCCAGGATCACCCCGGGGTGGACGGCGTTGGCGGTGATCCCGTCGGCTGCCCAGCGGTTCGTCGCCCCGACCGCGAAGAGGATGTTGGCGGTCTTGGACTGCCCGTAACCGAGTCGCGGGTCGTAGGGGCGGGAGGTGAAGTTGATGTCGTCGAACTCGACGGGTGAGGCATGGTGGCCGCGGGAGCTCAGCGACACGATGCGCGCGCCGCCGGCCGATGCGAGCGCGTCGTGCAGGCCGATCGCGAGCGCGAAGTGGCCGAGATGGTTGGACGCGAACTGCAGCTCCCAGCCGTCGGGTGTGCGGTCGAGTGTGGGCGGCTGCATGACGCCGGCGTTGTTGACGAGGATGTGCAGGGGCCCCGTCCATGCGCTCGTGAAGGCGGTGATCGACGCGTTGTCGGTGAGGTCGACGCGGCCGACGTGGACGGCGTCGTTGCCGGTGGCCTTGCGTATGTCGGCCGCGGCCCGCTCGCCGGCGTCCGTGTCACGGACTGCGAGGGTGACCGAGGCGCCGGCACTGGCGAGAGCGCGTGCGGTCTCGGTGCCGAGGCCCGAAGCGGCACCGGTGACGACTGCTTGCTTGCCGGAAAGGTCGACACCTTCGACGACCTCGGCGGCCGTCGACTCTTCTCCGAAGGGGGTGCGGATGCGCTGGGTGAATTTCATGGTCTCAATCCTTGTCAGTGGGGTGATCAGGGATGCGGAGCTCGGTAGATTTTGGTTCGGATTACATCTCGGCGGTTCCAGTAAATTGCGGCCCGTTTGCCGGTGAGAATGCGACTGCGACGCTGGGGACCCCTTCGTCCGAGCCCTCTGGAGAAATGTTTCGGCGCCCCTGAATCCATCGGTTTCCGTGGGCTCTTTCCTCAGGTCGAATTTCCTGGGAAGAGCAGTCCAGAATTGTGGCGTCGGGGCGTCCGTGCACCCACTCTCTGAAGTAGACGAACGGTCGCCTATTGCACGCTACCAGAACCCTTGCCGAGCGAGACCAAATGTGATGTTCACCCCATATAGCGCTTCCGCTGCATGTCGCCGCGCGGCTTCAGCAGGCAAGGGGGCGCCTTCGGCGCGGTCAAACCCCCACCGGCCCCGTCGTCACCGTCGATCCGGCCGACGCCACCGCCCGCTGGCACACCGCCGCCCCTCGACGGCCTGACCTGCGGCTGCGACCAGTGCGCTCAGGGGCCGCCAGCTCACCGAGCAGGAAGGGTGAACGGGTCTGGGTCCGCATCTGTGTATGATCCAGAAATAGGCGACCGGTCGTCTGTCGTGCCCAGTGCGCACTCACGGGGTCGAGGCTGCAACGACCTCTTTTCCGGAGTGGCCGCCGTCGCACGGCATCGGCACCGCCACCTCGACGCGCGCACGAACGGCCCTCGACTTTGGCCATCCACCGGCCGGCACACGGCATCCCGACTATTTCGAAGCGAGACCATGGCAAAGATCATTGTCACCTCGAATCCGCTGCAGGGGCACTTCGCTCCCCTCGCGGCGATCGCATCGGACCTCGTCACGCGTGGTCACGAGGTGCTCTTCTACACAAGCGCCCGGTTCGAGGAGCAGGTCCGGCGGACCGGGGCGCGTTTCACCCCGTTCGCGGCAGAAGTCGACCTCGACACGCGCGATCTGGCCGCGCTGTACCCCGAGTACGACGAGCTCTCGCCGTTCGAGCAAGCGAACTTCAACAACAAGCACCTGTTCTTCGAACCGGCTCCGCTCCACGACGCGCGCCTACAGGAACTGCTCGTCGACTTCCCGGCCACCGTGGTCATCGGTGAACTGTCACTCCTGGGGACACTGCCCATGGCTCTGCGAGCTCCCCGGCACCAGCGCCCCCTCCTGGTGCAGATCGGCATTTCGGCGCCCACCTTCGAGAGTGCGGACGCCGCTCCCTACGGTCCTGGCCTGCCGCCGCCCACCACCGACGAGGAGCGCGCCGCATACTCCGACCTGCGTGCCCGGACACGGGAGATGTTCGGCGAGGTCCAGAAGTACGGCGAAGAGCTCTTCCGCTCGATAGGCGTCGATTTTCCCGACTTCTTCCTCAACGCATGGGCCACCGTCCCGGACTACTACCTCCAACTGACCGTGCCCTCCTTCGAGTACCCGCGCGGCGACGCCCCGAAGGGCTTCCGCCTCATCGGCCCGGTCCCGTCCGGGACCAGTGCCGTTTTCGAGCGTCCCGACTGGTGGGCGGAGCTGTCCTCCGACCGACCGGTAGTGGTCGTCACCCAGGGAACCCTGGCGAACCACGACCTGTCCGAATTGGTTATCCCTACCATCCGGGCCCTGGCGGACACCGACGTCATGGTCGTCGCTGCCACCGCTCGTCCCGACGGGCCCGACATCGTGCGGGCCATGTTGGGCGGCGACGTCCCCGGCAACGTACGCCTCGCGGGGTTTGTGCCCTTCGATGAACTCCTGCCGCTGTCCGACGTCCTCGTCACCAACGCCGGCTACGGCGGCGTGCACACGGCACTGCGCCATGGCGTACCCCTCGTCGTCGCCGGGCAGACGGAGGACAAGCCAGAGGTTGCCGCACGGGTGGAATGGAGCGGCACAGGCGTCAACCTGCGCACCGGCCGCCCGGACGTTGCAGCAGTTCGCGCCGCCGTCGAGGCCGTGCTCCATCAGCCGCGCTACCGCGATCGCGCCCGGGCGCTGCAGAGTGAAATCCTGGCATCCCGTCCCTTCGAGCGCATCGCCGAGATCGTCGAGCAGGCCTAGCCAGGTAGTCCATTACTGACACTCCTCGGCACTGGGACCCATTCCCCCATCTGCACTCAGTGTCGAGGTGATGCGTCAGGGCCGGGCGACGGTACGGCGATGGTGCGGCCGCGGTACGCGTCGAGGCTTGCGAGGGCCACGAACGCCAGGACGGCGGCGATGCCGAGGGCGGCGGTGATGAGGCCGGCGAGGATCGTCTGAGCATGCGGCTGCTCCTGGCGGCCGGCGAGGTAGTCCTTGAACTCGGCCACGACGGCGCGGTCCTGGTCGGTGAGCCGACTACCGGGGATGCGGCAGGGGCCATCAGCGCCTCCGTCCGGGGTGGTTGTTGCCTCCGCGGGATCGGGACTTGACGTTGGCCTCGCTGAGGAGGCGGTGGGCGGCGCCGTACGAGCAGCCGAAGTCGGCCGCGACGCTACGGACGGAAGCGCCTGCGTTGTAGAGCTCGGCGGCGCGCTGGCGGGCGGCGGCACGGTCGGTGAACTGGGTCTTGGCCACGGGTGTTGCTCCTTGGGTGGTGGGCGGGTCCGTGAGGGAGCGCCAGGCCGGGCGGTCCGGCCGGCGGGTCGGGGTGTCGCAGGGGCAGGTGCGGAACGCGGCGAGGGACTCGCGGAGGCGGCGGGAGAGCTCGGCGAAGGCCTCGCTCATGCGCTGCATGGCCTCGGTGAAACCGGTGATGACCAGCGTCGCGGGGTGCGGGGGGAGGGCCTGCTGGAAGCGGTCGGCGGCCTCGGCCGCGGAGGGCGTGGGGCCGGTCACCAGCGGGCTCCGACGCGGAGGGTGTGCCAGCGGGTCCTGCTGGTGCAGAACGGGGCGTGGTGGGTGAGGGTGACCTGCCAGCACTCGGCGTGGTCGACGATGCGGCGGGTCTCCTTCTGTCCTGTGATGACGTCCCGGCAGGTGCGGCGATTGGTCTTGCGGTCCGGCCTGCAGAGCCTCATGGGCTTGTCGACCTGCACGGTGGTCGGCGGGACGGGGCTGTAGACGGGCCACCAGCGGCAGTCGCAGGCGCCGTGGTGGTCGCCGGTGCAGTCGGGCTCCCAGCGGACGGTGACGGGGAGCGGCCCGAGGTGGCCGTCGTGGACCCAGGCGTCATCGGCCGGGGGCTTGCCGCAGGCCTGGTGGAGGATGGAGATGCCGCCCTCGTCGACCTCGAAG
This sequence comes from Streptomyces sp. NPDC088733, assembly GCF_044751185.1. Lineage (NCBI taxonomy): Bacteria > Bacillati > Actinomycetota > Actinomycetes > Kitasatosporales > Streptomycetaceae > Streptomyces > Streptomyces sp. NPDC088733. The sequence continues at coordinate 121,961 of NZ_JBIVLH010000006.1, forward strand.
GGGGACGGGCCTTCGGGCTCGACGCAGTCGCAGGCGGCGAGGCGCCCCTCCTCGGCGACCTCGACGGCGGCGGCCTCAGGCGCTCGAGGAACCGGAAGCCGAGGGGTTGCGCGGCCTCGACGCGGAGGGCGTCGATGACGGGCTGGATCGCCTGCTGCGTTGCGGCGAGGATCGCGGCCGGAGTGGCGTGCTGGCCCCACTCCTCGATCTCGCGGGCGAGCCGGGCGAAGACGAGCTCTGCGGGGTGCTCGTCCGCCGGCGGGGGGCCGACGGTGAGGGCGATGTGAGAGTCCTCCGTCTCCTGGACACCTCGGCGGTGACGGGGACCGGCCCCATGAAGAGCGTGTCGACGCTCGGCCAGCCCTTGTCGACCTCGCCGCCGCACGCGGCGTGGCGGAGCACGGGCTCGCTGCCGGTGAGCTCGAGTAGGTTCCGGACATCGGTGCCGGCGCAGGAGCAGGCGGGCAGCGGCTCGGGCGGGGTCCTCAGGGTCGTGCCGACCTCGACGGCGGTGAGCCTGCGGCTCCTGCTGGAGGGGGCGGTGCGGCAGGTGAGGCCCTCGGCCGCTCCCGCGGCGGGCTGACGACGAAGATTCACCTGGCGGCGGAGGGGAAGTGCCGCCCGCTGTCGATGGTCATCACGCCGGGACAGCGGGCGGACCGCACCCAGTTCGAACCGGTCATGGAGAAGATCCGCGTGCCCCGCAAGGGACGCGGTCGTCCACGTCGCACCCCCTGCAGCGTGAGCGCGGACGGGGCATACAACAACAGCAAGATCCGCGCCTCCCTGCGCAGTCGCGGCGTCCGGCACCTGATCCCGGAGAAGAAGGACCACAAGGCCGCTCGCCTGCGCCGGGGTTCACGCGGCGGGCGGCCTAGTGATGTCGATCCGGCGCGGTACAAGAAGCGCAACACGGTGGAGCGGGCGATCAATAAGTTGAAGCAGTTCAGGGCCGTGGCCACGCGGTATGACAAGCACGGCTACGTCTTCCTGGGAAGCGTCACCGCGGCGGCGCTCATGATCTGGCTGCGCACATAGCCGCTCCCCGGTTCTGGGGGTTGAGGAACGTCGGGACGAACGTCGTCATACCAGGACCGACGCTCTTCATCGCCCGAGGTACCGGGAGCCGGCCCGGGGCACCTGAAAAACTTCGGGTAGGTCTGTCGAATTCGCGTCCCCCGTCCGACGTAGAGGCGTACCGACCAGACACACAGCAAGGGAGACTCGTGATGGCCCAGTACGCGATCCTCATCTTCGACAACCCCGCGGCCGGCGACTACACCCCCGACCAGCAGGCGGCGAGCAGGCGGCACGCCGACGACCTCATCGACTCCGGCGCCATGATCACGGCGTACGCGCTGCAGTCCGCCGACACCGCCACCTCGCTGCGCGGTGATGTGGTCACCGACGGTCCCTTCATCGACTCCAAGGAGGTCATCGCCGGCGTCTGCATCATCGAGGCCCCCGACCTTGACGCCGCCCTGGAGTTGGCGCGTCGCAACCCCGCCGTCCAGTGGGGCCGCGGCGGTGTCGAGGTGCGGCCCGTCGCGGGCGGCATCCCGCCCCTGGCCCGATGACGGCTGAAACGGACGCAGGACATGCGGTCGCCGACGCGCACCGGCGCGAGTGGGCCTTCGTGCTCGCCGCGACGGCGCGCGTCGCCCGCGACCTGGACCTGGCCGAGGAGTGCGTGCAGGAGGCGTACGCCGCGGCGCTGTCGGCCTGGGAACGCGACGGGATCCCAGGCAACCCCGCGGCGTGGCTGACCACCGCGGCCAAGCGCCGGGCGATGGACGCGATCCGCCGCGAGCGGACGTTCCGCTCGAAGCTGCCGCTGCTGGTGGAGCCGGAAGAGGCCGTCGACGAGCTCGCCCTGGGCGAGCTGGGCGAGCAGAAGGAGGAGCAGGTCGTGGGCCCGGAGGGTGTCGTACCCGACGAACGGCTGCGGCTCATCTTCACCTGCTGCCATCCCGCGCTCGCGCAAGAGGCGCAACTCGCGCTCACATTAAGGCTGGTGTGCGGGCTGCCGACAGCGGACGTCGCCCGGGCGCTGTTGGTGTCGGAACAGACGATGGCTGCCCGGATCTCCAGGGCGAAGAAGAAGATCTCCGCCGCCCGTATCCCTTACCGGGTGCCGCGCCCGGCTGAGCTGCCGGACCGGCTGACGGCCGTGCTGGGCGTGATCCACCTGCTGTTCACCGCCGGGCACACCGCCCCATCAGGCCCCGCGCTCATGCGCACCGACCTGGCCGACCGCGCATTGCACCTGGCCCGCACCCTGCACGACCTCATGCCCGACGAGCCCGAGGTCCGCGGGCTGCTGGCGCTGCTCCTGGTCACCGACGCCCGGCGCGCGACCCGGACCGCCGCCGACGGCCGGCTGCTGCGGCTCGAGGAGCAGGACCGCTTTCTGTGGGACCGCGCCGCGCTGGCCGAGGCGCACGAGTTGATCGTGGCCGGGCTGCGCGGCGGCCGCGCGGGACGCTATCTGCTGCAGGCGGCGATCGCCTCGCTGTACGCCGAGGCACCGACGTACGAGGAGACGGACTGGCCACAGATCGTGGCCCTCTACGACAGGCTGCTGTCGCAGTGGCCCTCACCGGTCGTCGCACTGAACCGGACGGTGCCGGTATCGATGGCTCGCGGACCGGCGGTCGCGCTGGCGCAGGTAGAGGCGCTGGAGCAGGACGGCCGGCTCTCCCGGTACCAGTACCTGCCGGCGATCAAGGCGGATCTGCTGCAGCGACTCGGCCGTACAGACGAGGCCGCAGCCGCATACCGGCAGGCGCTGGAGCTGACCGGCAACGAGGCGGAGCGCGCGTTCCTCACCGCACGCCTCACCCGTCACCAGACCAGCCCCATGTAAGGGAAGTTCGTTGACGTCGGCGTAGCGCACTCGCTGCACCTCTTCTCGAGATTGCCAGGGTGGCGCGAAAGTGCACATAGTGGCCCGCCAAACTCATCGGTCATGGCCAGGTGAGGTCGAGGAGATGGCCTAGAAGGATGGGGGTTCCCGGCTTCAGCCTCGAACGGCATGTGTTGGGTGGGGACGGGACGCCTTACACGTTCTCGGGCGTCGGTTTTCCCATCCCCGCCCGCCGAACCGGACGTGCCCGTTGGCCGAGCATCCGGCTCTCCACGTGATCGGCTGGATCAGGCGAGGTACTCGCTGACCTGACCGACGAAGGCCACATCGTCGTGGCTGGTACGGCGGAAGCGAGTCCCGTCCGGATCTACCTCGTCGATGTTGCAAGGCGTGCTGATCTGCGCTCTGCGGAAGCGGTAGCGCTCGACCCGCATCTTCGCCGGGTTGTAGAGGACGAGACCGCCCTCCGTGATGCGAACGGCCCCGTAGTAGCGGCGCCGCAGTTGCTTCCAGGCCGGATGCAGCGGAAGAGCCTCCACCACGCGTACCGGCCGAGGTAGGGGAACGTCCGCTTCGAAGCGCCGCAGCGGAAGTAAGCAGCCCAGCCCCGAAGAACCGGGTTGATCGTCCGCAGTACCTCCTCCAACGAGAGCGACGTGGTACTTCGCCCCGTCAGTTTCTTGATCTTGTGCATCACCGACGCCGAGGCCGGCTTGGACGGGATGGTGAGCACGACGCGCCGGCCGTCGCCAAAGGTCCAATGCGCGGGCGCCGGCGGCTCTGACGAGCCGCCGCCGACACGGCCTCCGGCCGTGCGAAGGTGGGCTGTCGGCGGAGCGTGCTGGAGTGACGCCTTCTCTCGCCGGATGCGGACGCGGGGCAGAACGGCCCGCGACGGCCTCGACGAAACCGGGCCCGGGGGCCCACCGCGCCAGGGGGCAGCGGTGGGCCCCCGGTCGCCATCACCGTCGCCGCAGTCGCCGCGCCTCAGTCGAAGACGGGACCGGAGGTGCGGGTGCGCTTCATCTCGTAGAAGTCCGGTATGGAGGCGAGGACGATCGCGGCGTCCCAGAGGCGCCCTGCCTCTTCGCCCTTCGGGGCGGGGCTGACCACAGGGCCGAAGAACGCGGCCCTGCCACCGTCCTGACCGGGCAGGGCGACGACGGGGCTGCCGACGTCCTTGCCGACCAGGTCGACGGCTTGCTGGTGGGAGGCGCGCACCAAGGCATCGAAGGTATCGGTGTCGCCGGCGTCCGCGAGGCTCTCGGGCAGGCCGGCGTCGCGCAGCGCGGCCGCGATTGTCGACTTGGTCCGGGGCTGCTGGTGCAGGTGGAAGCGGGTGCCCATGGCGGTGTACAAGGGCCCCGTCACCTCGGGCCCGAAGGCCTGCGAGGCCGCTGTGAGGACCCGGACCGGCGCCCATGCCAGGCCCATGAGCTCGCGTATGCGCTCCGGCAGTTGGTCGAGGCGGTCCTCGTTGAGCACGGCCAGGCTCATTACGCGCCAGGTGACGTCGACCGTCCGGATCCTTTCGACCTCGAGCATCCAGCGCGAGGTCAGCCAGGTCCAGGGGCACACCGGGTCAAGCCAGAAGTCGACGGCCGTACGGGGGCGGGATTCGTTCACAGGAGGGTCCAAACTCGGTCGCGGGAACCCTGGCGGAGGGGCCAGGGAGATGTCGGGGTCACGGTGTTCACCGGGCGGCGGGGAAATCGGTGGAGACCGTGAGGTCGGCCCAGGCGGCGAGGTCCTCGCCCAACAGCCGCTGACCCTCTTCGACCAGACGCAGAGCGTCTGTGCCGAGGACGAGGTGGACCGGAGGGTTGTCGGCGTCCAGGACCCGCAGCAGCGCGCGGGCGGCGCGGACCGGATCACCGGCCTGGTTGCCGCTCTTGGCCTGCCGGGCGGACCTGATGGGGTCGAACAGCGTGTCGTAGTCGGGGATGCTGCGCGGCACGCGGGTCATCGAGCGGCCGGCCCAGTCGGTGCGGAACGAGCCGAGCGCGAGGGAGGTGACGTGGATGCCGAAGCCGGCGACCTCCTGGGCCAGGGATGCGGCGATCCCCTCCATGGCGAACTTGCTCGCGCCGTAGAACGCGACTCCGGGGAGGGCGGTGAGGCCGGCCATGGACGAGAGCGTCACGATGTGCCCGCCGCGGCGCCGGCGCATGTGGGGCAGGACCGCTTTGATGACGGCGACGCTGCCGAAGACGTTGACCTCGAACTGCCGGCGCAGGTCCGCCATCGTCGACTCCTCGACGGTGCCTTCGAGGCCGTAGCCGGCGTTGCTGATCAGCACGTCGACGGGGCCGATGTTCCGTTCCACCTCGTCGACGAGGGGGACGACGGCCTGCTCGTCCGTCACGTCCAGCAGCCTGGCACTGGCACGCCCCGGGGCCAGAGCCTCGAACTCGGTGATCCTCTCCGGTGCTCGGACCGTGCCGACGACCCGGTGGCCGGCGGCGAGTGCCTCCTGGGCGAAGGCGCGGCCGAGGCCACCGCTGACACCGGTGATCAGAAACGTCTTGCTCTGGCCCTGAACGCTCATGGTGTTCCTGCTCCGAGGGAGGTGATGAGACGTAGTAGATGATCGGTCTACTACAGGTACGATAGGCGACCGGTCGGGGTGCGTCAAAGCTGCGGGCCCCATCCACCCTCTTGGTTTCGTTCCGGAGGTGGGACACGTCCCGGATATGAGAGACCCCGCCCCCACGTCCGTCGACGCCCGCCTCGCCGAGCTGCGCGACGAGCGCGGCTGGTCCCGCACCGGCGTCACCCCGGTGTTCCGGGTCAACGGCGGCAGCAGACGTCACCTGTCAGTGGCCGCTCTGTGCTGCTACAAGCCGGGCAAGCGGCCGCGGTTGGTCTTCCGGCACACCGGTGACCGGCGGGTCGACGGCCGCAAAGGCTTCTCCTGGAAGGACTTACGAGACCTGCTCACCGCCGCCCACAGCAAGCTCGGCGGACCGATCGTGCTGGTCTGGGGCAACGTCGGCCTGCACCTCAGTCGCGCGATGCGCGCCTGGACCACGGCCCGGGACTGGCTCACGGTGTTCCAGTTGCCGGCCTATGCACCCGACCTCAACCCCGTGGAGGGGATCTGGTCCAGCCTGCGGCGCAGCGGCCTGGCGAACATAGCCTTCGCCGACTACACGCAACTGGTCAGCGCAGTCCGCCGGGGCTTACGCCAGATCCAGTACCGGCCCACCATCATCACCGGCTGCCTCATCGGCACCGGCCTCGCCACAAGCCCCGGCGACATCACGCATTAATCCTCAGTAGACGGTGGAGAACACCGTCCACTGGTGTCGAGATGTGACCTTCAACGAGGACAAGTCCCAGGTCAGGACCCATAACACGCCCTCAGTCCTCGCCGCCGTCCGCGACCTGATCCGCGGTGCGCTCAAGCTTGCCGGGTACGTCAACACCGCCGGCGGCCGCCGGGCCCATACCGAAAGCGTCCTCGTCCTCAGCCTCTACGGCATCACATGATCAAACCGGATGACCCGGGTAAACGCCGGGGCCCTGTGGAGAAAGTCACCCTCCTTGGGTGAGCTCAGGGACGGGAACGTCGCCACGCCGGGAGACGCGGATGTTGCCGGCGTGTGCGACGGATGATGCTTCGACCCGGTCTTAACTCCCGGGCCGACCGCCCTGGGGGAGACGGCGGGTTCCCTTCCCGGGACGGGAAGGGGCGGGCGGCCCTCCCGTGCACGAGCCCCCTGTCACGCGCACGAGACAGAATTCGCGTGCACCCTCCGCGACAGCGGCGGCCTCGGGGGCGCTCTGGCCCAGTTCCAGCGCAGGGTCCACACAAGGAAAGCTGCCGCGTTCGCGCGCACCCACTCTGTGGCCTTCGGCTACTACGGCGCTGTGCTCTGTCAAGGCACCATCGAGGAGGCGTGCGCGACCTGGAACCGCGCCCTGGACACCATGGATGGAGTCCGCTCCGGCCGCGCCCGCCAGCCCGCCGTCACCATGCGGTCCGCACTGTCGCCGTACCAGCAGCGCGGCGTGCGGGCCGTGAAGGAGACTGACGCTCGCGCGGCCCGGTTCCTGGCCGATGCTGCCTGACAGCCGATGAGAGGGAGACCTGACCGACTCGTTCGAGGTACAGCCCATCGCCACCGTGGTCGGCGGCCGCACCGACGTCGCAGACGATTACTGGGGAGGCGTCCTGTCGATCATCCGTCTCGACCCGAGCTTCCCGGCAGAGACGCTTCAGGGGATCGACGCCTTCTCCCACCTGGTCGTCACCTGGTGCTTCCACCTGGCCTCACCCGGCGACGTGGCGCTGCACGCCCGCAGCCCCCGCAACAACCCGGCATGGCCGCCCACGGGCACGTTCGTGCACCGCAATCACCGCCGACCGAACCAGCTCGCCGTGTCCTTCCCGCGTCTGGTCAAGGTCGACGGCCTGGACCTGCACTTCACCGACCTGGACGCAGTCGAAGGAACTCCGATCGTTGACTTGGCCCCCTACTTCCGTGCGATGGGCCCGCAGGGGCCCACCCATGAGCCGGAGTGGCCCGGCGAGATGCTGGCGGACTATTGGGCTGCGCCACGGAGCTGACGCCCGCAAGGTTCGCCTACCAGTACTCCGACCTGGCTAGGACAGGCCCCAGATCGCGACCGTAGTGCGTGGTCTGCCGGGTGGCGGCAGCGGGCGGCTTGGTCTTGGTGGCTGCGGCGCGCTGGCGCGTAGGGTGCCGGGATGATCGCGATGCCGGAGGAGTTCGCACGGAGCACCGTCGACCGCGAGGGGGAGGTCGGGGCGGCGTGGCTCGCCGAGCTGCCCGGGATCGTCGAGGAGTTGCTGGGGCGCTGGGGGTGCGTGCCGGATGGTGGGGTCATGCACGGGGGCGTCGGTGTCATCGTTCCGGTAAGGCGGCGGGCTGAGGACAGCGTCGTGCTGAAGGTGTCGTTTCCGCACCCCGGCAACGTCCATGAGCCGGATGCGTTCGTCGCGTGGGGCGGGCGCGGCGCTGTCCTGCTGCACGAGCGGGACGACGAGCGGTTCGCGATGCTGCTGGAGCGGGTTCAGCCGTCGACCCTGGCGGAGGTCGAGGACGGCGACGAGGTGGTGACGGTCGCGGGGCGGCTCAATCGCCGCCTCGCCATCCCCGCACCGCCCGGCCTGCCCCGGCTGTGTGAGCTGGCCGATGCCTGGGAAGAGCAGTTGTGCAAGGACGCCGAGGAGCTGACGCATGCATGGCCGCGCCGGGTGCTGGATGCCGCCGTGGCGACCGTTCGGGAGCTGGGTCGGTCCCAGCCGGACACCCTCATCCATGGCGACCTCCATGCCCTTCATTAGGCAAGGCGACTGTCGGGTCCAAAGTTGTCGGAACTTTGGTCCATGGATCTCAGCTGTTGTGATGCCCGGTGACGACCCATCTCTCCACGTCCTTGAGGTCGATCACCCCAAAGTCTCCTGCCGAAGATCCGGCATGCGCCGGGCCGAACCTCGGGGAGGCGGTCCGCGTCCTCCGCGAACAGCCCCCGCGCGGGGCGGGCGCATCCGGTCGGGCAGTGCGGTCACGGCTTCGCCGTAGCGGTGCGTCGGGTTCGGAAGGCGGCGCGCGGCGGGGCTTTCCTACTCGGCCGGCAGACGGAGCATCGGTTCGAAGGCCGCGTCCTCCTCGCCCTCGACCGAGGGAAGGAAGCCGTCCGGGACGGTGCGGGCTGCCGTGGTGAGGAGGCGGGCCAGGACCTCGGGCTCGGTCGCCGGGGGGAGGCGGAGGGCGGCGAGGAGGCGGTAGCGGACCTCGGGGTGGTCCGGGTTGTCCTCAAGGTAGTCGGCGTTGAGCGCGGGGGGACGGAAGCCGGCCAGGGCGTCGTGCCAGGAGGGGAGGACGATGGCCAGGGTCAGGGCCTCGGCGAGGGACTCCGCGATGAGGGAGGCCCGGCCCTCGGAGTCGGTGTAGAGGACGGGGCGGACGCGGTCGGAGCCGGCCGGGCCGCAGAGGTAGTGGGTGCCTCCCGCGTTGCAGCCTGCCACGGGCTCCACCGGGAGACCGGCCGGCAGGGCGATCGACTCGATGGGGTCGGTCCGCGTGAGGTCGAACTCGCCGTCGCAGGCGAGGTACGCCTCGACCTCGGGGTCGGCGGCGATCCGGCGGAGCAGGGCCTCGTCGGAGAGGGCGGCCGGGTTGAGGCCGTGGGCGGCTTCGGGGGTCAGGGGGTGGCCCGCGAGGACGTGGCGGACGGTGTCGAGGGGGACGGGCCGCCCGTAGTCCTCCTCGAAGTGCGCCTGGACGGTCTCAGGGGAGCGGTCGGTGAGGAGGCGGAAGAGGTGCCCGGAGCCGTCCGGGTCCGGGCTGTCCGAGGGGAACTCGATGCCCGAGCCGGTGCGCCAGGCGCTGCCGCCGGTCTCCCACCACAGGCAGGCGGTGACCCGCGGGGCGCCGAGGCCCTCGTCGACAAAGGCCGGGTCGTCCAGGAGCGGGCGCAGCGCAGCGGGCACCTCGTCGATGACACCGGGCCAGACCTGTTCGTCGTCCGTGCCGTACGGGCTCATCTCCGACTCGTGGTCGAAGCCGCGGACGAGCACACCGGCCGGGGTGAAGACGACGGAGAAGTCGTCACCCGAGCCGTTGTCCATCAGGGCCGCCTCCGTCCCAGGCCCCCAGGTGGTGGAGAAGGAGTAGCGGGAGAACCGCGGGTCGCGGCAGATCGCCTGGTCCAGCACGGCCAGCGCGCGCAGGTGCGCGCGGAGCTCGGCGGGGTCCGGGAGGAGGGCGGCGGTCGTGTGCACGGTGTCCATGGGCTCATGTAAGCAGCCGGCACTGACATCCAGGGCGGTGGATCGGTCACACCCTCTCTCACGCAGGGAACGAAAAGCCCAGCTCACGCAGGCGGGGCAAGCACACTGCGAGGCATTGCTCCACAGACGCAGCATCGGTTCGCACAAGGACGTCCTCGCGCAACGGCGCTCCACTGGCGACGAAGGTCCAAGGCTTGCCCCTCTCTGCCATCCGCTCGGCGTCGGCCTTGAACAGCACCGTTAGGCCCTGTTTAGCCAGTGCTTCCATAATCGCGACGACGTCCACCGGCACTCTCCCCTCCTGAAGCGCTTCGAACGCGCCATCGGACGAACATACTCACTCCGGGCCGGTCCCTGGACACCGCCCGCATGACCCAAAGTGACCGATCGGGGCGCTCTGAGCTGGAATACGCGACACCGCAACATGCGAGCTCACCAGTCAAGCCCGAGTACCCGCGAGGTCCCCGACGCCGTGGCCCGACGCTGCCCAACCTGACCGCACGGTGGAGTGTGCCGAGCTTCAGCCGGGAATTCGTCCAGTTCCTCGCGGACCCGGAAGCCGGGTGACCTGTTGCACCGCTGCGAGTTCTTCGCGGGTCTGCTCCAGCTCCAGGGACAGCTCGGTGGCAGCGCGTACCAGTGCGTGAACCCGTTCTCGCTCCGCTGCGAGTTCTGCCTTGATCTTCGCCAGGGCTTCGCGCAGCACGATGTTCTCGTCGGCCATGCTCTGAACGACCCTGCGGAGTGAAGTTCTGCGCTTTGGCCCGTGCCGGGAACTCGTCCACGAGCTACTCGGCCTCCTCACCACGGCCTGCACCGAGATGACCCAGCTCACCGCCCTCATCCGCGACTTCGCCGCCCTCCTGACGCCCGCAAGCCGCAACGACTCCAAGCTCACGGAATGGATCGCCCAGGCCCGCTGCGTAGGACTGCCCCACCCGCACAGCTTCTGCAACGGCCTGGAACTCGACCGTGCCGCTGTCAACGCCGGCCTGGCCCTCCCCTGGAACAAGGGCCGCACCGAAGGCGTCAACACCCACACGAAACGGATCATGCGACAGATGCACGGCCGAGCAGGATTCGAACTCCTCCGCCACCGCATCCTGCTCAGCACATAGGCACCCACCGTCACCACCGACTACGGAACAGAGCCCGATCGGCTGTGCAGGTATTGCGTGGTGCCGACCTCACCCGGTCGCAGGAAATGGGCAGTCGGGGGCGTCCAGCCAGAACCGGTGGTCTCCGTTCGGAGGGACCATGAGCCCGAAGCGGTCCAGGCCCGGTGCGCCGGCGCCCTGCCACTGCATGATGTGCTTCTCGACGTCGTCCCACAGCCGGGCAGGACCGCCCTGTCGGACCCGCCACGTGTCCCCTACGCGGTAGAGCAGCGCCCACGCGCCGGCCTCTACGTCCAGGAGGACGTCCCCGGCCTCGCCGAGTTGCAGGCGCTGCGCCGCGACGAGACGAAGGACGCCTCCGGTCACCGGCGCGAGCGCGCAACAAAGGGGCGGGGGCGTCCTCTCCGCCGCGGTGGGGAGGACGGGCGCCGAGTGCGGGCCCGCGCACCCCTGCCCTCCATGGGTGCTCGGGATCACGAAGCGGCGGGCGGATATCGAGCAACCCAGGGAGGCAGGGCAGCGGCGACGGCGCGGTCAGACCAGGCTGTCCTTGTAGTAGAAGCTGGCCTTCCTGTTGCTGTCGGTGTCGGAGGCACTGCTGGCGAAGCCCATGACCAGGCGGCACTTGGTCGTGTCGGCGGTGTTCGGTATCTGGATCGCGAGCCCTTCGGGTTCGCGGAAGAGCAGGCTGGTTCCGGCCTTGGTGAGTTCCCGCTGCTTCGTGGTGCCGGTGTTCCAGTCGACGGAGGTGATGTACGTGTTGCCGGGCGAAGGGTTGCTGTCGGAGTAGGAGTTGCCGTCGATGAGGTAGAGGTACTGGCCGAGGCTGGTGAAGCCCTGGAAGGTGCCCAGGCCCGCGGGCTGGGTCATGGTGGCCAGCGGGGTGAAGGTGCCGGCGGTGAAGGTGGCCAGGTCGTAGAGGTTGTACTTGAAGGTGGATCCGGTGCTGCCGGGGCGGTGGCGGACGGCCAAGCGGCTGTTGACCGGGTCGATGGCGATGGTGGTCCGGTCGGCCCCCGCGACCGGGCTGTACTTGGTGAGCTGGGGCGACGTCGGGGTGAGCACGGCACCGTTGGCGAACTTGAAGCGGGCCAGTCGGGTGCCCCAGCCGATGTACTGGCCGGTGGCGGAGTCGAGCGCCTGGACGGAATCCGTCTCGGTCCACAGGTAGGCACTGTTGCCCGAGGGCTCGGCGGCGATGGAAACGCCGTGGCCGAAGCCCTTGAGGTACATGCGGCCGATGATGGCGCCGGTGAGGTCCAGCCGGGTGACGCACAGGTCGCCGTTGGCCTCGCGTTCGGTGCCGGTGTAGGCCCGCGACTCACCGGGAAGTTGTCGACCGCCCTGGACCAGGCCCACGGCATACAGGTGCTTGTTGGTGTTGTCGAAGGAGAACGACTGCAGGACGCGGGTCTCTTGCAGCCAGATCTCGCGGAAGAGTTCGTCCGACGCGTCGGTCAGGTCGAATCGCGCCGAGGCGCTGACCGCACTGGCCGTGCCCCCGGACAGGGCGACGGCGGCGGATCCGAGTGCGGTTACGCCGAGCGCACCGCCGGTCCACTTGATCAGCTGTCGGCGGCTCAGTACCGGACTCGTTTCGCTCACGGCGCTTCCCAACCCCTTGTGGCTCGATGCGGGGGCGATTGAATCACCCGCCAGCGGGCCCGCGCCAGTGCAGTATCGATGAAAAGCACAGGTCAGGGACCTGAAGGAGTCGAAAGTGGTGCAGGTCACAGGCTTCTTCGGGGTGGGTGGTGTCGTCTGATCGCTATTGCCGGTTTTATTGATCTTCCCCTTGAGTTAACCAGCCGTTATGGTCGGCCCTCGCCGGCGCGACCCCGCGCCGGTTTTGTGTGCGGGGTGGGAGTTTCATGTCCTGGCGTGGGAAGCGCTTGGTGCTGGCGGTGTCCGGTGCCCTGGTCGCCGCTGTGTTGTCGGGTGTTCCTGCGGTGGCGGCGCCCGCGGCGCCCGCGGCGGCCAAGGCGAAACCTCCCGTGAACGTGCCGGTGCAGCGGGCGGGTACGGCGCCGGCGGACCGCTCCGATCTCACCCTGGGCGAGCCGGTACGCCTCACGTGGCCCAAGGCGACGGCGGCGCGGGTGCACCTGGGCGGGCTGAAGGCCGGCGAGGCTCTGGCGGTTGCGCCCTCCGGCGCGGTGGTGAAGGCCGGTGGCACCAGCTCCGACGCGAAGGCCGCCGTGGTGTCCGTCGCTCCTGCTCCCGAGCCCGACCTCGTCAAGGACGGCCTTGACTCCGGCGCCGTCGTTCCCGGTCTGCGGAACGGCCCGGTGACGGTACCGGCACCACGGGACGTCGATGTGCAGGTCCTGGACCGCAAGTCCCTGGCCGAAGCCGGGGGCCTCGGCCTCGGCGTCCGGCTGACCCGCAGTGACGGTCTGTCCCAGTCCGGCGCGGTGCAGGTGACGCTGGACTACTCGGGATTCAAGTACGCCTACGGTGGTGACCTCGCCTCCCGTTTGAGACTGGTGCAGCTGCCCGCGTGTGCCCTGAGCACACCGCGTGCCAAGGGCTGTTCCGCGCACAAACCGGTGTTCGTCAAGGCCCGCAACGACGTCGAAGCCGGCACGATGACGGCCACGGTCCAGGCCGACGGCGATCCGGCCGGACACCCGATGGGCGAGCTCGTGCCCGACTCCCTCGGGGCTGCGGCCAAGGCGGCGTCGACGAGTACGGGGTCGGTCTACGCCGTGGCGTCGACATCGTCGTCCGATGCCGGCGACTACCGCGCATCGACCCTGAGCCCGTCAGGCTCATGGAATGTGTCCGTCGGCTCGGGTGCGTTCAACTACAACCTGCCCATCCAGGTCCCCAAAGCCCCCACCGGCTCCACGCCCGGGCTGAGCCTGAGCTACAACTCGCAAGCGGTGGACAGCCTGACCTCGGCCGCCAACACCCAGGCCTCATGGGCCGGTCTGGGCTGGGACCTGAACGTCGGCTACGTCGAGCGGCGGTACCGCGGATGCAGCACGGACGGCCTCACCGGAGTCGGTGACCTCTGCTGGGACTCCCCGAACTCGAGCGCGGAGCCGGACGGCGCCATCTACGTGATCAACCTGAACGGTGTGACGTCCGAGCTGGTCCAGGACGGCACCGGAACCGGTTCGTACCATGTGAAGGACGACCCGGGCTGGCGAGTGCAGCATTTGACGGGCGGTCATGGCGCGGATGACGAGTACTGGGTGGTTTCCCAGCAGGACGGCATGCGCTACTACTTCGGCTGGGGCCGCTCCGAGCGAACGGACCCGGACCCGAACTGGGACCGTTACACGCATTCGGTGCTGACGGTGCCCGTGGTCGGCAACGACCCCGGAGAACCCTGCTACAGCCAGCGCCCCGAGCCGTGCACGCAGGCCTGGCGCTGGGGCCTGGACCGGGTCGTTGATCCCCACGAGGTGGAGAACGCCTACTTCTACGAGAAGCAGCAGAACCACTACCGGTCCTGGGCCAACGCCGACAAGGCGCGTGCCTATGACGCGGCCGGCTATCTGGTGCGCATCGAGTACGGCTGGGCCTCGGACATCGCGGGAGCGCAGCTGCCCGCGAAGGTCGAGCTCACCCATGTGGGGCGTTGCGTGGACCGCATGGCCGAGAAGGACCCGCTGGCGAACGATCCTGATCCGTGCCCTGCACTGTCGTTGCATCCGGAGGCGTACCCGGACGTGCCGACCGACCTCCTGTGCGACGGTACGGCCGCCGACGACAACTGCCGAAGCATCACGGGACAGACGGCGTCCCCCACGTTCTTCACCACGGACATGCTGTGGGACATCAAGACCTTCGTCCGGGACGACGACTCCTCGACGTGGGACCCCGCGATGCAGTACCAGATGAAGTACGGGCTGCCGAACCCCGAGGGCACGATCGGCAAGACCCTGTGGCTGGACTACGTGGAGCGCAAGGGCTACGGCGACGGCAAGGACCTCACCCTGCCGACGATCAACTTCAACGGTGAGTGGCGGGACAACCAGCTCGGCGACCACGTGCTGAACTTCCGCCGGGTCACCCAGGTCCACGGGGACCTCGGCTCGTTCGTCGACGTCGACTACCTCAACTACGACGCCGACCCGAACGGCTGCGACATCGCCGACCCGCCCAGCGAGTCGTCCAACACCCAGGACTGCTTCAAGCAGACCTGGACCCCCGAGGGGGCGACGTCGGCAAGCAGCGGCTGGTTCAAGAAGTACCTCGTCCACAAGGTCAGCGTCGACCCCGGAGTCGGCAAGGGCGCTGATGACGACGGCGACCCGGTGATGACCACCACCTACGACTACAAGGGCAAGCCGGCCTGGGCCTTCCCGAACGACCCGCTCACCAAGGACGACGACGAGTCCTGGACCGACTGGCGCGGCTACCAGCAGGTCGAGGTCTTCACCGGCACCAAGGACAACGCCGCCTCCACCTACTACTGGCTCTACCGCGGCCTGGACGGCGACCGCACCTCGAAGACCGACCCGTCCGCCACGCGCAGCGTGAACGTCACCGACGGCGACAGCGGCAGCGCCGACGTCCCCGACCGCGCCTGGCTGAACGGCAAGACCCTGGAGTCCAGCCGGCGCGACGGCACCGGACAGTCCCACGAGCGGGTCTGGCACACCTACTGGGCGCACACCACCGCCACCTACGAGGGCCTGCCCGACGCCCGCTTCGTCCGCGACGCGAAGACCACGACGGACGAACTGACCTCCTCGGGCTGGCGCGAGCACGTCGTGAACGACGAGTACGACGACACAGACCCGGTCAGCACCACCTACGGACTTCCCCTGCGCACCAACGACTGGGGCCTGGTCGACACCGACGACAACCGGTGCACCACCTACGGACGCGCCTACAACACCGATTACTTCCCGGACTCGCAGGTCCAGCGCTGGATGGTGCTGCCCGACGAGACCAGGCACTACACCGCGGACTGCGCCGCTCGCGGCGCCGCCAACCAGGACTCCTACACGGTCAAGCTCTACGACGGGGCCACGTCCGTCGCGTCCGACAAGCCGACCGACGGCAACGTCACCACGGACCGCTCGTACACCGACGCCACGCACTACCGCGACGTCACCAGCACCTACGACGGCGGTGGCCGGGTCCGGTCCACCACCGACGGGATCGGCAGCGCCAGCAGCGACCCCACCGTCAAGGCCAACCACACCACGACCACCACCTACACCCCGGCCACCTCCTGGCCGACCGGCGGCGTGAAGGCCACCACCCCCGACCCGGATGGTTCCGGGCCCGGGACGAAGATGAGCACCACGACGTGGTCCTCGCGGCTGTGGGGCACCCCCTACAAGATCTTGGACGCCAACGGTGTGTACACCCGGGTCGATTACGATTCCGTCGGCCGCGTCTCCAAGGTCTGGAAGCCGACCGAGATGGCCGGTTACGACGCCGGCACGACCCCTTCGATGAGATTCACCTACACCATCTCCATGGGCCCGAACTCCGAGGGCGTGCCGAACCTGGTCCGCAGCACCGACACGCCACCCCGCGTTCTCAGCGAGAGCCTGCAGTCAGGTGGCACGTACCTCACGTCCTATGCCTATGCCGACGGCTTGGGCCGCGCCCGCGAGACGCAGTCCCCCGCCGGAACAGGGACCGGCCGCACCGTGGTCTCCACCCGCTACGACACCTCCGGCAACGTCACCGGCACCTCTGCGGCGTTCTACAACTCCGGCAACGCGGGCACCGGCATGGTCTACCCCACAGTGGACTCCCTGCCCTCGTACACCGATCTCGTGATCGACTACGCCGGCCGCACCACCCAGTCGCGGATCCTGGTCAAGGGCGACGCCCAGATCCAGGGTCAGAGCGTCACCAACTACCACGGCGACTACACCACTACCGTGCCCGCTGTCGGCGAGCGCACCAATACCTACACCGACGTGTTCGGTCAGACGTCCAAGGTCGTGGAGTTCGGTCCGTCGACCTACACCACGAACTACGAGTACGACCGCAGTGGCCACCCCACCAAGATCACCGACGCCAAGGGCAACGTCACCACGTACACCTACAACTGGCTCGGCGAGCGTCTCACGACCACCGAGCCGGACACGGGAGCGACGTCCAGCACCTACGACGGCAACGGCAACCTGCAGTCCGCGACCGACGGCGGCAACGTCACCGTCGACTACGCGTACGACAACCTGAACCGGCCGCTGACCACCAGCGCCGGCGGCACGGTGCTGACCGCCCGGACCTACGACACCGCCACCCTCGGAGCCGGCAAGCCCGCGACGGCGACGTCGTACTCGGGTGGGAAGGCCTACACCACCACAGTCGACAGCTACGACGCCCGGGGCCGCCAGACCGGCGTCACCGTGACCATCCCCGACGACGGGAACGGGTTGGCCGGCAGCTACTCGACCACCTACGGCTACGACGCGGCCGACCACCGGACCAGCGTCGGGTACGCCCGAACCGCCGGCCTGCCGACCGAGACAGTGACCACCGGGTACGACGACAACGGTATGCCCGACACACTCACCAGCGGTCTCGCCACCTACGTCAACGCCACCGACTACGACGCCATCGGGCGCCTGACCGGGCGCACCTACGGCACCACGGGATCCACCGGCACCACGGCACGCCGCAGCTACGCCTACGACGATGCCACCAACTGGGTCACCAACATCACCACGACCACCAGCAGCCAGACACCGTCCGTACAGAACGACACCTACACCCGAGACGCAGCAGGCCAGATCACCGATGTCGCCGACAACGTCACCGGCCAGCGCGAGTGCTTCACCTACGACGAGCTGAACCGCCTCACCCGCGCCTGGACGACGCAGGCCGGCGGCGGCTGCGCGGGCGCCTTCAGCCCCGACCTCGCCGGCAGCCTCGCTCCGTACCAGCAGGACTACACCTACGACGGCATCGGCAACCTCCAGAAAGTCACCGACACCACGGCGACCGGCAGTACCGTCCGCGACTACGTCTACCCCGGCTACTCCGCCGACCAGCAGTCCTACACTCCCGGCGCGGCCCGTCCTCACGCGGTCACCGGCATCAAGACCAGTTCCGGTACCGAGACCTACGACTACTACGGCGCGGGACAGATGAAGACCCGGACCGTGGGCGGCGTCACTACCAGCTACCAGTGGGACGCCCTCCACCGGCTGAGCAAGGTCACCGGGCCGGTCAACAGCAGCTACGTCTACGATGCCGACGGCAACATCCTGCTGCGCAGCAACACCAGCGAGAGCGTCCTGTACCTGTCCGGTCAGGAACTGCACAAGCGCGGCACCAGCGGTCCCGCAGCCACCCGTTACTACACCGCGGGCGATGCGACCGTCGCCATGCGCGTCGGCGACGGCACGACGAACGGCTCACTGACCTGGCTGATGTCCGACGGACAGGCCTCCACCCAGCTCATGGTCCTCGCCGCCACCGGCGTCGTCACCCGGCGCCGCTACAAGCCCTTCGGGGAGCAGCGCTCCACCGGCCTGCCTGCGGCGACCGACCGCGGCTTCCTCGGCAAGCCCGAGGACGACTCGACGGGTCTGTCCATCCTCGGTGCCCGCATGTACGACCCGGGACTCCACCGCTTCCTCAGCCCCGACCCGCTCAACGCCCAGTACTCTCCGCAGGATGTGAACGGGTACAGCTACTCGGCCAACAATCCCGTCAATTTCAGTGACCCCACCGGACTGACCAGGTGCGACGTCGACCCGTCCTTCTGTCACGCGCACACTCCTCCTCCCGCGCCTGTGTACGGAACTGGCCATGACGCCCCTAACGACATGAAGAACACAGGTTCCTGGGGATCCAAGTCGGATGACTTGGGAATCAAGGACCGCATGAACTATGCACGGCTCGGGGAACTGGTCGGGTGGTGGTATGCGACGCTTTTGACCACGGCCGCGGACATGACCCAGCACTACCTCGGAAATTCCGGGGATCCGTACACGCTGAAGCAGGGCGACATCAAGAAGCTGTTGAGCCTGGACACGGGGAAGCAGGCCATCACCGCTGCTCTCAAGGAGTTGGACAGCAAGATGACGTCGGTTCCCGAAGGGGAGACGGTGGGAGTCGACAGCAAGTGGAAGGACGCCTCGGTGGGTTTCCGGGAGGATCCCGACCTTTATTTCGCGATGCGCGGCTACCAATTCAGGATCACCGGGACCGGCCACAACGAAAAGGCCAAGGGAGGGGACAAGGCCGTCATTGATTACTCCGTCGAGTTCCGTAAGGCCTACAACTTCGACTACGGCGAGAGGGTGGGACCCTACGACTTCGGTGACTTCGCTCGCCTCCATGATGTGGGTATTGCGCGCGAATACGTGATCACGGGACGGAGCAGCGCGATGACGTACGAAACGGGTGGGGGCCTCCCCGCGATGGAGTCCGGCCGTACGGACAGCATCTGGCACGGTCCGATGCGGTGAGCTCCGCTGAGCTTGCCGCGCAGGACAGCCAGCCCCGCCGGTGGGAAAGTGAACTTCTGGTGCGAAATCGTATCTCTTCGAAGCTGTACATCACCTCCTTTGCCGCGTTGGCGGTCCTGGGGTTCGGGTATGTCTCGGTGTTTGGCGTGCACGCACCTTCCTGGGCGGGGGCGGGGGAGTCGTGCACCCGCTCCGGCCGGGCGGAAGCCGCCGGCACAGCCCACGACTGGGGTGTGGTACTTCCGGGCGAAGCCTCCGACGTGTTCCGATGCACGGAGGGGACCGGCGGCAGGACGGCAGGCCAAGCCCGGTTCGTCTTCGCCATGCCCGCGTACCGGGTTCCGGAATACTTCGACTCCATGGGCATCGAACCCCTGCCCCGGTTTGACATCCGAGACCTCTTCGATGACTTTTCTCGGTCGGCCGGCCGCGACACGAAGGATATCCAGAAGTATCAGGCAGGCACGGTATCCAAGGGACACTTCACCCTCTCCGTACTGATCGACGAGGGAAACTCCGACAGCGTCGCCGTGTACGTACATTCGGTCTCCTCCGGATGACCGCAGGATATTGCCGGCCGTTGTGGACGCACCTGCTCGCTCGTGGAATGCGGGTTTCAGCACGGCGGCCCGCCGTCACTCCTCGCCCGTAGCCGGGGAGTGACGGCGGGCCGCCGACAGTGCCCTACGACAGGCGGAAGTAGTCGATGTTGAAGCCGCCCGTTTCGCAGAAGAGCCTGACCGTCTGGTCGCCCGCCGCGAGAGTGACCGGGACGTGGACCGACTGGTACGAACCCCAGCCGCCCGTGTTCGGGACCGACGCTGTGGCCAACGTCGTGCCAGCGGCGTCGCGGAAGGAGAGGGCGTTCGGGACCGTCGCGCCGCCGCCCGTGGCGACGCGGAGTTCCAGGTCGTACGTGCCGGGCTTCGGGACGTCGACCCCGTAGTCGAGCCAGTTGCCCGCCGCTGTCCAGCCCACGTTCGCGCCGCCGCTCGCCGCCGGGTTGGACTCGATGAAGTTGGCGCCGCCCGTCGTCCAGCCGTGCTGGGCCGCGTACGACTCCGCCTCGACCCGGACCCCCACCGGTGCGCTGTGCGGGCGCACCGTCACGTGCAGGGTTGCCTTCGTGCGCGCCGTCCCGTCGGTGACGTACACCGACACATCGTGCTCGCCCGCCACCGTCGGGTTGACCGTCACTACTCCCGTGGCGGCGTTGACCGTGATGCCGTCCGGGAGGTCGGTCGCGTAGAAGGCGAGCCGGTCGCCGTCGCGGTCGGTGGCCTTGAGGGGGACCTGCAGCGTGGCGTACTGGTCCGCCACCACATCCGGCACGGGGGCCACCACCGGCGCCCTGTTGTACGTGTTGCGGGGGACGTGCTGCTTCCACTGGTACGTGGCGTACGAGTGCGCCGGGACCTTCACCGCGAACGACGTGCCGGCCAGTACCACCCGCACCGTGGAGTCCGTGCTGTTGGTGTTGCCCAGGACCGCCGTGAACCGGTCGGTGCCGTGCCGGTAGACGACGTTGCTCACGCCGTTCGCCGTCGTGCTCGACTCCAGCCGGACATCGCCCGGCGTCAGGTACTTGGCGAACTGCCCCATGGCGTACAGCTCGTCGCGGACGGTGAAGTCCTTGGTCGTGGTGTTCACCTTGACCAGGCGGTCGGGCCACTTGGTGGTCGCGGCGACCTCGTCCCAGTCGATGTTGTTGTCCCGGGCAGGCGTCCAGTGGAGCGTGCCGCCGTCCTGGTCGGTGGTCTGCGCCCACAGGACGTACGAGCTCGCGTCGAGGCGGAAGTAGTTCAGGATCGTGGCCGCGGACAGGTCGCTGGTCTCCGTCATGTGGACCGGCTTGCCTGTCTGCTCGAACGCGTCGCGCATCACCGTCGGGTCGCCCCAGTAGGGGTGGAAGGCCACGGCGTCCGTCGCGTTGAGGACCTGCCGGCCGGTCACGGAGCCGTCCGGGGCGTCGTTGAAGATGCGGTAGTAGTTCTTCGTCGCGGTGCTGTTCGGGTCGCGCCAGTCCCAGAAGTTGAAGTCGTGGACGTACAGCCCGGTGTTGAGATCGGCCTTGTGCAGCGCCTTCTTGATCGCGAGGGCGAGCTTCTGCTGCTGCGCCACGCTGATGTCCATCGCCGGGTAGACGACGTCCATGCCGGGCTCGTTCAGCAGCGTCAGGGCGTCCACGCGGATGCCGTGACGGGCGTACGCCTGGACGAACTTGACGTAGTAGCGGGCGAAGACGTCGATGCAGTCGTCCCGGAGCTTGCCGACCTGGTAGTAGTCCGTCGTACTGCCGGGCTTGAGCGCGACCTCACCCGTGAACCGGTTGTTGGTCTTCATCCACGCCGGGGCGCTCCACGCGGACCCGAAGAAGGTGGCCTTCGGGTTGTAGCGCTGGATCAGCTTGATGGTGTCGATGATGTGCAGGTCGATGTCGCGCTGGATGGAGAAGTGCTTCAGCTGGAAGTCGTCGGTCACGCCGGGCGGAAGGTCGTCCTCGGACCAGAACGGCAGGTGCTCGATGAGGTCCGGGCTGCCGATCGTCAGGCGGAAGCGGTTGAGTCCGGCTCCCGTCTTCGGGTCGACGAGCAGCCGGACGGCCTTCTCGCGTTCGGCGGGGGTGAGCTTCCACAGGTTGGAGACGCTGGTCTCGTCGAGCGAGAAGCCGATGCCCGAGTACTTCTGGCGGGTGGTGCTCGGGTCGACGACCACGGTCGCGTCGGCAGGAGCGCCCGGGCTCACCGCCGGCAGCGACTGCCATGGGTGGTCGGCGCCCGTGGAGTAGGTGCCCGTCACGGAGGGGCCGTGGTGCGGGACGGCGGCCGGGGCCGCCGACGCCGTGCCGACGAGAACGACCAAGGTGAGAGCCGCGGCTGCCCCTATGAGGGAACGTCTCACGATGTCCTTCCTTCCTGGTGCGATACGAAGGCCGTACGCGGTCCCGCCCTGTGGGCGGTGTCGCACGGCCCCTGACGGTCGATCGACTGCTGCGTGCCCGGCGGGTCTCCCGAGTTCCCGGCGGACATGAGGACGATGCGGTCGGGTGGCGCCCGCTCGGCCCGTGCGCGTGCTGCCGGGCCGGACGGCGTACGGGGAACCTCTCCTCCCTCCGCGTTCCTCGGGACGCGCCCAGATCGAAACAGTCTTGTCGGGGTTCAGTCAAGACATGAACAAAGGCGTGAAGAAAGTCCCTGCGTCCTTCTGCGGCGGGGTGCGGGAGGCACGCGGGCCGGCCCGCGCTGTGGGAGGTCGCTGCCGAGGCTTCTCCCGTCCTCGTAACCCGGGGCAGGGCGTCGGCGTCGGTGCGGACACGGGAGCGTGCGCACGCGACACTGCCGGGCGCCGCGACCAACAGAGGCCACGTGGCATCCGGCGCGCCAAGAAGCACAGGTCAACTCCCTTATGCACTACCGGCACCGGCCGCGATCCGGGGATCATGAAACGTATGTCGAACACCTCACGGCGCCATGTGCTTGCCGCCTTCGCAGCCTCCGCTGCCGCCGTCCCGCTCGGCGGCCTGACCGCTGCCCCCGCACGCGCCGCCCAGCCGGCTGCCGCCGCCCCGTCCGCGGTCCAGCCGCTGCCCCTGCCGTCCGGACCGGCCTCCGGCCCATCGGCCGTGACCCTGCCGCCGCTGAACGCCGACTACTTCATCCGTGAGACGCTCGCCGCGCACCTCACCGCAACCGTGCTGCCGGGGGCCCCGGCCCGCACCGAGGTCACCTCCGGCGGGCGGCGCGTGGCGCTGCTGACCCACGGGGCACGCACCGTTCTGCTGCCCGGCCCGCAGCGCACCTTCACGGAGAACAAGAAGCCGTTCGCGGACGACTTCCAGCGCACGCTGCCCGACCCGGCACTGCCGGAGGACCAGCGCGTGTACTGGGGCGGATCCCCCGGTGGCGGCGCCTGGTCCACCCTCGGACCCGCCGACAGCGACTACGCGGTGGTGCCGGGAACGGGCGTCATCACCCTCACCACCGACTTCGCCAGCCGCCACGCCAGCGTCCGCGACGACCAGATCAGCGACGTGGACGTGCGCACGGTCGGACGGTTCGACAAGGTGCCCACCGGGCAGGCCTGCTCCTTCGCCCTGTCCTTCGGCTACCAGGACACCCACAACAACTACCGGGCGCGGCTCTCCTTCCTCACCTCCGGCGCGGTCGAGCTGAGGGTCGAGAAGGAGGTCGCCGACACCGTCACCCAGCTCGCACCGGCCGTCTCCCTCGCCACCGGTGTACCCGCGGGCACCGACTGGACGATCCGGGTCCGCCGCGAGGGCACCCGGATACGCGCGAAGGCATGGCGTACGGCCTCGGCGGAACCGTCCGACTGGGCCTTCGACGTCGCCGACCCCACCTTCGGCAAGGGCCGGGTCGGCCTGCGCGCACTCGCCAACGACGGCTGCACCAACCTGCCGGTGAGACTGCTCGTCAGCCGGTTCCAGGTTGACGCCGCCAACTGGGCGGCCCCGCCCGCCGTCACCCACGGCGACTGGGTGCGCGTGCTCCCGGAACCCTTTGACGGCACCTGGACCCCGGAGCTGGAGAAGACCGTCCGGGAGTGGTCCGGCTCCACGGCCCCGGACGTCCTCGCCTACGCGGCCACGTTCCTCGCCGGCGCGCCCGGGGTGGTCGCCGGCGCCGGGCCGGCCGAGGGGAAGCAGGTCCTGGGCGAGTCGGGCTACGGCTACCTCGACCCGCAGGGGAACCGCTACGAGGGCGCCGACTTCCACGAGTACATGAACACCGGCTGGACCTTCCCCGACGGCACCCACACCGGCCCGTCCGCCAAGCAGGTCGGCAACCTCGACTGCTCCGGCTACACGCGCATGGTCTACGGCTACCACATGGGCGTGCCACTGGCCGCGGGTGAGGACACCTCCCACTCCCGCATACCGCGCCAATCCAGATCCATGGCCGACTACGCGCCCGGCGTCCGCATCGACCGGACGGACGGCACGAATCCGCCGGCCGCCGAGGGCCTCCAGCCCGGCGACCTCGTACTGTTCAACGCCGACTCCGGTGACGACACCACGACGCCGACGGTGGACCACGTCGGCATCTACCTCGGCAAGGACACGGACGGCGGAAGGCGCTTCCTCTCCAGCCGAAAGACGATCAACGGACCCACGATGTCCGACCTGGGCGGGGCCTCACTCCTGGACGGCACGGGCACCTACGCCCGGGCCCTCCACACGGTCCATCGCATCTGACGCGGCGCGACGGTACGAGGGACGCCCCCCGCCGCCATCGGCACGAGTACGCGCCAGGGGCCGGGGGCCCCGTGAGCCTCGCGGAGCGAGGGCGGGATCGCGGTCGGTCACGGTGGGTTCCCGCGCCGTTGCTTCCGGTCGGCCGCGTACACCTCCACCGGCGGTGGGGGCGCCGGTGCGGTGGCGGGCGAGGCAGGGGAGGGCTCGGGCGTGGAGGGCCGCGAACCCGGACAGGAACATCGTGCATGCCGGCCCCCTCGGTGCCTCGGGGCGGGCGAACAGCGGGCCGATGGCCTCCGTCCAGGTCGACCGTGGAGAATGGCCGGGCCGCTCCGGGCCGTCGTCCGAGGCCGAAGCGGGGACAGCGATCGCGGTTGACGAGAGGCCCGGCGACATGGGTGCACCACCATTGCTCGAACTCAGCGGCGTCAGCCGGGTCTACGGCAAGCGCACCGCGCTGGCCACCATGAACCTGCGACTCCGGGCCGGGAAGTGCGTCGCGCTGCTCGGCCACAACGGCTCCGGAAAATCGACCCTGCTGCGCATAGCGGCCGGCCGGGACAAGCCGAGCACCGGCACCGTGAAGTTCGACGGCAGGCCCATGAACGAGAACGACCCGGCGGTCCGGGCCCGGGTCGCGGTCGTCGGCGACACCGCGGCCTGTTACCCCGACCTCACCGTGCGCGAGCACCTGCAGCTGGTGGCGGTGGCCCACGGCGTGGAGGACGCCGGCGACTGGATCGGCCACGTCCTGGCCGAGCGCGCGCTGACCGACCACGCCGACGCGCTGCCCGGGGCCCTGTCCTCCGGACAGCTCCAGTCCCTGCTGCTGGCCTCCGCGATGGTCCGGCCGCGTGACCTGCTGCTCCTGGACGAGCCGGAACAGCGGCTGGACCCGGGCGCGCGCCGGCAGCTGGCCGACCTGATCAAGAAGGAGACCGCGGAAGGCGTCGGTGTGCTCCTGGTGACCCACCACGGGGAGCTGGCCCGCGCGGTCGCCGACCAGGTGCTGGTCCTCAGCGACGGCAAGGTGGTCGCCGACGGTCACCCGGACAAGGTGCTCGCCACCGGCACCGACGGACTGACCTGGCTGGCCGAGAGCCCGGACGGTGCCCGGTGACCGCCCTCGCAGAGGACACCGGCGAGCACGCTGCGGCCTGGTCCGACGAGGACGACTGGACCCGGGAGACCCTGCGGCTCGTCCGAGACCTGCGCACCCCGCACCGCCGCAAAAAGGCCGGCCAGATCGGCTACACCGTCTACTGCGTGGCGCTGCTCCTCGCGGTGTGGGGCGGGCTGCCGAGCCTGGGGCTGTTCCTCGAGAAGTCGATGGGCGCCGACTACTCCGGCCACGGCCCGGCGATCCTGGCCGCCCTGCCGGCCGGGTCCTGCGCGCTGGGGCTGGGATGGCTGCTCGTCGCCGCCTGGGACGCCCAGTGGCGCGGCCCGGTCGTGCCGCCGCGCGAGACCGTGGACTGGCTGCTCGCCCAGCCGGTGGACGTCGGCCGGGTGCTGCGCCCGTGGTTCTGGGGGGCAGCCGCGATCTCCGGCGGCGCCGGGCTGCTTGTCTCGGCCATCGCCACGGTCGCGCTGGGCCTGACCGTCGGTGTGGGGCTGCCGGCCGCGTTCGGCTGGTGCCTGCTGGGCGGTGTTGGTATGCCCCTGCTGGCGACCGCGCTGGCCACCGCGGTGGAGGGCAGCGAGCGGGTGGCCCGCTGGGCCCGGCTGGCCACTCCGTACGTCGGTATGACCGTGCTGGCGCTGGCGGCCCAGACCGTGCTCGCGGTCAACGGGAACCGGCTGCCGGGACTGGAACGTGTCGAACTGTGGTCCGGGCCCTGGGGCTGGGCCGGGCTGGCCGCGCTGGCCCCCACACCGACCGCACTGCCGGGCGGCCAGGTCGCGGGCGTCCTGCTGGCGGTCGTGGTGGCCGGCGCGCTGGTCGCGGCACACCGCTTCTCCGGGTCGCTGGCGCTGTCCGCCGTACGACGGCGTTCGCGCACCGCGACCGGGGTGATGGCCGCACTGCGCACGGTGGAGTTCCGTACCGCGCGGCAAGTGGTCGCCGGGGTCACCGGCGGGGGCCGATCGGCACGCTGGCGGCTGCCGGCGCCCCGCTGGGCGCAACTGGCCGTACCGTGGCGCGACAGCCTCGCACTGCTGCGCGCCCCGGGCCGCCTGGGCCGCGCCGTGGTGCTGGGCGTACTGGCCGTGCTGGGCGCGGTGCTGGCCGCCTCGGCGCACGGCGGCACGGGCGTGACGGCGGCGCTGGCCGCACTGATCTTCGGCTACTGGTCGCTGACCCAGCTGATGGAGCCGGCCCGGCTGGAGACCGACGACACCCGGCGCGCGTCCTGGGCGCCCTACCCCTATCGGGACCTGATGCTGCGGCACACCGCGGTGCCCGTCGCGCTGGGGCTGGTGGGCACGCTGGTGGCGGCCGGGGTCCTGGCCGCGGAGGGCGCGGGGGCCCGCGCGCTGCTGGCGCCCGCCCTGGTGCCCGCGCTGGTGGGCGCTTCGCTGGTGAACGCCTGCCGGGGTGCGACCAAGCACCATCTGCTGATGTCGTCGGCCCAGTCTCCCGCCGGCAGCCTGGGCCCGGTGCTGTTCCTGGGCTGGTACGGCTCCGGGATGCTCGCGGCGGTGGCCCTGCTGGTCGTCCCGTTCCTGACCGCGCTGCATTCCGGCTCCGCCGCATCGATCGTCACCGCTGTCGCGGCAAGCGGCTTCGTGACCGTGATCATGGTGCGCTGGGCGGTCACGCGGATCGGGAACCTGACGGCGCCCTTGGCGGACTGACGGGGGTGATGCCGGTGGCTTGTGCCGTCACTTGCATCCCTCACATGTGGGGGCCGGCCGGTGACAGTGCCGGGGCTAGAGCACGGTGCCCTCCAGACACCGCCGGTCCTCTACCAGTTGCGGGCCCGGTAGCTTCTCCTGCCACGGCAGCACCGGCCCGATCGATACCCAAAGGGGTCTGGTGGGCTGGCTTCGGCTCGCTCGCGGGGCCGGATTCCGCTCACAACCGCCTGCCTTGCGACGGCGGCCAATGCCGGTGCGCACTGGCCGACAAGACGCCTTGGATGTTCGTACGCCGGCAGCGCCGCGGCGGCACCGTCGCGTGGGTGGCGGCCACCTGCCGCTCACCCATGTCGCTACGCCACAGGAGGGCGAGAAGCACAAGGCGATGAAGGAGCGGATCGCTCGCACCGCGTCCCGAAACGGGCTCCAGGTGCAGACCGAGGCCCGGTCCGCAGACGGAAAGGTGATCACCGACGTACTGGTGACCGGAGCCGGCGGAAGTGTCGGATGGGAAGGGCAGTACTCCCCCCCCTCAGCGCCAGCACCGTACGTCGCCGCTCCGCCAACGCCAGGGCCCTGAACATCGCTCCGCTGTGGGTGACCGGGGACGAGACCTCCGCCCTGATCGACCGAGTGCCCTGGGCCCGCGTGGACAACGTGCCCTGGCAACGCATCGCCTCCCCCCTGACCATGATGATTCTTGGTGGCGTACGGCGCCTGCAGATCTGGAAGTGCACCCCCGTCAGCAAGCGCACCTGCCCAGAAGCCGGTCACCCCTGCGGAAGGTGGCACAGCGGCTGGTTCCTGCCCGCCCTGTGCATCCCACAGGAACGCGCCACCTCCCTGGACGAACTCGTCGTCACCAGCGCGTACGGCGAACACCTCGCCGTACGCGCCCGAAACCGGCACGACCCCAAGCGGATCTCCTACCTGTGGGCCCTCGCCCGAGATGGACGGCAGTGGCAAGAGATCACCGGCGAGAGCGACAGCCCGCCCGAGTCCGAACCGGACGACGAGCCAGTCACCTACACCGAGCAGGACCGCGACAGTTCCTGCCGCTACGGTGAAGAGCGACACGGGACCAGCGCTCCCCGTCCCCGGCGCGAAATGGCTTCAGCCATCGGCCTGCACACCTTCGACGAGGCCCACGACGCCACCCACCGCCAGCCGAGCCGCCCCATTCAGCTCCGGCTGACTCCTCGCGAGCGCTCAGTGGTTGCCACCCAGCAGTGTCCGCCCTGGGAGATCGGCCCATGCATGCTGCGTGCCGCCCCCATCCATCGCTACGGACCACGCAGTCCCCTCGTCTGCACACCCTGCTGCTCCAGCTCCCCGTTTCTCTGCCAGGCGGACTCCGACGCTGGGTGGGTGGCCCCTGTCCAAGCCCATTGCGGCAGTCGAAGGTGGTCAGCCACTCGATGCGAGCTGTACGAGGCGGGTTCAGAGGAGGCACGACTCGAAATCACCCTGACACGGCCATCATGTACACATCACCCGGGGAGGCGCCTTTCCAGGGATGCGTGGCCCGCCCGGGACGGTCCGGGATCGTATACAGCGGGCGGAGCCGTAGATCGCCGCGGCAAGCAGAGTAGGTCACCCGACCCGGACCGAGGTATCTCGCTCAGCGGCCCCCCTTCGCCGGGTGATCCGGGTGGGGCGCTCTCCGGCCCGCAGTCGGTTCGACGTGCCATCGGCAGTCCATTGGAAGGAAGTCGACTCCTTATCGGGGAGTGCGTACCGATTACCGGACGGTAATTCATTGCTGGTGGTTCGTCAATAAACACGGGTAGCTGGGATTTTGTGGCACCAAGATAAACAACATGCAACATCAAAATTTCTTTATTCAATTTCACTTGTTTATCTGTCAACCTTTGGCCGGGCTATGGATCAGTAGCCGTTGTTGCACGGACTGGCGCGCGCACCGCACAGCGGGCGCCAGCCTGTGCGCTCGTGAGTAAGGTCTGGCACTGGTGGAGATATCCGATCCCCTGTGGGCGCGGTTGTTGCGTCCGCTGGCCGGGGGTGTCGCGGGACTCATGGCGCTTGGTGCGCTGTCGGTCGCCGCATCCCCGGCATCCGCTTCCGAAGGTCCCGGTACGTCTGTGGTCGCTTCGGGTGACGGTTGGTCCGTCACCCAGGCCGCGGGTGGCTATGCCGTGTCGCTGACGCTGGACACGGCACTGCCCATGAGGGACGACGCCCCCGAATTGCTGGCTGACGGTGTCGACCTCGGTCCGGCCACGGAGTCCGCCGATGGGCGCACGCTCACGGTCACCACTCCCGACAGTTCGCCGGCCACGGCCAAGTCGATCACCTGGCAGTGGTCCAGCGGGGGTGACAGCACTGCCACCGGCCCGACAACGTTGCCATCGGCGGCCGGACAGGCCAAGGCCCTGAAACGGCTCTCGGCGGTCCCGAACGGCATCGGCGGTTCGGGACCCACCTCCGGGGACCCGACGACCAACGGCACGTCCCCGTACACGATCGCCGACTACAACTTCGGCGCGCAGTCGATCCCGTTGGCGGACATCGGCGGTATCCGAGGCGAGCTGGAAGGCCGTATCTACCTGCCCACCGGCACAGGCACCCACCCGCTGGTGGTCTTCGTGCACGGCCGCCACAGCTCGTGCTACAACCTCACGACGCTCAGGGGCGCCAGCGGTTGGCCCTGCCCCGACGGCACCGCCCCGGTCGTGAGCTACGCCGGGTACGACGCCGCGGGCAAGGCACTCGCCGCGGACGGCTACACCGTCGTGTCCATCTCGGCGAACGCCATCAACGCCAACGACAACCAGCTCTCTCCGGACGACGGCGCGATCACCCGCGGCCAGCTGGCCCTGGACACGCTGACCATGCTCAAGAAGGCCAACCAGGGTGAGTCCGTCAGCTACCACGACGCGGCGACCGACCAGGACGTGACGCTGGACCAGGCGCTCACCGCCGGCCAGGCGACCTACCCGGCCGGCGCCATGACCGCCGCGCAGCTCGTCGGCACCATGGACTTCAGCAGGATCGGGCTCATGGGCCACTCGCGAGGCGGCGAGGGCGTGGTGACCGCGGGTACCCTCAACGCGGGACTGGCGAACCCGTGGAACATCAAGTCGGTCTTCGCCCTCGCCCCGATCGACTTCACTCGCGCCACCCTGCCGGACGTCGTCACCACGACACTGCTGCCGTACTGCGACGGTGACGTGTCCGACCAGCAGGGTCAGCACTTCTACGCCGACTCGCGGGACAACACGTTCTCCGACGACGTCCAGCGTTCCGACATCTGGGTCATGGGCGCCGACCACAACTTCTTCAACACGTCGTGGACCCCGCCCTTCCCGGCAGGCTCGGACGACTGGTCGAGCTCCAACGACGCCGTCTGCGGCACGAGCAGCACGGCTCTGGCCTCGGGCAAGAACATCCGGCTCACGGCCGAGCAGCAGAACCAGGTCGGCGCGGCCTACATCTCCGGCTTCTTCGAGCTGACCCTCGGCGGACAGACCCAGTTCCAGGGGATGTTCGACGGTTCGCAGCTGGAGCCGCCGTCCGTGGCGGACTTCGCCGACGTGCGTACCGTGGCCGAGCAGCCCTCGTCCCTGCGCGAGGACATCGCCTCGTTCAAGACCACCAGCCCGCTGATCGGCACCACGACCGGGGCCACGGCCACGGTCTGCGCCAACAAGTACGGCCGCACCGTTCCCGAACCCCTGCCGTACTGCACCAACCCCGGGAGCACGCTCACCAATCAGCAGGTGCCCTACTGGACTCCCGCGTCCTTCGCACCGAACGTCCCGCTGAATCCGATGACGCACCTGACCTGGACGACGGCCGCCGGAGCGCTCGGCGTGACCATCCCGGCCGCACAGCGGAACGTGTCCGGTTACGAAGAGATGACCGTGAGCATGTCCCCGGACGAGAGCGTCACCACCGGGACGGACATGACGCTGAGTGTGACCGACGCCTCCGGTCGCACCTGGAGCGACCTGGTGTCCGACCTCAACAGGTGGGGCGTCACCAGGATGCCGTCCAGCACGTCGACCAGCCTCAACAAGATCGTGCTGCAGCAGGTGCACGTGCCCACCGCGACCCTGGCCGCGGCGGGTCTGGACCTCAAGCACGTCACGAAGGTCACGTTCACCGCGGCCGTCGGCGCCGACGCCGTGACCACCGGTGGCGTGTACCTGTCGGACCTGGGCTTCGACAGCAAGGGCGTGGGCACCCCCGACCCCCGCACGCGGACCACGGTGAACGTCGCGTCGACCGCCGCGGAGGAAGGCAGCGGCCCGGACACGGACGATGTCGCGGTCTACCTCTCGCAGCCGAGCACGACGCCGGTCACCGCGTACCTGACCGTGGTGGGTTCGGCCACGGGCAAGGTCGGCCTCGCCATGCAGCCCGTCACCTTCCAGCCCGGCACGACCTGCCAGGCGGTGACGGTCCCGGTGACGGGCGACACCGTGGCCGGAGCGACCCCGACCACCGCGTACAAGATCGGGGTGTCGAACTCCACCAACGCGGTCCTGGGCAGCCAGGACTTCGGCACCCTCACGGTCCGCGAGGACGACGGCGTCACGGGCACCACGTCCGCCGTGCCCCCGGTCGGTGCCCAAGGCAGCGTCTGCGCCGAACACCAGGCACTCTCGCAGCCGGGGACGCTGGCGGTCAGTGACAGCAAGCCCGCTCCGGGCGCCACGGTCACGGTCGGCGGCTCGGGCTACCGCAGCGGCGAGAGCGTGGCCTTCACGCTCGCTTCCACGTCGCTCGGCAGCGCCGTCGCCAACAGCGACGGTAGCGTCTCGTTCCAGGCCGTGCTGCCTGCCGACCTGGCCTACGGCGGCACCACCGTCACCGCGGTCGGAGCAGGCTCGGGCTACACCGGGACGGCTGACATCGATGTGCTCGCCACGACATCGACGACCCTGAGCCTGAACCCGGCCGCTCCTGGCATCAACAAGGCGGTCGCGCTGAAGGCGGCCGTCACCGGCGACGGAGCCGACGGCGGAGTGGTGACTTTCCGCGACGGAACCACCGTCCTCGCGCAGGGCACGGTCACCGGCGGGACGGCATCGTTGTCCGTACCGGCCGGATTCAAGGCAGGGACGCACAGCTTCACCGCGTCCTTCGAGGGAACCGCCACCGCGGACACCTCGGCCTCGGACGCCGTGCAGCTCGTCCTGACCAAGGGCCAGAGCGCCATTGCCGTGTCGCTGCAGCAGACCTCCACCACCTACGGGCACGCGGTCTCCGGGATCTTCGCGGTGGCGGGTGCCGACAGCGGCACGGTGAAGGTCAGTTACGGAACCGGCTCGCTGTCCGCGAAGGTCGGCGCCTCGGGCTCCGGCAGGTTCACGCTGCCGGCGTCCCTGTCCGTCGCCAGCCACACGGTGTCCGTACAGTTCACCGGCACCGACGTCGTCGCCCCCAGCGGTGTCACGACGCAGAAGCTGAAGGTCGCCAAGGCGAAGTCGGCCACGACGCTCACGCTGTCCCGGACCAAGGCGACGCACGGCAAGACCGAGAAGGTCCGGGTGGTGGTGGGCGGGCACAGCGGTGCCGCCTATCCGACCGGCACGATCACGGTGACCGCCAAGGTCGGCAATACGACCGCAACCACCAAGGTCACCCTGACGGCAGCCGCGAAGGGCGCTCACAGCTTCACGATCAAGCTGCCCAACAAGAAGGGAACAGCGACGGTCACGGCCGTCTACGGCGGGAACGGCAACTATGTCAGCAGTACTTCGGCGCACAAGAAGCTCACGCTGACCTGATCCGGGTCGGCTGACGCGGTGGGGGGAGGGGCCGACCGGGTCCCTCCCCCACTGGCGTCGAAGCCGGACTCGCCAAGTCGTCCCCGCCCGCCAGGTCGGCCGTCGTGCTTGCGGAACAGGTCCGGTCCGTGTGCGAAGCAGCCTCCCAAGTGCTCGCGGGGTGGGCAAACCGCCCTCCGGTGGGAGAGGCCCAAGCCTCTGCTGGTGACGCTCGGTGCGGCCGGCTGTCGAGGCCCGGCAGTCGGCCGCCGCCCCCGTTCACCCCCGCCGGGGCAGGCTCCAGTGGTGCGGTGCGATCAGCTTGCGTACGGCGGGCTCCGGGCCCCACGAACCGGGCGCGTACAACTCCACGGGCGGCGGGTTCTCCAGCAGCGGGGCCGATGCCTCCCACAGGCGCTCGATGCCGTCGGAACGCGTGAACAGCGACTGGTCGCCCAGCATCGCGTCCAGGATCAGGCGTTCGTAGCCGTCGAGCGCGTGCATCGAGTTGAAGGACTCGGCGTAGCTGAAGACCATCTCCGCTTCGCGCAGGCGCATCGCGGGGCCGGGGTCCTTCGCCAGGAAGCAGGCCGTGATGCGGCCGGGGTCGTCGAAGTCGATCATCAACTCGTTGCTCCGGACGCCGGCGCCCGCCCGTGCGGCCAGCGGGAACATGCGCAGCGCCGGTTCCCGGAAGCCGAGCGTCACCACGTGCCGCGCCTCGCCCAGCGACTTGCCCGAGCGCAGGTAGAACGGCACCCCGGCCCAGCGCCAGTTGTCGATGCCGACGCGCAGCGCGATGAAGGTCTCCGTGTCGGACTTCGGGTCCACGCCGGGCTCGGAGCGGTATCCCTCGTACTGCCCGCGGACGACATGGGCCGGGTCGACGGGCTTGAGCGACTGGAAGACCTTCTCCTTCTCGTCCCGCATGGAGTGCGCCTCGAGCGCCGTGGGGGGCTCCATCGCCACGAATCCCAGGAGCTGGAACAGGTGCGTGACGATCATGTCCCGGAAGGTGCCGGTGCCCTCGAAGAACTGCGCGCGGCCCTCGATGCTGATGCTCTCCGGCACGTCGATCTGCACATGGCTGATGTGGTCGCGGTTCCAGATCGGCTCGAAGAGGCCGTTGGCGAAGCGGAGGGCGAGGATGTTGTCGACCGACTCCTTGCCGAGGAAGTGGTCGATGCGGAACACCCGAGACTCGTCGAAGACCGCGTGGATCGACGCGTTCAGCGCTCGGGCGGAAGCGAGGTCCGTACCGAAGGGCTTCTCCACGATGATCCGGCCGTTCTCGGCCAGGCCGCTCGCCCCGAGCGTCTCCACCACGGAGACGAACGCGCTCGGCGGCACCGCCAGGTGGAACAGGCGCCGCGGGCTGGCCCCGATGGCCTTCTCGGCCTCCTGCACGGCCGCGAGCAGCGGCCCGGCGGCTCCGGGATCGCACGCGCCGAAGGAGAGCGTGGACTCGAACTCCCGCCACGCCTTGCCCTCGGGCTTGGACCGGCCGAACTCCGCGACCGCATCCCGCGCGTGCTTGCGGAAGTCCTCGTCGCTCATCGTGCTCTGGGCCGGAGCCGAGCCGACGATACGGTAACGGGCAGGCAGCAGCCCCGCCTTGGCCAGGTGGAACAGCCCGGGCAGCAGCTTGCGGCGGGCGAGGTCTCCGGTCGCGCCGAACAGCACCACCACGTGGTCGTCGGGCACCGGGCCATGACTCGGCGAGGGGGAGTGGCGGGTCATCGCGCCCTCACCCGGTCTTCTCGACGTGGCCGCCGAACTCGCCGCGCATCGCGGACAGCACCTTGTCGCCGAACTCGCCCAGTCCGCGCGACGCGTACCGCTCGGCGAGCGCGGCGCTGATGACCGGGGCAGGGACGCTCTCGTCGATCGCCGCCTGGACCGTCCAGCGGCCCTCACCGGAGTCCGAGACCCGGCCGGTGAACGAGTCCAGTTGCGGCGAGCGGGCCAGCGCGTCGGCGACGAGGTCGACCAGCCAGGACCCGACCACCGAGCCTCGGCGCCACACCTCGGCGACCTCGGCCACGTCGATCTCGTACGGGTACGCCTCGGGCTCGCGCAGCGGCGCGGTCTCGGCGTCGACGGTCCGGTGGCCCAGCCCTGCGTCCGCGTGCCGGATGATGCTCAGGCCCTCGGCGATGGCGGCCATCATCCCGTACTCCACCCCGTTGTGGACCATCTTCACGAAGTGGCCGGCGCCGCTAGGCCCGCAGTGCAGATAGCCCTCCGGCGCGGTCCCGTCGGACCTGGTCCTGCCCGGTGTGGGCTCGGCGTTCCCGCGGCCGGGGGCGATGGTGCGGAAGATCGGGCCCAGCCGCTCCACCGGCTCGTCCTCGCCGCCGATCATCAGGCAGTAGCCGCGTTCGAGCCCCCAGACGCCGCCGGAGGTGCCGCAGTCCACGTAGTGGATCCGCTGCGGGGCGAGCTGCTTGGCGCGGGCCATGTCGTCGCGGTAGTACGAGTTGCCGCCGTCGATGACGGTGTCGCCGGGCTCCAGCAGAGGCGCGAGTTCGTCGAGCGTCGGCTGCACCACCCCGGCGGGCAGCATCAGCCAGACGTTGCGCGGCGTCTCCAGCTTCTCCACGAACTCCTGGAGGGAGCCGGCGCCCGTCGCGCCCTCCTTCTCCAGCTCCAGCACGGCATCGCGGCTGAGGTCGTGCACGACGCACCGATGGCCGTCGCGCATCAGCCGGCGCACGAGATTCGCGCCCATCCGGCCGAGCCCGATCATGCCGAGCTGCATGGGTGAGTCAGTGGCCATGGTCGGTCTCCCCGTTCGTCAGCGGCGGCCTGCGCGGGCCGGACGTGGGTCTCGCGGTCGATGCCTGTGCGGGCGGCCGTGTTCCGGACGCCCGAGGCGGAATCTACCTATTCGGGGTGTTTGGTGCTCAGGGGATACCCGTCCCGGGACGGCGGTTCGCGGTCGGGCCCGGCCCGCGATCCCCCTCCGCGCCGGGGGTTCCCCTCTGCCGAGTGAGGTCCGGGCCGCGCTGCGCCGTACCGGTGACGTGTGACCACGCAAAGACTCGCGCCGAGCGCCGAGCGCCGTCGGCGTCGGCGTGGGCGGGTACTCCGGTGCGCGGTGGGTGTCCCGGCCCGATGTGACGGCGGCGGGAAGCTTGCGCCGCGCGTGGCGCCGGGTCCGTCCGGACGGACCCGCTCGGGCTGATTCCGGCGGGCATCAGCGGCGCGGTTCCGCGGCCCGTTTTTCAGCTGGGCCGGGCGGGCGATTTTCGGTTCTTCAAGGTCGGCCCGCCGTGGTTGGTGCGGCAGTCTGCGGATACAGCACCGCGAGGATCCGTTCGAAGCGTGCCGTCATGTCGTCGGCGCTCTGCTCGGGGTGGTGGCGCCACCAGGCGACTGCGGCGCTCACGGTCCCGTACCACAGGTGCGTGGCGAGGTCGGTGTCGAGCGCCTCGCCCGCCTCCGAGGAGCCGAGGAACTCGGCCACGCCGACCGCTCCGAGGCGGTTCAGCTCCTGTCGGTAGACGGCAGCCGCCGCATGGAGGGGCCCGTCGGCCGGCAGCGTCGTGTCATAGACGAGAGCCCAGTCGTCGACACGGGGCTCCAGCCTCCGGAAGATGGCCTCGAGAGTGCGCGCGGCACGCGTGATGTCGGACGGACCCTCCTGCGCCGCAGCGACGGCTTCGACGAGGCGGGATCCGGCGTACTCCAGGCACATCAAGTAAAGGCCGTCCTTGGAACCGAAGTACTCGTAGATCATGGGCTTGCTGATTCCGGCACGCGCTGCCACCGCGGCGGTCGACCCGCGTGCGTAGCCCTTGGCGCCGAACTCGTGTGCCGCCGCGTCCAGGATCAGCCTCTCCCGGTCGGCGCGGGGCATCCCCTTTGTCCCGGCCGTGCGGGCGGCCTTCTCCTCCTTGTCCATGGGCCCATCCTATGCGAAAGTGACCGACGGGTAATTTACCCGGCGTTCAGATCGGGGGTGCGGCATTGGGCAGCAAGACGCGGTCGTGGTGGGGATGGGGAAACGTCGAGGACGCGGTGACGGGCGCGGAGCGTGCGGAGATCACCCGGCGTACCGCGGAGATGCTGCCGGGCGCCGACCTGACGGTGCACGAGGCCCCGCCGATCGAATCGTTCGAAGTGCGGGCGAGCCGCGTCCAGGCGCCGCCGGCTCTGGCGTCGATCGCGTCCGCCGATGTGCGCGACCGGCTCGCGCACAGCCACGGGCAGGCGTTCCGCGATGTCGTGAGAGCGCTGCTGGGGCGCCTGCCCCACGTGCCCGACCTTGTGGTGCGCCCGACATCCGAGGCACAGGTCGTCGATCTCCTGGACTGGTGCAGTGACGCCGACATCGCGGCCATTCCGTTCGGCGGTGGTTCCTCGGTGGTGGGAGGCGTCGAACCGAGGGTGGGTGACGCCTACGCCGGGGTGGTCAGCTTGGACATGGGCGCCATGGACCAGGTCCTGGAGATCGACCGCACCAGCCGGGCCGCGCTCGTTCAGGCCGGGGTCCTCGGCCCGCACCTGGAGGACCAGTTGCGGCCCCACGGCTACAGCTTGAGGTTCTTCCCCCAGTCGTTCGAGTTCTCCACCCTCGGCGGCTGGCTGGCCACCCGCGCCGGCGGCCACTTCGCAACGAACCTCACCCACATCGACGACCTCACCGAATCGATGCGGGTCATCGCTCCCAGCGGGGTCCTCGAGTCCCGCCGTCTCCCGGGCTCGGGAGCCGGACCGTCCCCCGACCGGATGTTCCTCGGCTCGGAGGGCGCGCTCGGCGTCATCACCCAAGCCTGGGTACGCCTCCAGGACCGGCCGCGGTGGCGTGCGGGAGCCTCGGTGGGCTTCGCCGACCACGACGCGGGCGTGCGCGCGGTGCGCGCCCTGTCGCAGTCCGGCCTGAACCCCGCCAACTGCCGCCTCCTGGACCCCATGGAGGCGTTCATCAACGCCGCCGCCCCGACCGCCGTCCTGGTACTCGGCTTCGAATCCGCCGACCACCCCGTCAACGCCTCGATGGAACGCGCGCTGGACCTGTGCAGGGACCACGGCGGCACCCTGGCCGAGGAACCGCGCTACGCCGACACCGCGGAGCAGGACGCACGGACCGGGGCCGCCGACACCTGGCGCAACTCCTTCTTGCGCATGCCCTACCAGCGGGACGCTCTCGCCGCTCAGGGCATGATCGTGGAGACGTTCGAGACGGCCTGCACATGGGACCGGTTCGGCACCCTGCGCGCCGCCGTCGACGCCGCTGCCCAGGACGCGATGCGCCAGGTCGGCGCAGAAGGCGTCGTGACCTGCCGCTTCACCCACGTGTACCCCGATGGTCCGGCCCCGTACTTCGGTGTCTACGCCGCAGGGAAGTGGGGCAGGACGGTCGAGCAGTGGGACGAGATCAAGCAGGCGGTCTCCGAGGCGCTGATCAGCTGCGGGGCGACCATCACCCATCATCACGCGGTGGGGCGCGACCACCGCCCGTGGTACGACCGCCAGCGCCCCGACCTGTTCGCCGCCGCCCTGCAGGCCGGTAAGACGGTCCTCGACCCGGCCGGAATCCTCAACCCCGGCGTTGTCATCGATCCATCGGGTTCCAGCCGCGATGCGCACGGCCCACGTGCCGACAACGCGCCCGGCAGATGATCGTCGCGCCGCCGTCGGTTCCGGCGGACACCACCCGGTAGGCGTCCCCGTTGTTTCCGTCTTGGGGGTTGAAGCGCCGGAGTTGGCGGCAGCGGATGAAAGTCCTTGCACACGTCCTCGCAGCTACTGCAGCTGACCAGCAAGCGCGAGACCGGTGCGAGTGTCTACGCCGTCACCAGCCTCGACGCCCACCAGGTACGTTGAACGTTGCTGAACTTGGCCGGGTGACGTCGGGGGCCGTGCACGCGCATCCACGCCATGCAGACCTGCCGCCTGCGACGGCCGGGCGGTGCGCCGGGCCAGGCGGTGGCCGGACCTCTCATCAGCGCCTCCGACAGCATCCCGCAGGCCCGGTGCCCGTTCACCAGCCGGGGTAACGCCCCCGCCAGTGCGGGTCTCCGTCCGCGTGGGCCAGCTGCGTGACGAGATCGCGGGCCAGGATGTCGAGGACCCAGGCCAGTTCGTGGCGGCTGACCAGTTCGACGGGCAGGGCCTCCGCGCCGTGCGCGGCGCCCAGCAGCGCGCCCGCCACGCAGGCGACGGAGTCGCCGTCCGGCGCCCCCGCCGCGAAGCGCAGCGCGTCACCCACCTGCTCCCGCTGGGGGAAGGAGGCGGCGACGTACACGCCGCCGAGCAGCGCCGAGGGCGCGGTGGCGTCCGGCGCGAGTGCCGCGAGGCGTTCGGCGTCGGCGCCGTGGCCGACGGCCTCCTGCAGCGCGGCGTCGAGCCGGTCCAGTTCCCCTGCGTTCGGGTCGCGGTCGGCGGCGCGAAGAGCCTGGAGGCCCTCCCGCAGGGCTTCTCGCACCTGCGTACCGGTCAGGCAGTGCCCCGCCAGTACCACCGCGTGGGCCGCCGCGGAGTGCGCGGCCGGGTCGCCGTGGGTGAGGGCGGCAATCTCGCGAGCCCAATCGGCGGCCAGCTGGGGGCCTTCCGCCGCGCCCAGTACCGCGAGGGGAAGGGCCCGGGTCAGCGCGTGGCAGCCGCGGCTGGTCGTCGCCGGCTTCTCCCTGGTGCCCTGCTCGATCCCGGCCAGGGCGGCCACAGTCGCCGGTGCGGAGCCGCGGCGTTCGGCCAGCGCCGGCACCTGGGCGAGCCAGCCGTCGGGCCACACCTCTTCGCCCGACTCCCAGCGCTTGGCCTCCAGGCCTTGCAGCGCGGCCCAGCGGCCGTACGCGTGCCACACCACCGACGGCGGGTGGCAGATGCCCTTGTCGGCGTCGCGTACCAGGGCGCGGATCGTGCCCTCGGCGGTGAAGCACGCCAGTTGGGTGCTGACCCCGGCCCGCAGCGCGCCTTCGGCCGGCAGCTTGCCCCCGGCACGGCCCACCGTGTCGCCCACGGCCAGGCCGAGCATCAGCCCGCGCGCCCGGGACGATGCGACCTTCGCCTTCACGCACTCCCGGCCCTCGACGGCAACCGCCCGCGCGGTCAGTTCGTGGACCGCCTCCTGGAGTTCGGGGTGCGCGTGGAGGTGCCAGCCGCCGGTCAGCGTGCGGCGCAGGTCGCGCAGCGCGGTCTCCGCGCCGATCCCCTTGGCCAGGTGGCTGTAGACCGCCGCGACGGCCGGGGTGCGGCTCTGCCCGGCGAAGCAGTGGAGCAGGACGCGCTTGCCCTCCTGGCGCAGCCGCAGCACCTGGCGGGCGGCCTGGTCGACGGCGTAGTGGAGGTTGGCGTTCGATCCCTGACTGTCCACCAGCCACACGCGGACCTGCTCGACGTCGGTGCCCGTCCCCGGCAGGAGAGGTGCCGTGCCGATGCGGCAGAGCGAGACCACGGCGTCGACGTCTACCGGCCCGGCACCCTGGGCGAGGGCCAGGTTGCCCAGGACCACGCCGGGGTCGTGGGGGTGGGGTACGGCGAAGCTGCTGTGGTCGCCGGACGGCAGGTGCGGCGACGAGGGCCAGCCGAGCTTGTCGTCGCTCCCGCCCCGGGCGGTGAGCGCGGCCAGCCGGACCAGGTCGGGCGCGGTGAGGCCCGGCCAGCCGTTGACGGCCTGCTGCCACTCCAGCGGGACGCCCGAGCAGCCCCAGCGCGCGCCGAGCAGGGCGCCCGCGATGGCCGCGACGGTGTCGGTGTCCGTGCCGGCCCGTACCGCCGCCTCCAGAGCCAGTTGCAGGTGCTGGGCGGGGAAGCCGCCCTCGGCGGGCCTCAGTTCGGGGACCGCGGTGCGGGTGACGGCCGACCAGGCGGCCTGGAGGGCGCCGACGACCCAGCCGTTGTTGCCGAAGTGGCGCGGCGGATGGGCCTCTGCCTCGTCCAGCCGCTCGGCCCACGTCGCCCGGCGCTCGGCGGGGAGCAGGTCCAGGCCCTCGCGTACGCCGTCGAACGTGCCGTGCAGCACCGCCGTGCGGATGCCGGAGCACCACAGCACGCAGGCGTCGGCGCAGTCGGGGTCGGGGTGGGTGAGGGCGCTGACGGCGACGGCGGCCTCGGCCATGGCGGCGGCGTCGCCGAGGTGGGCGAGGGCGACGATCCCGGTCCGCATCAACGAGCCGTTCCCCGCGCTGCGGAGGTTGCCGGCGGTGTACTCCCGGGCGGCCTCCCGCATCGCCGTGCCCGCCGAGCCGGGTGCCCGGGCGGCGGTGCTCAGGATCACGCTGGTCTGGTTGCCGACGTCGCTGGCGCCCTCGCTCAGCCAGCCCTGGAAGTTCGCGGCGATCGCGTCCAGGGCTTCGGGAGTGCGCAGATCCGCTCCGGCCGCCGCCACCTCGGCGATGCAGACCTGCATCTGGGTGTCGTCGGAGTACTCGCCGGGCTCGTACGGTCCGAGGCCGCCGCCGATCATCCGCGGCTGCTGGTCCTCGCTCAGCGTCGGCTTGAACTCGTACGGCACGCCCAGCGCGTCGCCCACGGCCGCGCCGAGCAGCACCCCGGCGGCCCGGTCCAAGACCCGCGCGTCCAGATGGGAGTCGCTTACGGGGGCGTGCGCCATGGGTGTCCTCCAGGTCGTCGGGCGGTACACGCAGGACGGGCCGCGGTCCTGATGTCGCGTCAGCCTCGCACGCCGAGGACTTATCGTCAATGGGACCTTATGGGGTGTCGATCGGGGCCTCAAGGGGCCGACGAACGAACCGTTTTGGACCGCCGTCCCCGCCCGCCCCAGCGGACCATTCCGCTGCTTGTTTACTTTTGCTTTAACGCCGTTCATCTGCGCCGCTCAGGATCCGCCATGGGCATGTCGTGGGTCTTTCCCGACGTGCCCTTTACCTTGCATCGATCGGGAGGGGCAGTTCGTGAAGCGGCCAACACAGTGGCGCAGACGGCCACATGGCGGATCCGGGGGATCGGGCGGCCGGCGGCTGCTCGGGGCGGCGCTCGCCTCGCTGCTGCTCGTGAGCGGAAACCTGACGGCGGCCTACGCCGCCGACTCCGCGCCGGAGCGCAGCGCGTCGGCCGACGCCCCGAGCCGGCCGACCCTCACGCCCGGCGACGGCACGTACCTGGAGGGCACCCGGAAGCTCGTGGCCACGCCCACGGCCGCCGGGGACTCCATCCGCCGGATCACCGTCGACGGCAAGGGCATCGACGCCGAACCGACGATCGGCGTGTCCCGGCTGAGCTTCGACGTCGGGTCGAACTCCACCGAGGCCCGGTACCACAACTACATCCTCGTCAACGGCGACTACCGCGCCGACATCGGCGACCTCGTCAACCAGCGCGGCACCATCGAGATCCCCAACGACCGCCTGCACAAGGGCGAGAACACCGTCGAGTTCTTCGCCGGCACGGTCGACAGCTCGTGCGGCACCAACTTCGACGACTTCGTGCTCTCCGACATCGGCCTCGACCTGCTCGGCGAGGTCGCGGACGGCGAGGAGAACGAGTACACGTACTCCTTCGGCGACGGCAGCTGCGGCAGCAACACCACGCTGCTGACGAAGGCGAAGCTGAGCTTCTTCGTCCTGGGCGACCCGCAGGCCACCACCGGCCTGTCCGCGGACGTCGACACCACCGGGCTGTCCAACGGCGAGCACGTC
This sequence comes from Streptomyces sp. NPDC088733, assembly GCF_044751185.1. NCBI lineage: Bacteria > Bacillati > Actinomycetota > Actinomycetes > Kitasatosporales > Streptomycetaceae > Streptomyces > Streptomyces sp. NPDC088733. Next base: position 164,467 of record NZ_JBIVLH010000006.1, read on the forward strand.
ATCGGCGCGCGGACGGTCTCGGGCGAGTCCGTCAAGAACACCGTGACGGTCAACAACGCCCCGGCGGGCGCCCCCAAGCTGCTGCCCACGGACGGCACGCTGGTCAAGGGCCTCCAGCCGGTCTTCGCGAACTTCCCCGCGGGCGCCGAGGGCGACACCGCGGCGCTGACCGTGGACGGCAAGGTGCCCGCCACGGCCGCGCACCTCGGCAACGGCGCGGCGACGTTCTCCTTCGACGTCGGGTCGAACTCGATCGACGACAGGTACGACAACTTCCTGCTTGTCAACGGCAAGCGCATCGACCTCGGCGGCACCTGGGTGAGCCAGCGGGTCGACATCGCGGTCCCGGCGCGCTTCCTGGTCCCCGGTGACAACACGATCACCGTGGTCACCAGCGCGTACAAGGAGACCTGCGGCAACAACCGCGACGACTTCGACATCTCCGGGCTCGCGCTGACCCTCGACGGCGGCACCGTCACCGGCCACGGCATCGCCGACTCCTACGCCATGGGCGACGGCAGCTGCGGCAACAGCGCCACCCGCCTGCGCGAGGCGGACCTGCACTGGACGATCGACGCCCCGGCCGTGCACGCCGAGCCGACCCTCGGCGCGGGCAACGCGACCCTCGGCTTCACCGTGGGCACCAACTCGATCGAGGCCCGCTACCAGAACCACCTGCTGGTGAACGGTCAGAAGCACGTTCTCGACGGCGACTTCGTCAGTCAGCGGGTGAACCTGGCGCTCCCCAACGAGTGGCTGGTCCCCGGCTGGAACACGATCGACTTCGTCACCGGCACGTTTCCGACGTCCTGCGGTGACAACCGCGACGACTTCGCCGTCTCCGACATCACCCTCACCCCGGCGAGCGGCACGGCCACCGGCCGCATGCTCAAGGGCTCGTACAGCCTGGGCGACGGCAACTGCGGCGACAACGTCAACCCGCTGACCGAGATCGACCTCGAGTTCTTCGTCGACGGCCCCGCCCAGGGCCTGCGCGCCGACCTCGACACTGCGGAGATCGCCGACGGCACGCACACCCTGGCCGCGACGTCGAAGACCGGCAGGACCGCCACCCGCGTCCTGGTCACCGACAACTCCGCACCCGAGATCGCCTCCAGCGTCCCCGCCGCCGGGCAGCGGATCACCGCCTCGGTCGTCCTCGACGTCCGCCTGAAGGACCTCTCCGCCGTCGTGACCGGGCCGGTCGTCACCCTCGACGGCAGGCCGGTCCAGCCCGGCGCGGCGGTGGGCCCCGGCCTGTCCGCCGGTGAGCACACGCTGGCGGTGTCCGCCACCGACGGCGTCGGCAACAGCGCGAGCCGCGAGGTGAGGTTCACCTCCGCGGGCATCCCCGACGTCCCCACCGGCCTCTCCCCGGCGTCCGGTACGACCGACGCGGGGGGCAGCGTCCAGCTGTCGGCGAAGGTCGCCGAGCCCGACGGGGGCGAGGTGACGGCGACGTTCTCCGAGACCGAGATCGTCACGCCCGACCACGTCTACCAGGGCACCGCCCCCGCCGTTCCCACCACGCTCAAGGTCGACGGCGAGCAGAAGCTGAAGGCCACCGGCATCGAGCCCGCCGACGGCGCGACGATCGACGCGCCGGCCGGTGACGCCGTCACCTACCAGCGGTTCGACGTCCGGGCCAAGGACCTCGTCGACGCGCCCGTGCTGCGCTGGGAGGGGACCATCGACCCCGAGCGGCTGGCGGCGCTGCGCGTGTGGAACTCCGCGACCGAGCGGTGGGACGTCCTGACCAGCGCCCGCGGCGCCGTCAAGGGCGACACCGTGCTGACCGCGGCGGTCGACCGGAAGTATGTCGACGGCACCAAGGTGCACGTCATGGTGACCGGTGAGGACCCGTTCGCCGACGACATCGACGCCGGCGACCCGAACACCTTCGCCGACCCCGACTCCTACGACTTCTCGATCGTCCACTACACCGACACGCAGTACCTCTCCGAGGGCGCGGTCGAGCAGGAGACGGCCGAGGAGCGCGCGGTCTGGGAGAAGGCGTACGGCGACGTCTCGCGCTGGATCGCCGACAACAAGGACAAGCGCAAGATCGCCTACGTCGCGCACACCGGCGACCTCATCGAGAACAACATCCGCAAGCCCGCCGACGAGGCCACCCAGCGCCAAGTCACCGGCGAGCTGGAGGTGTCCTCGAAGCAGCAGAAGATCCTGGACGACGCCGGCGTGCCCAACGGCGTCATCGCGGGCAACCACGACAACCAGTCGGGCACCGAGAACGGCCCGGGCGCCATCTACAACAAGTACTACGGCCCCGACCGCTACCAGGCGCTGTCCAAGGGCTGGGAGCACGCCGAGTACGGCGGCCCCTGGCGCGAGGGCGACAACCAGAACCACTACGACCTGTTCTCCGCCGGCGGCCTCGACTTCGTCGTGGTCGGCCTGTCCTACGGGGTGACGCGCGAGGAGGCCGAATGGGCCGACTCGATCTTCAAGCGCTTCCCCGACCGCAACGGCATCCTGCTCTCGCACGACTACCTCGCACCCAGCAGCAACCCCAACGGCCGCGGCGCACCGTTCTCCGCGCCCGACGGCTCGATGCTCTACAAGACCGTGGTCCAGGACAACCCGAACGTGTTCCTGATCCTCGCCGGTCACGAGCACGGCGTCGGCACCAACATCAAGCCCCGGGTCGGCGAGGTCGCGCACGACGTCGTGGAGCTGCTGGCGGACTACCAGTTCTACACGGTGTCCGCGGACCGGCTGGGCCTCACCGAGATCGGCGGCTACAAGCCCGACGACCAGCTCCAGTTCGGCGCGAGCTTCTTCCGGATGCTCCAGTTCGACGTCAAGCGCTCCCAGCTGACCGTCGACACCTACTCGCCGCTGCTCGACGAGTTCGGCGCCACCGAGTACGACACCGACCACCGGTACGACGGCACCGAGGACAACATGGTGCTGCCGATCGACCTCAGCAGCCGCAGGACGACCTTCAGGACCGACTCGCTGGCGCTCTACAACCCCGTGAGCGTCATCGGCGAGGCCAAGGCCGCCTCCGGCGGGGTCGCCTCGGTGACCTGGCGGGACCTGGAGCCGGACACGACCCACGCGTGGATCGTCACGGCGCGCTCCACCGGCGGCGGCGTCACCGGCTCCGAGCCGGCCGTGTTCGTGACCAAGGACGCCAAGGGCAGGGCCGGTTCGTGGGGGCCGGAGGACTCCGCGTACCCGTGGTTCGGCCCGTCCGCGTCCGGCAGGTGACGCGCTGACGTGCTGACCGGCTGACCGCCCGCCGTCCCGGACCCGACCCGGTCCGGGACGGCGGGCGCGCCGCTTCCACCCCCTTCGACCACGAGAACCGGGATCCCCATGCGTTCCGCCGCTCCGCGCCTGCCCGCCGCGCTCCTCACCGTCGTCGCGGCGCTCCTGACCCTGCTCGCCGCCGGCCTCGCCCGCCCCGCCCCGGCCGCCGCGCACGACGCGACCACGACCGCGTACGTCGAGGTGACGGGCACCGGCACCGATGTCCGGGCGGAACTCGACCTCGAGTACGACCTCCTGATGAAGTCGGCCTGGCTGTACGAGGAGGCGTACGGCGCGAAGGACCGCGCCGAGCAGCTGCGCCAGCTCAAGGCCAACGCCCAGGCCGTGAACGCGTACGTCACCGGGCGCTTCGCCCTCGCCCACGACGGCACCGCCTGCGCACCCCGGCCGGCCGGGGACGCCCGCGTCCACACCCGCGGCAGCCGCCCGTTCGCCGTCCTCACCCTGGCCTACGACTGCCCCGCCGGCGCGGACGGCACCTACACGGTCTCCAGCGCCCTGTTCCCCGACGCCGAGAGCTTCGTCCACAGCACGGAGACGATCGTCCACTACGACATCGACGGGCAGCGCGGCTCCCAGGTGCTCACCGCCGCCGAGCCGACCCTGACGACCGGGGGACACCACCAGTCCCGCCAGATCGCGGACTTCTTCCTGCTCGGCATGGAACACCTGCTGTTCGGCCTGGACCACATCCTCTTCCTGCTGTCCCTGCTCATCGGCGCCCGCGGCCTGCGCGACGTGCTGCTCGCGGCGACCGCCTTCACCGCCGCGCACAGCGTCACCTTCCTGCTGGCGGCCATGGGCGTCGTCACCGTGCCGGCGGCGGTCGTCGAACCGGTCATCGCCGCCTCGATCGCCGCCATGGCGTGCGCGGGCATTTTTCTGCGGGACCGCGAGGGCACCGGGCGCTGGCGCCTGCCGGTGGTCTTTCTCTTCGGCCTGGTGCACGGCCTCGGTTTCGCGGGGGCGCTCGGCATCGACGAGAGCTGGTCCTGGGAACTGCTGCTGTCGCTGCTCAGCTTCAACGTCGGCATCGAGGCGGTGCAACTGGGCGTCATCGCCGTGGTGTTCCCGCTGCTGGTGCTCCTGCGCAGGACCCCCGCGCACCGCTGGGTCCTGCCCGCGATGACCGCGCCGATCGTGATCGTCAGCCTGTACTGGTTCTGGGACCGGGTGACCGCCGTCCCGTCGTGACCGCGGGCGCGGGATTGGTGAATCGCCATTCACCCGATAAGGTGAATCGCGATTCACCGTCCCGTCGCCTCGTCTGGAGACGCCCCCATGGCCCAGCCCGCCCCGGTTCCCGACACGACCAGGACCGGGCCCGTGCCGGGCGGCCTGCGCAAACGGCTGACCGTGCCGGTGCTGGCATTCGGCGGCATCCTCATGGCCGTCATGCAGACCGTGGTCGTCCCGCTGCTGCCGGACCTGCCGCGGCTCACCCACTCCTCGGCGGGCACCGTCTCCTGGATGGTCACCGCCACCCTGCTGTCCGGCGCCGTGCTCACCCCGGTGCTCGGCCGCGCCGGCGACATGTACGGCAAGCGCCGCGTGCTGACCGGCGCCCTGGCCCTGATGACGCTCGGCTCGGTGATGTGCGCCCTGTCCTCGCAGATCTGGGTGCTCATCGCGGCCCGGGCCCTGCAGGGCGCCGCGGCCGCCGTCGTCCCGCTGTCGATCAGCGTGCTGCGCGACGAACTGCCGCCCGAGCGGCGCGGATCCGCGGTGGCGATGATGAGCTCCACGGTCGGCATCGGCGCCGCCCTCGGCCTGCCGCTGGCCGCGCTGGTCGTGCAGTACGCGGACTGGCACACCATGTTCTGGCTCACCAGCGCCCTGGGCGCGCTGGGTGTGGCCGGTGTCTGGTGGGCGGTCGCCGACGCGCCGGGACGGACGCGCGGCCGGTTCGACGTCGTCGGGGCACTCGGGCTGGCCGCCGGGCTGATCTGCCTGCTGCTCGGGGTGTCCCAGGGCGGGCAGTGGGGGTGGGGCAGCGGCCGGATCGTCGGCCTGTTCGCCGCCGCGGTGGCCGTCCTCGTGCTGTGGTGGCTGCACCAACTGCGCGCCGCGCAGCCGCTGGTCGACCTGCGCCTCGCCTCCGGCGCGCGGGTCGGGCTCTCCCATGTGGCGGCGATGCTCACCGGCTTCGCCTTCTACGCCAACTCGCTGGTCACCGCGCAACTGGTGCAGGCGCCCAAGGCCACCGGGTACGGCCTCGGCCTGACCGTCTTCGAGACCGGTCTGTGCCTGCTGCCCGCGGGCCTCACCATGCTGCTGCTGTCGCCGGTCTCGGCCCGCATATCCGCCGCCCGCGGTCCGCGGATCACACTGGCCCTCGGCGCGGCCGTCATCGCCTTCGGCTACGTGATACGCGTCGCGGACAGCCGCGACCTGTGGGTGATCCTGGTCGGGGCCACCGTGATCTCCAGCGGCACCACACTCGCCTACTCGGCGCTGCCCACCCTGATCCTGCGGGCCGTGCCCGCCGAGCAGAGCGCCTCCGCCAACGGCGTCAACGTCCTCATGCGCACCATCGGCCAGGCCGCCTCCAGCGCGGCGGTGGCCGCGGTGCTCGTCCACCACACCAGCCCCGTCGCGGGGGTCCCCGTGCCGACGCTCGCGGGCTACCAGGTCGCGTTCGCCATGGCCGGCTTCGTCGCGGTCGTCGCGATCGCCGCCGCGCTGTCGATCCCCGGCGACCGTGCGCCGCGCGGGGACCGGAACACAGCCGGGACGGCGGAGCAGGCGCCGAACGCGACCCTGGAGGACGCGTGAGCGCCCACGACGCCGCCGCCGACTCCGGTGCGGGCGGGCGCCGCGACGCGGAGGCGACCAGGGCCGCGATCCTGCGGGCCGTGCGCTGGTTCCTGGCCCGCCAGCCGCACGCCGACATCACCTTGAAGGCGGTTGCCGAACGGGCGGGCGTCAGCCCGCCGTTGGTCCTGAAGTACTTCGGCAGCAAGGAGGCCCTGTTCGCCCGGGTGCTGTCCTTCGAGAGCGACGCCGATGCCCTCCTCGACGCGCCGCTGGACCGGCTGGGCCACCACATGGTGCGCCATGTGCTGGAGACCCAGCGCCACGACGGCACCGACCCCGTGCTGCGGATCGCGTTCGCACCGCTCCACGGGGACTCCGGGGACGTCCTGCGGGCCAACTTCCGCGCGCAGGTGACCGATCGGCTCGCCCAGCGGCTGACCGGCCCCGACGCCGGGCTGCGCGCGGAGCTCGCGCTGGCCGTGCTGCTCGGCTTCGGCGTCATGTACGGCATCGCGCGGGGCCCGGCGATGCGGGAGTCCGGCACCGACGACCTCGTCGCGCGGTACGGGCCGTTGGTGCAGGGCCAGTTGACGCCGGACGCCGGACGCCGGACGACGACGTGAGGCCCGGACGGCCGCCGGCACCTCGCCGGCGGCCGTCCGCGTCCGTGCCGTGACGGGTCAGCGGCGGCCGAAGATGCCCTTGGCCGAGCCGAGGCGGAGGAAGACCGTCTCGCCGGTGGCGTCCGCCAGGCCGTCGTTGTCGGTCACGGCGTAGACCTCGCCGTCACCGCCCACGGTCAGGCCCTCCAGCTTCTCCTGCGTCCAGCCCTTCGTCGCGCGCAGGTCGGGCAGCACGTCGTGGGCGAGCTTCTTCTGCAGCACCGGCACCGTGCCCGCCGGGGCGGCGGACCCCGGCATGTCGACCGTGTAGATCCGCTTGACCGCGGCGGCCGGGCCGTTGAGCTTGTCGCGCTCGATGAGGGCGAGCTTGTCGCCCACCGCGGTGATCTCGGACAGGCCGATCCAGTCACCGGGGACGGTGGTCGTGCCGATCCGGTAGCCGTACCAGCTCCAGGTGCCGGCCTGGACGTCGTACCGGCCGATCCTGACGACCCCGGCCGGGTCGCCCTTGACCTCGCGCTGCAGCGTCACCCAGACCACCTCGTGCCCGTGCCGGTCGGTGGTGGCGGTGACGCCCTCGAAGCCCTGCTTGGCCAGGCCCGCGGCGACATCCGCCGGGAGCGCGACGACCTGCCGGGTCACCCCGTCGCGGTCGAGCCGCACCAACTTGTTGCCGTCGCCGGTCGCGCCCTCGACGGCGAGCCAGAAACCGCCCTGGGGACGGGCGAAGATGCCCTCGGCGTCGTAGCCGACCGGCTTGCCGTCCGCGTCCTTGACGGTGAGCGCCCTGGTGACGACCGCGGGCGAGCACGAGGTGTCGACGGTCAGGATCCTGGTGACGGCGTACGCGGCGTCGGTGACCGTGTACAGCTCGTGCGACCGGCCGGGCACGGCCGACAGCGCGCCCAGCGCGCCCCAGCCGATCGGCGCGCCGGTGGAGTCCGTGGCGGAGACGACGGTCGGGAACGACGGAGTGCCCTTGCCCAGTCGGAACAGGCTCACCGAGGCCCGTACGTTGACCGAGGCGTCGTCCTCCTCGCTGGAGACCGCGAGCAGGTCGCGCGACGGGATCGGCAGCAGCCCCTCGGGGCCGTTGGTCGCCGGCAGCACCTGGCGGAAGACCGGGGCCGTCGGGCGGCTCAGGTCGTAGACGGCGACGAAGTTGCTGCGCTCGGAGCCCACGAACGCGTAGCGCACCCCGTGGAAGGTGGCGACGACCACGCCCTCCGGCTCGGTGCCCTTCTTGCCCGCGCGGTCCTCGGTGTGCAGGCCGTGGCGGACCGCGATCCGCTCGAAGCTGCTGCCCGCGTCCCAGGCGACCTTGCCGGTGCGGCTGTCGAAGACCGACCAGCCGCGGGTGCCGCCCTTCCAGTCGCCCTCGTTGGCGGTGGCCAGGTAGCGGTCGTCGATCCAGTTGATCGCGTCGGGCTCGCGCCGGACGTCGGTGATCGAGCCGGTCTGGTCGATCACGCCGTCCTTGACGGTGTCGATGCCGCGGACGGTGGCCGTGCCGGCGCTGAACGCCTTGGTGATGCGGCCGGTCGGCAGGTCGATCAGGACGATGCCGTTGTTCTCCTGGAGGGTCACCGCCAGCTGGTTGCGGCCGTTGACGGTGACGTACTCCGGCTCCGGGTCGGTGGGTTCCGCGATCCCGGCGCCGGCCAGCGCGGGCAGCGCGCTGCCGTCGGCGCGGGTCAGGGGGACGGCCCGGGTGCTCCAGTGCTGCGGCGCGGAGCCCTGGAGGTCGACGATCTGCACGAATCCGGCCGGGGCCTGGGGCAGGTCGCCCTCGTCGCCGCCGGGTGGCGTGGCCTCCTCGTCGCGCTCGTTCTCGATCGCGATCGCGGCGTAGCGCTTGTCCTTGGTGACGGTGATGGAATCCGGCTGGCCGCCGAGGTCGATGCTCCGGACCCGCTTGCGGTCGCGCAGGGATATGACGTCCAGGCGTCCCGAGGGGCTGGTGTAACTCGCGCTGGTGTTGACCACGACGAGGACGTACGGGCCGACGACGGCCACGGAGGTCGGTTCGTCCTCGGCGTCGCCGAGCCCGGCCAGCGACAGCGTGCCGAGCCCGCGCGGGCTCTCAGGCCTGCTGATGTCCAGGAAGCCGATGCGCTTGGTCAGCGCGTCGGTGTAGACCAGGGTCCGGCCGTCCTCGCTGACCGCCGAGATCTCCGCGACGGTCGCCGTGGCCGGGTCCTCGCCGGCCGGGCGGTTCTGGAACACCGGGTACGTGGCGGTGCGGTGGAAGACCGGCGCCTGGTGGTGCGGTGCCTGGTGGTGCGGCTTCTGGTGTGCGTCCGCCTGACCTGCGGTGGCCAGCGTGCCGGCGGCGACTGCCATGGTCGCGAGCACGGCGTAGGTTCTCTTCGGTGGCATTGTCTCTCCGTAACGCAGCGGGCACAGAGACCAGATGCTCACATCTGTGGGCAATCAACGGGTAAACAAACGGCAAAAACCCGCGGCCCGGATCCAGCCTCCGGGCGGTGCGCCGCCCCGGAGGCGGTGTCACCCCGGGACCCGGATGGCATGCCCACGGACGTCATGTTCCGGCCACCGAGACCTGATCCCTTGATGAGGTCTTATGGGGCCGGACGTCCTTAACCTGACAGCCCGCCGGGCGCCGACCGATTCGGTCCGCCGTGGCGCGGGGGAGTCTGGGGGGATCCGGCCGTGTCTGTCACCACGGAACGTCTTGTCGTCGCGTCGGGAATCACTGAAGCCGAGCCGAGTGACCCGGAGTTGGTCCGCAGCGCCGGCCGGGGCGACGAACGGGCCTTCGGCCTGCTGGAGGCCCGGCACCGGGCGACTCTGGCGCGGTGGTGTGCGGCCCGCACCCGCACAGCCGCTGAAGCCGAGGACCTGCGGCAGGAAGTACTCCTGCGGGCCTGGCGCGGGGCCGCCGGCTTCCTGGGGCACTGCGACGTCCGGACCTGGCTCTACCGGATCGTCGTGAACGCCGCCGCCGACGAGGCCCGGCGCAGGGCCCGCCGGCCCCGGGAGACCGTGCTGCCCGCGACGGACGGTGCCGCCCTCCTGGCGTCGGCGGTGTCCGCCCCGGAACGCACGGTCATCGAATCGGTGGATGTGGCCCGTGCCCTGGCCTGCCTACCGGCCCACCAGCGAGTGGTGGTCACGTTGATCGACCTGATCGGCTGCACCACGGCCGAAGCGGCGTCGGTGTGCGGTGTGGGCGAGCCCACGGTACGCAGCCGGCTCAGCCGCGGCCGGCGGCAGCTGCGCGCGCTGATGACGAACACCTCCCGAGAACACCCGGAGATGCCGGAGGTATGAGAGTCCCGCCCGCTCCGTACCCGGTGAGGGATGCGCACCGGCCGTCAGGAGAGGCGGCATTGTGCGAAGATGCGCGGGATGTGCGCATCTTACTGACCCTCACCATTCCTTTGCGCTATTTTCCCCGTGCAATCACAAACCTCGGGGGAGGGGCGGCGCATGTACGAGGGCGGCGGCCGGTGCTGGCCGAGGGGCAGTCTCATGTCCAATCTGAGCGGACCGGATCGCGACGCGCTGCTCAGGCTCGGCAGTTTCCGCAGATACGCCCCGAGTGAGGCGCTGATGGTCGAGGGCGGGCTGGACTCGACGGTGGCGCTGCTCCTGGACGGCTGTGTCAAGGTCACCGTCGGGGCCGAGGAGGGCAGCACGGTGCTGCTGGCCATACGGGCCCCCGGCGACGTCGTCGGTGAACTGGCCGCCCTGGACGGAAGACCGCGTTCCGCGACCGTGGTCGCCGCCCGGGGAACCTCCGCCCGTGTCATCGGAGGGGCGGCCTTCCGGGCCTTCCTGCGTGAACGTCCCGACGCGGCGGGCGAGATGCAGCGTTCCGTCGTGGCGAAGCTGCGCGACGCGATCCGCTACCGCATCGACACCGTCGGCGGACCGGTGCCCGTCCGGCTGGCCCGGACACTCGACACCCTGGTGCGTGCCTATGGGCGTCCGACGGCGCAAGGACTGCGGATCGACGTACCGCTCAGCAACGCCGACCTGGCGGCCCTGGCGGGGGTCTCCCCGGCGAGCGTGCAGCGTGCCCTGCGGGCGTTGCGCACGTCCGGCGCGGTGACCACCGAGTACCGCAGCGTCGTGGTGCGGGACGTGACGCTGCTGCGCGCCGCGGCCGCGGGGCAGGCCCGCCCCGATACCGCGGAACTCGCCTCGTGACCGGGGACCACGGCCCGCAGCAGCGCCGGCTCTGCCTGGTCGTCGACATCGAGGCGTACAGCGGGCGGCCCTACACGGCTCAGCAGCGGGCGCAGTCGAAGCTGGCGCAGGCACTCGACCACGCCTGTGAGCGGGCGGGACTGAGCCGCCGTTCCTGCGATCTGCAGGACCGCGGCGACGGGCAGTTGCTGCTGCTCCCGCCCGGCACCGACGAAGGTCGCGCCATACCGGGGCTGGTCCTGGGGCTGCGGGACGCGCTGTTCACGCTCAACGCGCGGGGTACCGCCGACGAGACCGTGCGGCTGCGGGCCGCGCTGGCGCAGGGCTCGGTGCAGCGCGCTCCGCTGGGCTTCGTGGCCTATTCCGTGGAACTCGCCTGCCGCCTGCTCGACTCGGCCAGCCTGCGCAGCACTCTGGCGAAGGCGCAGGGGAGCGACATGGCGCTGGTCGTGGCCTCGGACCTGTACACGGACGTCTTCGCGACCGGCGCGGGAGGCGTCCCGACGTCGGCTTTCCGGCGGATCCGGATCGAGATACCGGAGAAGCGGTTCTCGGCCGACGCGTGGGTCAGCGCCATGGCACGGGGCGTTCCCGTCCCGCTCGGCCCCTCGGGAGCACCGCGGGCCGTTCCCCGGTACGGCAGCGGACGGGCCGCGAAGCTGGTCGGCGGCGCCCTTCTGGGAGGCGCGGGACTGGCGCTGCTGCTCGCCGACGGCGACACGGCGGCACACCTCGGCCTCGACGGGCGTCCAAACGATGAGGAACAGCACACGGAGCAGCACGCAGAAGAGCACACGGAACATCTCACGGAGCACCACCTCGCGGAAGAAGGGGACATCCCCATGAGCTACCCCGACGACGACTCCGGGCAGACCTGGGACGACGGCCACCTCACCGGGGACGACGTCATCGAGTCCGCGGACCACACCGGCTACACCTCTGTCTCCGACTTCGTCGCAGGGGAGAACGGTTACGAGCCCGATCCCCACCACACCGGCGATGACGGCAGCGGCTGGTGACCGCCGTGACGGCACCGTCCCGGACGCGGCCGCGTCCCCAAGGGGCACGGAAAAGACACCGGCCGGGTCGAAGGAGCCTCGCATGAACGCCTCCGACCGGCATCCTCAGGCCCCTGCCGTCATCCGGTACGTCCACCGCAGCGCCGATCTCGTCGAGCGGCTCGGCGCGGCCCCTCGGGCCGCGGCGCTCCGGGCGGAAGCCGTCGGCGCGGGGCTGGCTCCGTCCGCCGTTGTGGTGGTGGGGGAGAAGAAGCGCGGCAAGAGCTCGCTGATCAACGCCTTGCTGGAGCGTCCGGATCTGCTGCCCGTCGACGCGGACGTGGCCACCGCGGTGCATCTGTCGGTCCGTCACGAGGCTGCCGACTGCGCCCGGGTGCTCAGCGACGAGCACCCCGGCGGCCTGGAGATCCCTCTGGACCGGCTGGCGGAGTTCGCCGCCGTCGACCCGGAGACCCGGGACAGCCTGCACCCGGAGGTGACGGGCGTCGCGGTCGGGGTCCCCGCCCCCCTGCTGGAGGGCGGCCTCACCCTCATCGACACCCCGGGCGTCGGCGGTCTGGTCTCGGGCCACGCCGCCATCACCATGGCCACCTTGGCGAGAGCCGACGCGCTGCTGTTCGTGGTGGACGGCTCCACCGAACTCACCAAGTCGGAACTGGCTTTCCTGGAGAAGGCCGTCCAGCAGGTCGCCACAGTGGTGTTCGTCCTCACCCAGATCGACACCTACCCGCACTGGAAGTCGGTCCTCGCGCGCAACCACGCCCTGCTCGCCCAGCACGCACCCGCGTTCGTGCGTGCTCCGTGGTACCCGGTGAGCAGCCGCTACCGGCTCGACGCGATCCGGGCCCGGCAGCGCGGGGACGAGCCGTGGGCCGACGAGCTCCACTCGCGCAGCGGTTACCGGCCGCTGGAGGAGGAACTGCGGCAGGACATCGTCCGGCGCGCCGAACGCGACCGGCTCGCCACGGCGCTGGAACTCGCGCGCGCGTCCCTGGGCGAGCGGGACAGCGCACTCGCCCTGCGGGAGAAGGAACTGGGCGCAGGCCCGGCCGGCGACAGCGAACTGCGGGCGCAGCACGAGGCGTTGGAACGCCTCTCCGTGCCGGACGCGCGGTGGCGGCTGCGGCTGTCCACCCGGGTGGAGTCCGCGGACAACCGGCTGCGGGCGAAGGTCGCCCAGGCGCTGCGGGACATCCGGCGCATGGTCGACGTCCAGGTCGCGGAGGGCGGCGCGGAGCTGCCGCACACCGTGGCGCGCACCGTCCGGGACGGTCTGGACGGACTGCGGCTGGAACTGGAGAACGAGGCCTTCCGGGAGTGCGGTCTGCTCGCCGCCCAACTTGCGGAGGACTGCTCGGTCCAGGGACTGGAGGTACTCACTCCCGCGCTGGGAACGGAGGGCTGGCGCGAGGCGCCCCTGGAGGGCCGGGTGGCCGGCACGGAGATCGACCTCCGGCAGGCCGGCGAACGGGCACGGAGGATGGTGGACACGCTCGCCGGATCCGCGGACCGGCTGCCCGTGCCGAGCGCTCCGACGAACTGGCTGGACCGGCTCACCGGCCGGCAGGCCGCACCCCGGAGCCCCGCCGAGTTGGTGTGGCGGGCGGTGGGCGAAGCCACGGCGGCCTACCGTGCCGCGAACCGCGTGACGAAGGTGGCGGTACCGCTGGGGCTGGCCGCCGGAGTGGTGGCCCTCGGGGCGGCGGTGTGGAAAGTCCGTACGGCGCAGCGGACCGACATCGCCCGGCACCAGGCCCGGGGCGAGGCGGCACGGCGCCTGGAGTCCTGCGCCGACGAACTGCCCCCGATGGTGACGGACATGCTGCGCGCCGTCGAAGCGGACCTGGTGCGCCAGGCCGAAGGGGGGATTGCGGAGCGCCGCGACGAGGTCGGCCGGGCCCTGGTGGCGCTGCGGGAGAACCGGGCTCGCCGTGAGGAGGAACTCGCCCCCCGGCGGCAGGAAGTGCGGGCCCTCCGCGAGGAGGTGGGCGGTCTGCTCGCGGAGGGGCGCGAACTTCGCCAGGAACTGGACGCATGAATGCCGAGGTGTCACCGGGGCCCGCCGTCGGCGGCCCGGGGACGGCCGGCCCGCTCTGCGGGGAACTGCTGCAGCTGTGCCGGGGAGCGGGACTGCGGCTCGGCCCCGGGGCCGCCAGGGCGGGTGTGCAGGCCGTGTCGGAACAGCTCGCCGGACGGGGCTGCCGTCACGGGCCCGACGGGGACGACTGCGTGACGCGGGCGGCGCAGCGGTTGGCCGTGGTGCTGGAACTCGGCAGCGACGACGTGGAACGCCGGGTGCTCGCCGGTCTGCGGCAAGGCCTGCGGGCGTTGGAGATCCACGGGTGCCACGGGCCCGGGCCGCAGCCGGGGTGAGCGGTGCGGCCGCCCCACGCGGGGCGGCCGGGCTCAGTGCCGGGCGTCGAAGACAAACGCCTCGCACAGTTCGCGTGCCGTCCGGGCGTGCCGCTGAGCCGGCCGGGACGGCGCGGTGAACTCCAGTCGGCGCCAGTGCGCCGCCTGTTCAGCGGCAGCGGCCGACAGTGCGGCGGGCGTGCTGCCGGGAGCGAGTCCCAGGCAGGCCGGGGCGGTGGCGCCGGTGGCGAGCGTGACCAGGGACGCGACGTCCGGTTCGGACAGTGCCAGACGTTCACCGGCCAAGTCGGCCAGGGCGGTCGCCAGTTCCTGCTGCCGCATCAGCGGATGCCGTCGTACGGCGTCGATCCCGGCTCGCAGTGCGTCCAGCCCCGGCCACGCCGCGGGAGGCGCCTGCCCGGCGGCGGCCCCGGTCTCCAGGACACCGAGGGCCGCCGCCGCCCGCAGGCGGTCCGCGGCGTAGACGAAGCGCCGGCCCATGTGGTCGAGGAGCGGGTCGATACCGGAAGCCCTGCGCAACTCGCCGAGCAGCGCGCGCGTGCCGGGCACGCCGCTCGACACCGCCGCGACGGCCGTGGCGATTCCGTAGCGTCCCAGCAACGTGAAGACGCGCTGCCGCTGGTCGGCGGAGAGCGGGCCGTCGGCCCAGCGGAGGAAGTCGTCGGGGGAGTACAGCGCCCGGTCGAGCGCCACGGAGTCGCTGGCGGCGAGCCGCCGCACCAGCGCCGTATCGCGCTCGGTGAATTCGTCGCCCATCGCGGTCTGCGCCAGCAGCCCGGCGACAGGGACGACCTCAGTGACCATGCCGGTGAGCCGCCGGGTGTACGTGGCTGCCACCCGCCGTGCGCCGGGCCAGGGATCGCCGACTCCGCTGCCGAGCTCGTCCACCCGGCTGAGGACGCCGACGACATTGAGGGCGGTCATCCGGGCGTCGGCCTTCATCCGCAGCGCCTGCAGGGCCTCCGCGTCCCCGGTACCGGGATGCGGCATCACGTACAGCAAGGCGTCGGCCTGCGCGAGAGCGCGCATCGCCACCTCGTCCAGGCCGCTCAAGGTGTCCATGCCCGGGGTGTCGACCAGGGTGTAGTCGTCGGCACCCAGACTGTCGGTCACCTCGACGACGATCTCCTCGATCTCCTCACGAGGCGAGCCAAGCCGTGCGGGATCGCGCGGAATGCCCCCGCCGGGGGCACTCGGCACGTGATAAACGCGGCCGTCGGCGCGGCGCACCTCGACGCGGTTCTGCACGCCACGGCGGAACCAGGCGACCAGCATCGTGCACTCGGTCGCCGCGGTGGCCGCGAGTCGCCGCCCCAGCAGGGCGTTGACCAGGGTGGACTTGCCGGCGTTCATCCGCCCGCCGACCGCGATCCGCAGGGTCCGCTCACCGAGCCGCTGCCGTACGGCGGCGACGGCATCGACGGCCGGCCCCGGAGGCAGCATCGGCTCGGTGGCGTCGCACAACCGCAGGACCCGGGCGCACAGTTCCCCGTTCCCGTTCCCGGGCAGGTGCCCGGGGCTGTTGAGGTTCCCGGTACGAGTGCCGGAGTCGGCACCGGCGTTCACGGCCGTCCTACCGCAACGGGTGGCGCGGTGGATTCCTGAGCATCCTTGAGAGCCTTGATCAGTTCCCGTGCGGGCTGCTCCAGCGGTTCCAGCTCCGCCAGCCGCCGCTGTGCCTCCTGCGCGTGGCGCAACTGCCTGCGGTACTCGCTCTCCACGCCGTCCAGGGTGGAGATGAGACTGTTCCACAAGGTCGCCCTCGTCCCCGCCGCGGCACTCAGGCGGCGACTGGTGTCCACCGCGGAACGCAACTCGGCGACCCGGCCCGACACATGCTGCGACATGCACCAGAGCACCGGGACGTGCACCCCTCGCGGGTTCGCCCCGCAGGAGACCGCCACCGTGGCGCCCGCCACCCGAGGGGACGTGGCCATCGCCGCCTGAAGGGCCGCCATCGGAGCGGTCGCACGGGCCCAGGCGGCAGATCCCGATATCAGGTCCGCCTTGGTGTAGGCGATCACGACCGGCGTGTCCCGGGTGCGTTCGCTGATGGCCTGCTGGAGCAGTACCGTCAGCCGGCGCACCTCGCGGCGGCTGGACTCGGCGCCGGCCAGCCGGGCCGCATCAGCGAAGACCACGAGAGCGTCCGCCTCAGCGAGCTCGGCGAGAACCGCGGCCGTCTCCTCGTTCCCCGCCCTGTCGTTGAGGGCACCGCCGCGGTAGTCGTTCCAGGTGAAATCGGCGATCCGTTGATGCCGGTGGGTCAGGACGAAGGAATGCGCGTCCCGGCGCGAGGAGGGCGGCGGGTAGACGCCGCGGCGGACGGCCCGGGCGACCCTCGTCAGTTCGCCGTCCCGCTTGTCGTCGGTGGCGCGCACCCGGAAGTCCCGGTACCCGGAGCGCATCAGCTCGTACATCATGGCGATGTAGGTGGTCTTGCCGGCGTTGCTGTGCCCCAGCATCACGATCTTCACTGCGGTTCCCGTTCTGCCGAGGAGTCCAGCCGGGCCGACAGGTCGCGGCTCCGGGCAAGGAGGTCGTTGAGGGAGTCGACACGGCGACGGGTCCGCTCGCGCTCCCGGGCGAGCTGCTCGGACGCCGTCGACAGATGCTTCTGGTGCAGGGCCAACTCCTCCTCCAGGGCGACCCGCTGGGCCGCGAGCCGTTCGGTGAGCTGTTCGGCGAGCCGGTCGGTGATCTCCTCCACGGAACTGCTGATCTGTGGAGGGATCTCCGTGGTGAGTTCGGCGATCAGCCGATTGGTGTACCGGATCGCGTCCCCGCGGGCCCGGGCCATCTCCTGGCGCCGCTTGCGGCGGCCGCTCAGCAGGGCCACCATGCCGAAACCCGCGGCCAGCGGGGCCACGACGCTCGCGGTGAAGAGCATCGTGATGCCCGCGGCCAGACCGCCCGCACCCCAGGCAGGCATCACCCGCTCGACGAAGCCGAGCACGCCGCCGTTCATGTCGTCGCTGTGCACCACGGCAGGCAGTGCCTCCAGCCGTCGCGGCCGGGTGAGGGCCAGTTCGGCGCCCGGCTCCCCGTCCGCGGTGCCGCCGCACACCTGCTCCATCGCGGCGGCGAGCTCGGCGGTGCCGCGCCGCGCCGCGGTGTCCAGGTCCAGCCAGATCGCCTCGACGCCGGCCTGGAGGTCCCGCGGCAGTTCGGCGGCCAGGACCGCGGGCGGCGAGGCCGCCATCTTCTCCTCCGCCAGCTGCCGAAGGTCGTTGACGTTGCGCTGGAAGCCGAGGCGCAGCCGGCGCTCCAGGTCCCGGCTGGACCGGGTGAGCGTCCTGCGCCATGCCGCGTCCTCGCCCTGCAGCGCCCGCAGCGCGTCCCGCCGCCTCTGCACCTCCTCCTGGAGGGCGGGGTCCTGCTGCAGTGATCGCAGCCTGCGCTCCTGAGCGGCGGCCAGGGGCGCGACAGCGGAGGTGACGGTGTGGAGGCAGTTCTCCAGCCGCAGTTCGGTCGAACGTGCGGCGATGCGGTCGGTGAGCGCGTCCAGGAGCGGCGGGAATCCGCTGAGACCCAGTCGCTGCGCGGCGACCGGGTCGTCACCGTCGCCGGCAGCGGCGGCGAGGTCGGCGTCCTCCTTCGCCCGGCTGCTGACGGCGAACCAGGGTGCGTGGGTGTAGCGGGCGGCGTGCTCGGCGAGCAGCCGCCGGTTGCGCTCCAGCACCTCCTCCCAGCGGCCGTACTTGTCCGTCTGGGTCAGGACGAAGACCACCTCGGTGATGCGTTCGGTGGCCTGCTCGAGGAAGCGCAGCTCCGAAGCGGTCAGCTCGCTCTGGCCGTTGACGACGAAGACCAGGGCGTCCGCGCGGGTCAGCGTCGCCATGGTGATGCGCGCGTGGCCGGAGACCAGACCGCCCACACCGGGTGTGTCGATCAGGACCAGCCCGGATGCGAGCAGTGACGAGGGAACCCCCACCTCGACGTGACGCACGTCGTGCCGGTAGGGCTCCTGGCTGAGGGGGTCCAGGGCTGCGTACTCGCCGATCGCGGCGACCGGGATCGGATGCCCCGCGGCGTCGTCCTCGAGGAAGGCGACGGCCTGCGTCTCGGCCGCATGGCGGACCACGAGGTGCACTCCGGTGGCGACGTCGACCTCGACCGGCAGTAGTCCGGGACGGCCGACAAGGGCGTTGATGAGGGAACTCTTGCCCCGCTTCTTCTCGCCCACCACGACAAGGACCGCCGCCCCGCCACGTACCCTTGCGGCCTCCGTGCGGACGGCCTCGGCGAGTTCGGGCGGGACGACCGCGTCCTCCGGCGTGTATCCCTCCGGCTCGTCCGGTTCCCGCCCGTCGCCGGTGGAGCGGGCGGCGCGTTCGAGGAGGCCGGCGGCGTCCGCGGCCAGGCGCAGCACCGCGGACTGGAGCGGGTGCCGCGATGTCCCGTCCGGCGGCTGCGGAGCTGCGATGGTCATCCGGAATCTCCTGCCGAGGGGGTGGGGCCGGAATCGGGGCGGGTACCGTCCTCCGAAACGTCGTCGGTGCTCTCGGGAACGGAGGGCGGGTCGGCCGCGTACTCCCGCTGCGGAACGGGCCCTTGGGCCGCGGCAGGTGTCGCCGTCTCGCGCGGAGGCGGGGGATCGTCGTCGAACCCACCGAAGTAGCCGTCGTAGGAGGCGGTCTCGGCCTCGACCTCGCGGGCCCTTCCGAACATCGGTGGCGCCGGCGGGGACGGGGCTCCGCGGGGCGGCTCGGGAGCGTCCTGGCCACGGCCGGCAGCGGGCCCGGCGGGTAACCGGGGGCCGGTGTCCTCGTACCCTCGTGGTGGCCGCTCCCGCTCGCGGGAGCCGGATCCGCCGGACGCCGGCGGATCCGGCGACCAGTGCCCGGGTTCCACGGAGGACCCGTCCGGGCGCTCGTACGGCTGCTCGACGCGGCCGGCACCGGCAGGGTCGTCGTAGGCGCTCTGCCGCCGCAGCCCGCCCCGGGCCGGAGGCCGCTGGGGCGGTTCCCCGGCGCCGAAGCCCTTGCGGAACTCGTCGACGACGTTCTGGACGACATCGTTGAACGGAGCGAAGAACGAGGACCGTCCGGAAGCCGGGGCATCAGGAGCGTTCTGCCGCTCCGGCGCGGCCGACGGACCGGTGTCGGGCCTCTGCTTCCTTCGCAAGGAGCGGTGCGGGCGCTGGTGACGCCCCGGGTCCTGACGGCTGCCGCTGTGTTCCGCGGTGGCGGTGGGCGACGTGGACGGAGGCGGGACGGGCTGCCGCTCCCGCCGGTAGTGCGTGATGTCGTCACTGCACAGGTGGGTCAGCGAGGCGAGGTTGGCGTCTCGTGCCTCACTCCAGCCGGTGACCAGCACCACGCGTTCCAGCGGGCGTTCCAGCGCCGCCGCCCACAGCTGCCCGGCGGCGGCGCCGGGCAGCAGATGAACGGTGTACGACTCCGTCGGCAGCCACGCCGACGCGGTTCCGGCCGGGGACGCCGCGGGCGTCTGCGGCACCGTGCTGTCCGGGCCGCCGTCCTCCCCGCCCGCCTCGCCCGAGGCGGCGGGGACGGCGGAGGGCGAGGGCGCCCAGGGCGCGGGCCGAGGCCGGCTCGTCCGGGTGTCGGCGGCACGAGTGGACCGTGCGAGCCACGTGAGGCCGGTCCACTCGCGGTACACCGGACCGGCCCACGCCGCGAACCCCCGGCGCAGGGCGTCCAGGGAGGGCACGGCTTCGTACCGGTCCGGGGTGTGCCATCCGACGAACCCGTACAACGGGCGGCCGTGCTCGTCCTGGTTCATGTCGTCGGCCACCAGCGACAGCCGGCAGGCCGCGCCCACCAGCAGCCCGTGCGCCCCCCGGCTCAGCACGAACCGGGGTGCCGGCTCCAGCCGCTTGCCTCCGGCCACCGTGGCCCGCACCGCCCGGCCCACCGGGCTGTTCTCGCCGAGGCCATCGGGATGGGCGCGCCACCAGCGGTCCACATGGTAGGTGCGTCCGTACACGACGGCGGACCAGCCACCCGGCTTCGCTTCGCTGTCGTCCATGCCGTCAGCCCTCCTGCAGCTTCCCTGAGCGGTAGATGGGCATGTGGCGTAGCTCCATCGCGAGCAACTCCGCCCGCCTGCGGGCCTCCCGCACTTCTTCCTGCATGTTGTCGAGTTCCCCCTGCCATTCCCGCAAACGGTTGCTGCCCTCTTGGATCTGACTCCGCTTGAAGAGCCCGCCGAATGCTCCGGAGCTCAGTCCCGCCAGTTCCCGGCTCTGATCGTCGATCTGACCGCTGATCTGCCGGATCTGCTGCTCGTGGCGGGTGATGCCCTCGGTGAGGTAGTGCAGCAGCGCGAAGATGACCGGGTTGTGCAGGTTCTTGGGGTTGATGCTCCCGGGGTCGACGGTGGTCTCCCTGGCGCCGTTGAAGGTTCCGAGCTGGACCGGACAGAGCATCGCCGAGACCCCCTCGGACACCGCCACGGGCACGAGGTTGCCGAGGTTCTTCGCGGCGATGGTCAGCGCTTCGCGGGTCGACATGCCGGTGACCTTGCTGAGCAGGTCGGCCTTGGTGACGACGACCACGAGCGAGGGAGCGGGCTCGCCGGCCTCCAGCCGCTCGCCGATGACCCCGTTGATGGCACGGGAGAAGCGGGCGATCTTCATCGGGTCGGCGGCCGGGTTGAGGTTGGGCTGGGCACCGTCGGCGATCCACCGGGCGACATGCTGCCCGTCCAGGATGAGCAGGACCGCGTCCGATGCCGCGATGCGCGACCGCAGCATCGCGACATCCGCGGGCGAGTCCTCACGGTTGCCGCGCTGCGTTCCGGCGCCGCCCCGGAAATCCATGCAGTCGATCTCCAGCAGCGGCAGCACGCCGTGCAGAAAGCGGAAGTCGAAGCCGGTGGGGACCTCGGCCGTGGGCTGGGGCAGCGTGCCGTCCTCGCACAGCTCCTCCCATGCCTCTGCCAGGTCGAGGTCCACATCGGGATCGGAGGCGTACAGGAAGTAGCCCTTGATGCCCGACGACAAGGTGGCGTACATGCCGTGCAGAAAGGTCGTCTTGCCGGAGCCGGTGGCTCCCAGCATGGTCAGGGTGATACGGGGGACACGCATGGGTGTTGTTCCTCTCCTCCGTCGGCGGAACCGGTGACGATCCGCCCGATGCCGGCGCGGGCGGTCAGAAGCAGGCCACGTCCTCCAGGAGCCCCCCGAGGCGTTCGGCAGGCGCCACCAGCGGCTGCAGGCGCGCGAACTCGGCCTGCGCCTCCAGCTGGTGACGGGCGCTGATCGAGGCCCACGACGGTTCGCCCTTCCACCAGCTGCTCAGGCGGTCCCCGATGGTGTCCCGGGCCGCCGCGTCCCGCGCCGCGGCGAGCCGTCCGTCGACCGACTCCTGGAGCTCGATCCCCCGGCCGACGATGCCGAAGTGCAGGCTCCACAGCACGGGCACGGCGACATTCACCGGATCCGGCCCACAGGACAGCGGCACAACCGCGCCGTGGATGTGCTGAGTTGCCGCAATCCCGTCGATCAGCTGCTGAAAGGGGGCGATCAACCGGTCTAGCACACCCTGGTCGTCCAGGTCGACCAGATCGCACTTGGTGAGGGCGAGTACGAGGGGCGTGAGGGCCTCTCCACGGGCTTCGAGGGCCCGCTGGACATGCACCGTCATCCGCCGTACTTCGCCGGCCGCCGCCGAGTGGGTTATCAACCGCTGTGCGTCGACGAAGAGGATGATGCCCTGCGACTGCTTCAGATCCTCGTGCAACTGCCCCGCCTGGGTGCTGCTGCCGGCCCGCTCCTTCAGCGCCCCTCCGCGGTAGTCGCGCCAGCGGAAGGGGAAGATGTCACGCCCGTCGTGCTGCAGCACAAGGTCGAACACGGCCCGCTGGTCGCTGGCCGGTGGGTAGCGGCCCTCGAGCACCGCCTCCGCCGCGCGCATGAGGACGCGATGGGCGTAGGGGTCCTCCGCGCGCAGGCTCAGTCCCTCGACGCCCTCGCGCATGACGGCGTACATCAGCGAGACGTATGTGGTCTTGCCCGCTGCGCTGTGGCCGAGCATCACAATGTCCATACGAGTCCCCCGTGAGGTACGGAAGCCGCGTGCCGAAGACAGCGGCACCCTCGTTGGACGGCGGTGAAGGCCGGATTGTGCCCTACGGGCCGAAATTGTTCGCGGGCGGGGCCGATCGACGGCCGACGGGGGCCCGCGGGTCCCTCAGAGCTCGAAGAACGGGTCGTCAGGGTTGAAGGTGGACGGGCTCTTCGAGCGGGCAGCGGCCCCGGGGACCGGGCCGGCAGGCGTCCTGGTCGCTCCCGGCCCCGCCGCGACGGCCGGCGGCCGCGCCAGTGCGCCGAGCACCACGGTGGCCGAGGGGTCGGGGGCCAGCAGCGGCAGCAGACCGGTGCGCTCCGCGATCAGCTCGGACACCCGGGGCGTGCGGCCCGCCCCACCCGCGACGATCACCGCGTGCAGGTCCCCGGGCGTGTGCCCCGACTTCTGCAGGGTCTCGGCGAGCACATCGAAACTGCGCTCCAGAACCGGTTCCGCGGCGGCCCGGAACTCGTGGCCGCGAACCAGGAACGGTTCCGGGTAGCCCGGTACGGGCACGTCGACGCCGGCGCTGCTGGACAGCGCCTCCCGCGCCGCGACCAGACTGCGGTGCAACTCTGCCCGCTGCTGGGCCGCTTCGGGGGAGACGGCTTCCCACAGGTCCTGCCACAGACCCGGGTCCCGGTCCAGCACACGTTCGGCCAGCAGTTCGCGCAGACAGTCGTCGAGGTCGTCGCCGCCGAGATGGGGATCGCCGCCGGTGCGCACGACGGTGAACCTGGCGCCGTCCCAGGCCAGGACGGCGGTCTTGAGAGTGCTGCCGAGGTCGTACACCGCCAGATGGGCGCCCACGCGCAGGTCCCCCGGACGTGCGGAGTCCGGGAGCCCTGGGCCGGCCGCATGGTGGTGGGCGGCGGCGACGGGCTCCGGCAGGAACTCGGGCTTGGTGATCCCGGCCGCGCCCGCGGCGGCGCCGAGCCGCGCCAGTTGCGTCGGCGTCCAGTGGGCGGGATGGGTGAGCACCGTCCGGCCCGGCGCGGTGCCGCCGTGCCGGACCCGCGCCTGCTCCAGCACCTGGGACAGCAGTGCGGTCACCAGGTCGGCCGTGACGACCGCGGTGCTGCCGAGCAGCACCCGCTCCTGCTCCACCAGGGCTCGTTTCGCGGCCCGTTCGGCGCGCTCCGGCCGGCGTGCGGCGGCCTCGGTCGCGGCCTCACCGAGCAGCATCCGGCCGTTGTCGTCCAGGCAGACGAGCGAGGGCAGGAAGGTGCCGCCCCCTGTTCCGAGTGGGACGACCGCGGGTGTCGGGCGCGCGCCGTCGTCCGCCGTCCCCGCCGAGGCCGCCGCGATGCGGTGCGTGCCCACGTCGATCGCCAGTGACCAGTCCCCCGCGTGCGCAGTCATTCTCGGCACGTCCCTCCGCCGGCAGTCGTTCGCCCGGGCTCGTTCCCGCCCACGGCGTTCAGGCCGAGATCATAGGACCGCTGTGCCCTGCGGAACGAGGGTACTGGTCCCGAAATGCGAACCGCCCGGATCCGGCGGCGGGGCACCGACGGCCTTGCGCGGGGGCTGCGCCGCCGCTTGTGCCGTGTGTTCCGTATCTGGCTCAATGTGTACCAAGAGGTGCCTCTGGGGGGAGGATCAAGGTGAGTCCTGGGCACGTTTCCGCCCGGCGGAGGGGCTCACCAATGGTGCCCGCCGAGTCGTGGGCGGCAGGGACCCTGCTGGCTGAACTGGACCTGCTGGAACCGAACGCCCCGGGGGCGGCCCGCTCTTCCCTGGAGCGGATCGGGACGCCGCGCGTCTACGCGCGCGGTGAGACCATGCTCATGGCCGGCGCCCGGGACACCTTCGTCCTGCTGCTGCTCGACGGTCACGCGAAAGTCACCACCGTGGACGGCTCGGGTACGGACGTCCTGGTGGACATCCGGGCGGCGGGGGACGTGGTCGGGGAGATCGCGGCTTTCGACGACCGGCCCCGTTCCGCCACCGTCGTCGCTGCCCAGCAGATGTACGCGCGGCGGATCTCGCAGGATCAGTGGCTGCGGTGGGTGACCGGGAGCAGGGTCGCCGAACTGGCCGTCAGCCGGAGCCTGGCACACCGCAGCCGCGTCGCGGTCAGACGCCGCACCGAGTTCGTCCGGGGTCCGGTCATTGCGCGCCTGGCCCGCGCGGTCCTGGACCTCACCGAGCAGTACGGGCTTCCGCTGCCCGAGGGGCTCCTGGTCAGACCGGGACTCACCCAGGCGGAGTGGGGCGGGCTCATCGGTGCCAGGGAGCGGCGGGTCCACCAGGCCCTGCACGAGTTGGCGCGGGCGGAAGCCCTTGCCTTCGGGCGGTGCAGGATCGTCGTGCGCTCGGTTCCGGCCCTCCGCCGCTTCGCCGCGCTGGCCGCGGAGGAGTGGTGAGCGCGCTCCGCGTGCTCCGGTTCGCCCTCGCATCATCGGGCGCGGCAAAGCGAGTTGTCGCGAACCCGCACTGAGACCGGTTACGGGACGCGCTGTCGCGCTGTACTGGCCAACGACGGACGGCCGGTGCGGCCGTTGCCGGCTCCCCGGCCGTCCGTCACGACGCAACGGCCACTCCTCTCGTGAGGCAACACATGCGCGCCATTCCCGTCACCGTGCTCGGCCCGCACAAGTCGGGCAAGACCGTCTACCTCGCCAGCCTGTTCCGTCGCCTCGCCCTGCAGCGGGACGACATCGGATTCTTCGTTCAACTGCCCTCCGACCAGGGCCAGAGACTCAACAACGTGTACAACGAGATCGTCAGTCCCGGCGCCTGGCCCGACCCCACCCTGCTGTCCGACGTGTCGGAGTGGGAGTTCACCTGCGCGATCCGCACCCACGCCGACAAGGTCTTCCGGCCCTTCGCCATCACCTACATGGACTTCGCCGGCGAGCACCTGACCAGCGGCAAGAGGACCGAGGCCCACGCGCGTGTCTGGAAGCGGGTCGAGGAGTCGGAGTTCCTGCTCGTCCTGCTGGACGGGGCCAAGGTGCTGCGCTGCTTCGAGGGCGACTATCGCGTGGTCGACGAACTCGTCCAGGTCTTCAACGTGGTGGCGGGCAGCAAGGCCGTGGTGCACTTCGTCGTCACCAAGTGGGACCTGCTGCAGACGGCAGGGCACACCGTCCGCTCAGTGATGGACCAGCTCATGAAGCACCCGGACTTCCACGACTGCGTCGAAACCCGGCTCAGGCAGAGCGACACCAGCGGCCGGCTGCGCGTCATCCCGGTCAGTTCGGTGGGGGCAGGCTTCGCGGTGCCGGACGGTGAGGCCATGGTGAAGCAGGGCGGGTTCCCCCGGCCCCTGAATGTCGAGGTGCCGCTGATGGCGGTCCTGGTCGACCTGTTCGACCGCCACCTGAACGAGATGGCCGCCGAGGGCTCGGTCGCCGAGGGGGCCGCCCAGGAGCAGCGACAGGCCCAGAAACTGAAGTGGATCAGGACGATCCAGGGGCAACTTCCGGTGGTGAAGGCCCTGCTGGGCGCCAGGGCCGTGAAGACGCCCGCGCTGAAGGTGCTCCAGGAGACCATGCTCGGCCCGTTCATGGACTTCGTCGGCCGGCAGGTGGACGAGTACGGTCAGCGCGTCGAGCACGATGTCGCGGCGCTGCGCGCGGAAGCGCTCCAGGCCCGTTCCGAGCAGGAGGCCCTGTCCCGTCTGATCCACCTGTTCGAGGCGGCTCTGGCGGAGTTCGAGATCGGCCACCCGGGTTCACGCCTGCGCAAGGAGGCGGCGTGATGGCCACCGACCGTCACGAACCGGAGCAGGGCTGGCCCTTCGCGATCACCCGCTCGGTCAGGACGGGCTTCCAGATCGTGGTGGCCCCGGACTTCCTCGTCGACTCCGGGCAGCACGACCTGCTGGCCGACGCGGCGGGCGGCGAGGTGTCGGACGATGCCGTCTACCGGCGCGAGTACCGCGATCGGGGCAGCGACCGGCTGTGGCTGCTGTACCGGGTCGTCTACCTGAAGGGCGGCGACGTCGGCCAGGGCGACGACTTCGACCGTCACGACCGGCGGACCCCCCTGATCGAGGGGGTGGTCTGCCGGGCCCGGCCCGGGGTCGCACCCACCGACGAACTCTTCGCTTCACTGCACGAGTTGTGCACAGCGACCCTTCGCCGGTTCTACCTGGAGGATTCCGAGATCTTTCCGGTGCACGGGCGCGGACCGATCGACCTGCCGGAGGCGGGGCGCACCCTGCAGGTGGAGGAGCAGAACCCGTACGAGTCGGAAAGGAATCTTGAAGCGGCCCTCCGGGGCCGCCACCCACAGCCACGTCCCCTTCCCACCGGTGAGGCGTACGAAGGAGCCGGCGACGCCACCGGACTGGCCCGTCCTGGCGGCGCGGCTGGCGGTGGGGCTGGCCCTGTACGTCACGGGGCGGACGCTGGTCATGGTGGTCAAGGCGCTGGCCAAGGCCGGCGAATCGACGCGGAACCCGTCACGGACCACAGCGGCGGCCGACGTCGTGGCGGACCCTCCGCGCTGATCACCGGCCTGGCCGTCGTGGTCGTCGTGCTCCTGATCGTCCTGCTCGTCGTCGGACTCTCCTGAGCGGACGGATTCGGTGGGGACACCGAATCCGTCCAGGAGCCCCTGGGCCTCACACCAGGTTGATGTCGGTCCCGACGCGCTCCCGCGGGGCGTCGTCGAGGAAGCCGCCCGACTGGTGCTGCCACAGCTTCGCGTAGGCGCCCTCCGAGGCGAGCAGGTCCAGGTGGGTGCCCTGCTCGACGATGCGCCCGCGGTCCAGGACGACGAGCCGGTCCATGCCGGCGACCGTGCTCAGGCGGTGCGCCACCACGAGTGCGGTGCGCCCCTCCATGAGCCGCCACAGCGCCTCCTGGACCAGGACCTCGCTCTCGGAGTCCAGGGCACTGGTCGCCTCGTCGAGCAGCAGGATCGGCGCGTCGCGCAGGATCGCCCGGGCGAGGGCGACCCGCTGGCGCTGCCCGCCGGAGAGCTTGACCCCGCGCTCGCCCACCATGGTGTCGAAGCCCTCCGGCAGCGCGTCGGCGAACTCCGTGACGTGCGCCGCCTCGGCCGCCCGCCGGATCTCCGCCTCCGTGGCCTCCGGCCGCGCGAACGCGATGTTCTCCCGCAGCGTGCGGTGGAACATCGCCGGGTCCTGCGGCACATAGGCGATCAGGCTCCGCAGGTCGGCCTGGCGCAGGCTGCTGATGTCCTGGCCCCCGACGAGGATGCGGCCGGACTCGATGTCCTTCATCCGCAGCAGCAGCCGCGTCAGCGTGCTCTTGCCGCCGCCGGACCGGCCGACGAGGCCGATCTTCTCCCCGCTGGACACCGCCAGGTCCATGCCCTGGAAGAGCGGCTCCGCGCCCGCGTGGGCGAAGGTCACCTCCTCGAAGCGGACCTCGGCGGACCGGTGCGAGGGGTGCCGCAGCGGTTCCGGCGACGCCGGGTCGAGCACCGTCGCCGGGGTCATGAGCAGTTCGGTGAACTGCGCCGCCTCCGTCATCGAGCTCTCCAGGCGGCGGTAGATCTGGTTGAACTCGAACATCATGCGGGTGGCGTTGCTGTAGTACGTGAAGGCCACCACGATCGCCTCCACATTGTGCGCGCCGCTGTGCCCGCTGCTGCCGAGCGTGATCGCGAGCAGCAGGCCCAGGCCGTTGGTCAGCACGGACAGCGGCGCGACAAGCGTGTCGATGCGCAGGTTGCCGTAGTCCCACGACCGCAGGGTCAGCCGCCGCGACTCCGCCACACGCGACCGGTGCTCCGCCGCCTCGCGCTCCTCGGCGGCGAACGCCCGGACCGTGTCCATGTTCGTCAGACTGTCCGCGACGTGGCCCGAGACCCGGGCCACCGCCGCCTCGCGCTGGTTGACGAGCGCCTGGCGGCGCCGGATCAGCGGGGTCACGCACAGCGCCGTCAGCGCGATCATCGTCACGAGGCCGACCACGAGCAGCGGTTCGTAGCGCCACAGCACCACCGAGCCGAACAGCAGCGGCACGAGGGTGCCGACGATCTGGAAGGTGACCGTGTCGACGACCTCCTCGAACCGGGAGGCGAAACTCAGGACCCGCTTGGTCAGCGATCCGGCGAAGTTGTCGTGGAAGAACGCCGCGTCCTTGGCGAACAACTCGTCCATGCCGACCACGTACAGATGCTCGATGCCGAGGGCGTCCAGGCGGTTCAGGCAGTGCAGGCCGATCCGCCACAGGGTCTCCGCCAGCAGCAGCGCGCCGGCGAAGGCGAGGACGTACGGCAGGGCCGTCGCGAAGCCGATGGCGGTCCCGTCGGCGACCCGGCCGACGAGCTTGGCGACGACCAGCGGCGCCAGGTAGTTGATGCCGACGTTGCCGAGCGCCGGCAGGAGCATCGCGGGCACCGTCAGGAGCCGGAGCCGGGACAGTTCCCTTCCGTAATAGCGGAGCGCGAGCATGACCGAGCCCCGGCCCGGTGCACTCGCGTGTGCTTCAGACAGTCCCATCACAACCCCGTGTCCCTGGTGTCGTACGGCGGCTCACGGCATGCCGTTCCACGGGCCGTGCCGAGCCTGGTTCCGGTTCGAGCGATCGCCCCGACGGAGGAGGTGCGGGGGAGGGGAGTCTCCCGCGCCGGAATCCCCGGCGTCCAAGGATTTTTCCCGTATGGACTACTTTCGGCCCTCGGTGCGGCGACCGCCGTCGACCGCCGTGAGGACGAGCCAGCCCCCGGCGGCGCCGATCGCGTACCAGTGCAGATCGGGCGCGTTGAAGGTGGTGCCGAGCACCAGGCGGGCCACGGTGCTCCGCGCGGAGAGCTCCGCCGGCACGTCGCTGAGCTGGAGGAACTCAACCGCCCAGCTGAGGGCCAGCGCGCTGCCGGCGGCCATGCGCGCGGAGACCCGCGGCGCCACCAGGACGACGAGCGCGACCAGCAGCAAGGTGTACAGCGCGTCCCCGCCGTACTTGGCCACGTCCCCCGCCGCCACGGCCCGCAGGCCCAGGCCCGCGCCGACGGTCGCCACCGCGGCGGCGGCCGCCCCCGGACGGGTCGAGCGGGCGCGTGTCCTTGGCGGCCGGGCCTCCAACAGCCCTCCGGCTCCCGGGGTGTTCACGCCCGGGGCGTCCACTCGCTCGCGAGCAGGCCGAGGACGGCCTCGTCCGCGTACCCGCCGTACACCCAGGCGGCGCGCCGCAGTGTCCCCTCGCGCACGAAGCCCGCGCGCGTCGCGGCCGCGATCATCGGGGCGTTGTCCGCGAGGGTCTCGACCTGGAGGCGCTGCAGGCCGCGGACGGTGAATCCGTACCCGCACAGCGTGTGCAGCACATCGGTGCTGAACCCGCGGCCGCGGAACGCGGGGCGCAACGAGATGCCGAGGTGGGCCGACCTGTTGTGCAGATCGATTCCCCAGACCAGGGCGGCGCCCGCCAGTTCCCCTGACTCCAACTCCACCACGGAGAACAGGGCCACGCTGTCCGACGGTTCCGCCACCGCGAAGGGCGACTGCCCCGAGCCGGGCGGGACCGGCTGCCAGGGGCGGGAGACGGTGCGCGCGTGGGTGGCCACGTCGTTGTACAACTCGGAATGGAGAACCGCTACGTCGCTTTCCTGCCGGGCGCGCAGCCCGGTCTTCTCACCATGGATCACTTACGTATTGCTATCCGAGGGGAGGCGGCCGATCAAGCGCGCGGCAGCGCACACAGGGCAAAGGCAAAGGCAAGGAGATCACCCGCTCCTTGCCACTTTCACCTTATAGCGCAGCGGGGGCCTTGCGGCAAGGCCCGGGTGGTGCCGCAGAATCCCCGGCCGAGGCCAGGACCTGCCTCATCTGGGGGATTTCGTGATCGACGTGATCGTCGCCGGCGGCGGCCCGACCGGCCTGATGCTGGCCGCGGAACTGCGCCTGCACGGGGTGCGCGTGCTCGTGCTGGAGAAGGACGCGGAGCCGCCCGCGTTCGTCCGCGCGCTCGGCCTGCACGTGCGCAGCATCGAAGTGCTCGACCAGCGCGGTCTGCTGGACCGCTTCCTCCCGCTGGGCAAGCGGCACGCCGTCGGCGGCTTCTTCGCCGCCGTCACCAAACCCTCGCCCGAGGGGCTGGACACCGCCCACCCGTACGTCCTCGGCATCCCGCAGCCCGTCACCGACCGCCTGCTGGCGGAGCGTGCCGCGGAACTCGGCGCCGACATCCGCCGCGGCCGCGAACTGACCGGCCTGAGCCAGGACGATCACGGGGTGACCGTGGAACTGGCCGACGGCACCCGGCTGCGCTCGCGCTGGCTCGTCGGCTGCGACGGCGGCCGCAGCACGGTGCGCGGGCTGCTCGGCGTCGGCTTCCCCGGGGAGCCCACCAGGGTCGAGACGCTGCTGGGCGAGATGGAGGTGACCGCGACGCCGGACGAGGTGGCCGCCGTGGTGGCCGAAGTCCGCACGCAGCAGCTGCGGTGCGGCGTCGGGCCGATCGGGGACGGGCTGTACCGCGTCGTGGTGCCCGCCGACGGACTCGCCGCCGACCGCTCGGTCCCGCCGACCCTCGACGAGGTCAGGCGGCAGCTGCGGGCGGTCGCCGGCACCGACTTCGGCGTGCACGCGCCGCGCCGGCTCTCCCGGTTCGGCGACGCCACCCGGCTCGCCGAGCGCTACCGGACCGGCCGGGTGCTGCTCGCCGGCGACGCGGCCCACATCCATCCGCCGACCGGCGGGCAGGGCCTCAACCTCGGCCTCCAGGACGCGTTCAACCTCGGCTGGAAACTGGCCGCGGAAGTCAACGGCTGGGCACCGCCGGGGCTGCTCGACAGCTACCACACCGAACGGCACCCGGTGGCCGCCGCGGTGCTGGAGAACACCCGCGCGCAGATGGAGTTGCTGTCCCCCGAACCGGGCCCGCGCGCGGTCCGCCGGCTGCTGTCGGAACTGATGGACTTCGACGAGGTGAACCGCTATCTGATCGAGAAGATCACCGCCATCTCCGTCCGCTACGACTTCGGCGAGGGCCATGAACTGCTCGGCCGCAGGCTGCGCGACGTCCCGTTGGGGCAGGGTCGCCTCTACGCACTGACGCACAGCGGCCGCGGACTGCTGCTCGACGGCACCGGCCGGCTCTCGGTCGACGGCTGGGCCGATCGCGTCGACCATGTCGCGGGCGCCAGTGCGGAACTCGACGTGCCCGCGGTGCTCCTGCGGCCGGACGGTCATGTGGCGTGGGTGGGCGAGGACCAGGAGGAACTGCTCCGCGTACTGCCCCGCTGGTTCGGCGCGGCCGCGGGCTGAGCGCACGGAGGGCCGGGAAGGGCACGGACCGTCGCCCTGCCGGAGGCCCGTGGACGGTGACCGGTCTGAACCACTGGTCCCGGGCCCGGTCCGCCAAGATTCGCCGCGCCGTCAGCGAACTGCCACCGGCCATTCCTCCGGGCCCCTTCTCATGGCCCGGACGGACATTCATGCGCCATGCGTGCAGATATGACGGGACATACATGACCAGAATGACAGGGCGGGCCCGTACGGCGGCCGCGTCCCTCGCGGCGACGATCACGATGAGCGTCATGGTCCTGGGCGCCGGGGTCACCCAGGCGGACGCGGTCGAGCGGGTGCGGCTGGCGGAGGACGTGACCGTCGCCCCGGGCATCACGTACCAGGCCTTCTCGGTGGCCGCCTCGCACGGCAAGGTCACCGGTCACGTGATCACCGCCGACCTGAGCGACAGCCGGGTCTCGGTCGGGATGCTGACCCCCGGCAAGGTCGCGGCGCGCGCGAAGCTCTCCCAACTGGTCTCGGCGCAGGGCGCGGTGGCCGGCGTCAACGCCGATTTCTTCAACATCGACGAGACGCAGCACCCCGGCGTCGAGGCGACCGGTTCCGCGGTCGGCCCGGCCATCGACAACGGTGTGGCGCTCAAGTCCGCCGTGCCGAACGGCCAGCGCTTCGGACCGGGCCTGGCGCCCGGCACGTCCACCCGTGATGTCATCGGCGTCGACTACAAGAACCGCGCCCACATCGACTCGCTGACCGTCGACGGCTCCATCAAGGGGCACCGGGACAAGGAGCTCGGCCTCGACGGGTTCAACCAGTACGCGATCCCGGTCGGCGGCATCGGCGCCTTCACCTCCCAGTGGGGCGACGTCTCGCGCAAGCGGGCCACGTGCGGCACCGACACCCTGCGGGCCGGCGCGTGCAGCACGGACGTCTACGAGGTGACCGTGCGCAACAACCGTGTGGTGTCCGGCTCGGACACCATCGGGGCAGGCGCCGTCGACGCCGACTCGGTGGTCCTGGTCGGCCGCGAGGCCGGCGCGGCGGAGCTGCGCTCGCTCGAGATCGGTGAGCACATCCGGGTCGACGAGGACCTGGAGTCCGCCGGCGGCAACCGCCTGAAGTTCGCGGTCGGCGGCGCCCCGGTGCTGCGCGACGGCAAGCCGCTCGCGGGCCTGGACAACAAGGCCGTGGCGACCCGGACCGGTGCGGCCTTCGGCGACGACGGCCGGACGCTGTACCTGCTGGTGCTGGACGGCACCGCGGAGAGCGGCGCCGGTCTGACCATCGCCGAACTCGCGGGCGTTTTCCAGAGCGTGGGCGCCGACAACGGTGTCAACCTGGACGGCGGCGGTTCCTCCACCCTCGTGACCCGTGACGAGGTGACCGGCAAGCCGGTCGTCCGCAACCACCCGACGGGCGGCGCCGAGCGCCCGGTCCCGGAGGGCATCGGGCTCTTCTCCCGCGCCTGACGTGGCGGCCCGGGCGGCGTCGCCGACGCCGCCCGGGCCGGGCCCGTCAGTCCTCCAGCCGGACCGGCATCAGGAGCGAGAGGGTGTCCTCCGCGTCGGGCCTGCGGATCGCCACCGGAGCGGTCGGGGCGCCGAACTCCAGGATCAGCCGGTCCCGGGCTCCCGCGGCCAGCGCGTGCAGCAGGAAGTCCCGGTTGACGGCGACGTCGCCCGTGTCCGTACGGTCCTCGCCGTCCTCTACGACCCGCACCGTGCCGTCGTCCGTCAGCGAGAGCACGACGATGTCGAAGGACACGCCGTCCTGGTCGCGCACCTCGCTCGCGCGGACGGGCCCGGCCTCCACCGCCGCCCGGAAGGCCGCGACGTCGACGAGGGCGCGCCGCCCCGCCGGGACGCGGACGAGTCGGCGGTAGTCGGGGAAGTCGTGGTCGAGGCGCCGGCCTGCCGCCTGGCGGTCCCCGGCCTCCAGGGCCACGCGGTCGCCGTCCACGGTGAGTCCCACGGACCCGCCGTCGTTCAGCAGCGCCCGCATCGCGTCGGCGAGCGGGGACGGCACGACCACCTGCGTGCGCGGTCCGTCGTGCCCGGTGGCGCCGGTCTGCGCGACCGCCATCCGGTACCGGTCCGTGGCCACGACGCGGAGCGTTCCGTCCTCGATGTCGAAGAGGACTCCGCCGAGCATCGGCAACTCGGGGTCGGTACTGACGGCGAAGCGGACCGCGTCCAACGCGGCGGCCAGTTCGGGCGCGGGTACGGCCAGCCGGGCGGCGGCGGGGGCACTGGACGAGGTCATGGGGTTCTCCCTGCGTTCGAGAAGGGCTCGGACCGCGGAGAACTCGACACGCGCGTCGGACAGCGTCCGTTCGAGACGGCGCAGATGCGCCGCGAGCAACTGCCGCACCAGGTCGGTGTCCTGGCCCGACCAGCCGGCCAGCACCAGCCGGATGTCCGCGAGTGGCATCCCTGCCCCGCGCAGCCGCGCCAGCAGCCGGGCCTCGTCCAGCTGTTCCGCGTCGTACCAGCGGTAGCCGCTCACGGGATCCACCCAGGCCGGGACCAGCACGCCGGCGCGGTCGTAGAACCGCAGGGCGCTCACGCCCAGTCCGCTGTCCCGGGCCAGCTCACCGATACTGCGCATCTCGCTCTCCACACCCGGAACCCTGGGCCCTTCACCAAGTCGAGGGTCAAGCGCCGCCCCTCCGGGACCGAACGGGGACGGTCCGCACCGTCCGGGGCGCCCATTCACGGCGAATTCACCGGGTGAGTCTACCCGCGTAGTGGTGAGTGTGTTGTCATGAACGCGATCTAGTCCGAGTGTTTCGGTCGTCCCATGACGCCGACGCGCCCGCCGGCCCCGGCACCTCGCAGGCGCCGGCCGCCCGACGTCCCCATGCTCCCCCGATCGAGGAGAGAAGGCTCATGAACACCGGAGAACACGCACCCCGCGGCCTGGACCGGCGCGCCCTGCTCCGCGGCGCGGCGGGCCTGACGGCCGCGGCCGGCATGGCGGCGGCCGTCAACCTGGCATCGGCGACCCGCGCCTCCGCGTACGGGTGGACGCGCACCCTCCAGCAGGGCGCGGCCGGCGCCGACGTCACCGAGCTCCAGATCCGCGTCGGCGGCTGGGCCGCCGCCGGCGCCAGCCAGACCTTCGTGGCGTGGGACGGCGACTTCGGCCCCGCCACGGCGGCCGCGGTCAGGCGTTTCCAGTCCGCCTACGGCCTCTCGGCGGACGGCATCGCCGGCCCGCAGACCCAGAGCGTGCTCAACAGCCTGGAGAGCGGCGACGGTTCGACCGCGCACTTCGAATGGAGCGAGTTCCAGTCCAACGACGGCACGGGCTTCGGCAGCGGCAAGATCGGCGCCACGCAGGTGAAGGAGAACGTGCGCCGGCTCATGTACAAGCTGGAGGCGCTCCGCAAGAAGGCCGGCAACAGCGCGATCACCGTCAACTCCGGCTTCCGCAGCGTCGCCCACAACGCCTCCGTCGGCGGCGCCTCGAACAGCATGCACGTCTACGGCGTCGCCGCGGACATCGTGGTCGCCGGCCACTCCACCCTCCAGGTCTACCGGATCGCCGAGACCTGCGGCTTCTCCGGCCTGGAGGCCTACACGCACTCCTGGCAGCACGTCGACAGCCGCGTCCAGTACCCCTCCTACGGCTCCGGCTCGTGGTGGTGGGAGAGCGGCACCGTCTGACAAGGGGCCGGGGAAGTGAACGGCAGGTCCTCCACAGGGAGTCGGAGGGCCGTTCACCTCGCGGTCACAGCTCCGCCAGGGGGCCCCACGAAGATCGTGGCCGTTCCCGACCCCGCCCCCAGGGGCGTCAGGCGCCGGGCCGCAGCCGGTCGAGGACCGAGCGGAGCTGGTCGCGGTCGAGCTCGTACACCGTCTCGCCCGCCCGCGGGTCGCGTGCCTGGAGCACGTGGAACAGCGGGGCGTACGGACCACCGAGGTCGACCAGGGTCGCCGAGGCCCCGCGAACGGCCCGCTCGGTTCCCGGTGGGCCCGTCAGGTCGATGCGGCTGAGGACCCCCGGGGTCACCCAGACCGGGACGGACGCGAGGTGGCCGAAGAGCTGGAGGTGGAAGTGGCCGCACAGGACGAGTTGCACGTCCGTGCCGCGCACGGCGTCCGCCAGCTCTTCCGCGTTCTGCAGGCCCACGGCCTGCTGCACCTCGACGTCGAGGGTGACCGGCGGGTGGTGGAGGACCACCACGGACCCGTGGGGCGCGGGCGTGGCCAGCACCTCGCGGAGCCAGTCCAGCTGGCGGGCGCCGACCCGTCCGGGGGCCTTGCCGGGGACGAGTGAGTCGAGGGTGATGAAGCGGTGGCCGTCGATCGTGCTCACGGCCGCCCGCTCGCCCTCCGGGGAATCCACGACGGCCGAGGCGCAGTCGTCCCCGTCGGCGCCGATGTGGCCGCTCCCCAGGATCTTGGCGAAGGCGCCGCGCTCGTCGTGGTTGCCGGTGCAGAAGACCACCGGGGCCCGCTTGCGGGAGGCGAACGCGCACACCATCTCGCGCGCCACGGTGTACGCCTCCGGTGAGCCGTCGTCGGCGATGTCCCCGCTGACGACGACGGCTCCGACGCCGGGCACCGCTTCCAGGTCGGTGAGCATCCTGCGCAGCGACTCCCGGGCGTTGATGCCGCGGGCGTTCGGCGCGTCGTCGGGGCCGATGTGGATGTCGGACAGGTGAAGGATCCGCATTCCGGCCACGCTACAGAGCCCCTGACGTGACGTCACCGGCCCGTAAGCGCGCTTTTGGGTCGTGTCACCGGGGCGCGCGGGAGGGGGTGGCGTCCGTCGCCGGGTTGTCCTCTTGCGCCGTCAAGAAGTTAGGGTAAAGGAGTGTCCCCCGCAGAGCAGTCACCGCCGCCGCAGCCACTTCGCCCCCTCAGCGCGAGCGAGGAAGCCTTCGTGCGCGAGCTGAGCAGGGTGATGCTCGTGCTGCCCCGCGTGGTCGACAACGACCTGGTGCGCGAGGCGGGGCTGCCGCTCTCCGAGTACACGTCGTTGATGCACCTGTCCGAGGCCCCGGACGGCCAGTTGCGGATGAGCGAGCTCGCGGACGCGTGCAACCTCTCCCTCAGCGGCGTGACGCGGGTCGTCATCCGGCTCGAGAAGCAGGGCTGGGTGGAGCGGGTCAAGTGCGCCGAGGACGGCCGCGGCTGGAACGCCGTGCTGACCGACACCGGCCTCGCCCGGCTGGAGCAGGCCTGGCCGACGTTCCTGTCGACCGTGCGGCAGCACCTCGTGGACCACTTCGACGGCCATGACCTGGCCCCCCTCACGGCCGCGCTTCGGAACGTCGCCGTCGAGGGCCCCGAGCGCAACGTCTGATCTCCCGCACGGACTCCCGGTAGGACCGGTCCTCCGCACCCCCTTCCCTTTCATGCGTCACCTCCTTGACAGGTGACATTCGCGTCGGCCATGCTCGTCACCAGTCAGACCGGTGACACACCTCCTCACGGAAAGATGGATGACGACGATGGACCTGAAGCTCGAAGTGCTCGTTCTGCCCGTTGCCGACGTCGACCGCGCCAAGCACTTCTACGAGGAGGCCATGGGCTTCCGGCTCGACGTCGACTACGCCGACGACAAGGGCTTCCGGGTCGTCCACCTCACGCCCCCCGGATCGCAGTGCTCGATCCTCTTCGGCGACGACGTGACCACCGCGGCCCCGGGCTCGGCCCAGGGCCTGCACATCGTCGTCACCGACGTCGAGCAGGCCCGGGCCGAGCTCGTGGAGCGCGGGGTCGAGGTCAGCGAGGTCTTCCACGACGCGGGCGGCGTCTTCCACCACGCCGGCGACAAGGACCGCGTCACCGGACCGCACCCCGAGCGCGCGAGCTACGGCTCGTTCGCGGCGTTCAGCGACCCGGACGGCAACGCATGGGTGCTGCAGGAAGTGACCACCCGCCTCCCCGGCCGCTGAGCGGACCGTCGCGACACCGGAAAGACAACAGGAGACCCGATGACCGAGACCGAGACCGCGACCGGGACGTCCCGCACTTACGACGTCGTCGTCATCGGCGCCGGCCCGGTCGGCGAGAACGTCGCCGACCGGACCCGCGCCGCGGGCCTGAGCACCGTGATCGTGGAGAGCGAACTCCTCGGCGGCGAATGCTCGTTCTGGGCGTGCGAACCCAGCAAGGCGCTCCTGCGGCCCGTGCTGGCGCGCGCCGATGCCCGACGGATACCGGGCCTGCGGCAGGCGGTCGAAGGCCCGCTCGACGTGGCCGCCGTCCTCGCGCACCGCGACGCCATGGCCAACCACTGGCACGACGACGACCAGGCCGACTGGCTGGCCTCCGTCTCCGTCGACCTGGTCCGCGGCCACGGCCGGATCGACGGCCCCCGGCAGGTCGTGGTGCGCACCCCCGACGGCGGGACCGTGCGGTTGCACGCCCGCCACGCGGTAGCGGTGTGCACCGGCACCGGCCCCGCGCTGCCGGACCTCCCGCACCTGGACCAGGCCCGGCCGTGGACCAGCCGGGAGGCGACCAGCGCAGCCCAGGTGCCCGGCCGGCTCGCCGTCGTCGGCGGCGGGGTGGTCGCCGTCGAGATGGCGACCGCCTGGCAGGGCCTCGGCTCGCAGGTCACCCTGCTGGTCCGGGGGAACGAGGGGCTGCTCCCGCGCATGGAGCCGTTCGCGGGCGAGATGGTCGCCGACGCCCTCCGGGAGGCGGGCGTCGACGTACGCCTCGGGGCCTCGGTCACCTCCGTGGCACGGGAGGAGGGCGCCGGCGGGGAGGTGGGCGTCAGCCTCGCCGACGGCGGCACGCTGGCCGCCGACGAGATCCTGTTCGCGACGGGCCGGGCCCCGCGCACCGAGGCGATCGGGCTGGAGACCGTCGGCCTCACCCCCGGGGACTGGCTGACCGTCGACGACACCTTCCAGGTCACCGCCGTCACCGGCGGATGGCTCTACGCCGTCGGCGACGTCAACCACCGCGCCCTGCTGACCCACCAGGGCAAGTACCAGGCCCGGATCGCCGGCGCCGTGATCGCGGCGCGGGCAAAGGGCGAACCGGTGGACGCCCGCCCCTGGGGCCCGCACACCGCGACCGCCGACACCGTGGCCGTGCCGCAGGTGGTCTTCACCGACCCGGAGGTCGCGGCGGTCGGCCTGACCACGCAGGAGGCCCGGCGCACCGGACGCCGGGTGACCGTCGTGGACCACGACTTCTCGGCGGTCGCCGGTGCGCACCAGTACGCAGAGGGATACCGCGGCAAGGCGCGCATGCTGGTCGACACCGAGCGCGGCACCGTGGCCGGGGTCACCTTCGTCGGCCCCGGCGTCGGCGAACTGCTGCACTCGGCCACCGTCGTGGTGACCGGCGAGGTGCCGGTGGACCGGCTCTGGCACGCCGTCCCCCCGTTCCCGACCATCAGCGAGGTCTGGCTCCGCCTCCTGGAGACCTACCGCGGATAACGGCTCCCCTTCCGGGGTCCTCCGGCTGAGGTGGTGCCGCGCACGCGCGGTGCCCGTCGGGTGGGGTGCCGCGCTGTTGCCGCGGGTCGATGCCGGCCCCCGCCCGGGTTCTCCGTGCCGGGCGGGGGCTTCGGGGTTCCCTGACAGTCCGGGGAGGGCTTTGGGGCCCTGCCGTGGCGAGGCGCCCGGCGCCGCTCTGGTTCCGGCTGCTGGGCGGAGGCTTCATGCGGAGTGGGATGCCCGGCCGGGGCCCGGCGGAGCTCCGCGCACGTGGCTTCCCGCCGGGTGGGGCGCCGCCCGCGGGCCGGGCGGGCGCCCGAGGTCTGCCACGGGTGGGCCCCCGCAGGGGAGAGGCGAACGAACCGGGGTCAGGCGATGCCGGCCGGCTCCGCGTCGTCGTCCGTGCTGAACTGCGTGCGGTGGAGTTCCGCGTAGCGGCCCCCCGCCGCCAGCAGTTCGGTGTGCGTGCCGCGTTCGACGATGCGGCCGTCCTCGACCACCAGGATCAGGTCGGCGGCCCGCACGGTCGACAGGCGGTGGGCGATGACGACGGCGGTGCGGTCCTCCAGGGCCTCGTTCAGGGCCTCCTGGACCGCCGCCTCGGAGGTGTTGTCGAGGTGGGCCGTGGCCTCGTCGAGGATGACGACCCGCTGCCCCGCCAGGAGCAGCCGGGCGATGGTCACGCGCTGCCGCTCGCCGCCGGAGAGCCGGTACCCGCGCTCGCCCACCACCGTGTCCAGCCCGTCGGGGAGTTCGGTCACGAGGTCCGCCAGCCGGGCCCGGCGCAGGACCTCCCACAGCTCGTCCTCACCGGCCTCCGGCCTGGCCAGCAGCAGGTTCGCGCGGATCGTGTCGTGGAAGAGGTGGCCGTCCTGGGTGACCATGCCGACCGTGGCGCGGATTGAGGCCGCGGTCAGGTCGCGCACGTCGACACCGCCGACGCGCACCGCGCCCTCGTCCACGTCGTACAGCCGCGGCAGCAGCTGCGCGATGGTCGACTTCCCCGCGCCCGACGAGCCGACCAGCGCCAGCGTGCGGCCCGCCTCGGCGCGGAAGGAGATGCCGCGCAGCACCTCGCCGCCCGCGCGGGTGTCGAGGCTCGCGACCTCCTCCAGGGAGGCGAGCGAGACCTTGTCGGCGGACGGGTAGCCGAAGCGCACGTTCTCGAACTCGACCGCGAGCGGTCCCTCCGGCACCTCGCGGGCGTCCGGCTTGTCGGCGATGAGCGGCTTCAGGTCGAGGATCTCGAAGACCCGCTCGAAGCTGACCAGGGCGCTCATGGTGTCGACCCGCGCGCCCGCCAGGGCCGTCAGCGGGGCGTAGAGGCGGGTGAGGAGCAGGGCGAGCGTGACCACGGAACCGGCTTCGAGGGCGCCGGTGAGCGCGTAGTGGCCGCCGAGTCCGTAGACCAGCGCCAGCGCGAGGGCGGAGACCAGGGTGAGCGCCGTGATGAACGCCGACTGCGCCATGGCGGTGCGCACCCCGATGTCCCGTACGCGGCGCGCCCGTTCGGCGAACTGCGCGGACTCGTCGGCGGGCCGGCCGAAGAGCTTGACGAGCGTCGCGCCGGGGGCGGAGAAGCGTTCGGTCATCTGGGTGCCCATCGCGGCGTTGTGCGCGGCGGCCTCCCGCTGGAGGCGGGCCATGCGGGTGCCCGTACGCCGTGCCGGTACGACGAATACCGGCAGGAGCACCAGGGCGAGCAGGGTGACCTGCCAGGACAGGGCGAGCATGACGCCGAGCGTGAGCAGCAGGGTGACCAGGTTCCCGACGACCCCGGACAGGGTGTTGCTGAACGCCCGCTGGGCGCCGATCACGTCGTTGTTGAGCCGGCTGACGAGCGCGCCGGTGCGGGTGCGGGTGAAGAAGGCGACGGGCATGCGCTGGACGTGGTCGAACACGGCGGTGCGCAGGTCGAGGATCAGGTTCTCGCCGAGGTTCGCGGACAGCCAGCGGTTCAGCAGCCCGAGACCGGCCTCGGCGAGCGCGATGACGGCGATGAGCACCGCCAGGGTGGGGACCCGTCCGGAGCGGTCGCCGGAGACGATCGCGTCCACGACGCGTCCCGCCAGGATCGGCGTCGCGACCGCGAGCAGCGCGGTGACCACGCTGAGCAGGACGAACCACGCGATGTGGCGGCGGTGCGGCCGGGCGAACGCCGCGACGCGCCGCAGTGTGTCGCGGGCTAGGGGGCGACGGTCCGTCGTGGCGTTCATGACGCTGTGCAACTGCATCCAGGCGGTGGTCTCCATGCTCATGTACGGACCGTAGAACCTCGACCGCCGTCGAGGTCAAGGAAACGGCCGGAAGGAGTCCCTCCGTACGGGGGCGCGGGTCCGACGGGCCGAGGGCCCCGGGCTCACGCCGAGGGCACCCGGCGCGTGGCGTCGGCGCCCCAACTGGCCAGCAGGCGCAGTGACTCCGCGGCCGGCGACCCCTGCTCGGCGTGGAACGTCACGAGGGTCATGTACGCGTCGTCCGCGAGCCGGAACTGCTCGAAATTCAGCTGGAGGTCACCGACCAGCGGA
Organism: Streptomyces sp. NPDC088733; assembly: GCF_044751185.1. NCBI lineage: Bacteria > Bacillati > Actinomycetota > Actinomycetes > Kitasatosporales > Streptomycetaceae > Streptomyces > Streptomyces sp. NPDC088733. The sequence continues at coordinate 205,850 of NZ_JBIVLH010000006.1, forward strand.
TGGTGCAGGCGCTTGACGCCGTGGCTCTTCTCCTTGACGTTGTACAGCGCCCACAGGCGGCGGAACTCCTCGCTCCTGACGGAGAGCTCACCGACCAGGGCGGACAGTTTCGCGTCGTCGGGGCAGTGGCCGGCGTCCATGCGCAGCGCGCACACGATGTCGATCGCCTTCTGCTCCCAGTCGACGAACAGGTCGCGGTACTCGGGACGCAGGAACACCAGCCGCGCCCAGTTGCGCTCGGCGGGGGGCAGCTCCGACCAGTCGCCGAAGAGGGCGGCCGCCGCGCGGTTCCAGGCCAGGATGTCGGAGCGCCGTCCCACGATGTACGCCGGGACGCCCTGCATCGAGTCCAGCAGCTGCCACAGCGCCGGCCGGGCCTGCGGCTGCCGCGCCACCGGCTTCTTCTTGTGCGGCTTCGGCTTCACCAGATGCGTCAGGTGCGCGTACTCGGCGTCCGTCAGATGCAGCGCGCGGGCGACGGCGCCCAGCACCTCCGCGGAGACGTTGCGGCCGTTGCCCTGCTCCAGGCGTGTGTAGTACGCGACCGACACCCCCGCGAGCTGGGCCAGCTCCTCGCGGCGCAGACCGGGCACCCTGCGGTGCCGTCCGGCGACGGGCAGCCCGACGTCCTCCGGCTTCAGCCGGGCGCGCCGGGTGCGCAGGAACTCGCTCAGCTCGTCCCGCCGGGTCAGCGGCCGGCCGGCGGTTCCTTCGGGTTGCTGCTCCATACCACCAGTATCCGCGCCGTGAGCTGGTCGTACGCAGGGCAGCCTGACCCCGCCAGTAGTAGGCACGGCAGTCGTACGAAAAAGCGTGTGAACGCTGGTCCGCGCGGCTTGGGGCAGGCTCGGAGGTGCTGGAAGTCGTGCCCGCAAGGCAAGGCACCGGGCACGCAGACCACGAGGAGAAAACCCCCGCATGACGACTGTTGCTGCATACGCCGCGCCCGCACCCAAGGCACCACTGGAGAGGACCACCATCGAGCGGCGCGCGGTCGGCGAACACGACGTCCTGATCGACATCAAGTTCGCCGGTATCTGCCACTCCGACATCCACCAGGCCCACGACGGCTGGCGCCCCGGCATCTTCCCGATGGTCCCCGGCCACGAGATCGCCGGCGTCGTCTCCGAGATCGGCCCCGGCGTGACGGCGTTCGCCGTGGGCGACCGCGTCGGCGTCGGCTGCATGGTGGACTCCTGTGGGGAGTGCGCGAACTGCAAGGACGGAATGGAGCAGTACTGCACCGACGGCGGCCCGGTCTGGACGTACAACGCCACCGGCAAGGACGGCCTGCCCACCCACGGCGGCTACTCCGAGAAGATCGTCGTCCGCCAGGACTTCGTCGTCCGCATCCCGGACGCGCTGCCGCTGGACGTGGCGGCCCCGCTGCTGTGCGCCGGCATCACCACGTACTCGCCGCTGAAGCACTGGAACGCCGGCCCCGGCAAGAAGGTCGCCGTCGTCGGCCTGGGCGGTCTGGGCCACATGGGTGTGAAGATCGCCCACGCGCTCGGCGCCGAGGTCACCGTCCTGTCGCAGTCCCTGCGCAAGAAGGACGACGGTCTGCGCCTGGGCGCCGACCACTACTACGCCACCGCCGACGAGGAGACCTTCGGGAAGCTGGCCGGCACCTTCGACATCGTCCTGAACACCGTGTCGGCGGGTCTGGACTTCTCCGCCTACGTGTCGCTGCTGCGCAGGGACGGCGCGATGGTCAACGTCGGCCTCCCCGAGGAGTCCGTGCACCTCGACCTGAAGGCCCTGAACGGCCGGCGCCGGGTGATGACCAGCTCCAACATCGGCGGCATCGCCGAGACCCAGGAGATGCTCGACTTCTGCGCCGAGCACGGCCTCGGAGCCGAGATCGAGGTGATCCCCGCCGACCGGATCAACGAGGCCTTCGAGCGCGTCGAGGCCGGCGACGTGCGCTTCCGCGTCGTGATCGACACGGCGACCATCTGAGGCACCGGCAGGACCGCCTCCGGGACACCGCGGTACGTTGGCTCGCTCAACCGGCCGCGGCGTCCCGGCCCTCCGCGGAGTCCGGCGGGGCCGGCGGGATCCGCAGCGCGACCGTGGTCCCCTCGCCCGGCGCGCTGCGCAACGTCAGACGGCCGTTGATGAGATCGGCGCGCTCGCGCATCGCGGACAGCCCCATCCCGCGCTGGTACGGCGCCGGCCGGTCGGAGGCGCGCGCGGGGACGGGCCGGCCGCCGGCGGTGCGCCCGGACATGCCGCAGCCGTTGTCGGTCACGGTCAGCCGGGTCGCGCGGCCGTTGCCCTCCACGGTCACCACGATGCGCGTCGGCTCCGCGTGCTTGACGGCATTGGTGATCGCCTCCTGGACGATCCGGTACACCTGCGCCTGCGTCTCGGGCGCCATCCGCCCGCAGAGCGCGTCGCCGTGGGAGGCGACGTGCAGGTCCGTGCGGATCCCGAAGGTCTCGGACGTGTGCCGGCACAGCGCCTGGAGGGCCGGTTCGAGGCCGAGTTCGTCGAGCACCACCGGGCGCAGGTCCACGATCAGGTGCCGCAGGGAGACGATCTGGTTGCCGACCAGGGCCCGCGCCTGCTCGATGGCGCTGCTCATCGCGGCGGGCCCGCCGTCCGCGGCGGCGGAGGACAGCACGACCTGCACCGCGCCCAGCTCCTGGAGGGTGTCGTCGTGCAGTTCGCGCGCCCATCGTCGGCGCTCGCGCTCCTCCCCGTCGTGGCGGGCGCGCACCCGCTCCCGTCTCAGCTGCGTCTCACGGCGCGACGAGGCCCGGCTGGCGATGATCGCGTAGCCCGCCAGGAGCAGCGGGAACACGTGCAGCAGGTTCAGCAGCGGCTCCTGCGCCACCCGGACCATCCCGGCGACCGTGAGCATCAGCGCGACGGCGGTGGCGATCAGCAGCCAGATCCGCTGGCCGGCGGCGCACAGCGGCAGCATCAGCAGGTACGACGCGGCCGCGACGAGCGACAGCACCAGCTCCCAGGACACCGACCGGTCGGTGACCTCCATGACGACCGCGGCCGCGAGCGAGGCGGTGCCGAGCACCTCGAAGCCCAGGCGCAGCGCGGCCCGTCCCGGCCCGGTCACGGTCAGGCCACCAGTCCGCGTTCCCGGGCCACGGCGATCAGTTCGGCGCGGCTGTCCTTGCCGAGTTTGTCGCGGAGCCGGGAGCGGTGCGTCTCCACGGTGCGCACGGAGACGTAGAGGCGCCGGGCGATCTCCTGGTTGGTGTGGCCGAGCGCGAGCAGGGTGAGCACCTCGGTCTCCCGGTCGGTCAGCGGCTCCTCGCCGTGGTTCGGGAAACCGAGGTTCTCGACGGCCAGCCGCGCCCCCAGCGACGGCTGCACGTACGTCGCACCGCCGGCGACCTGGCGCACGGCGGCCAGCAGTTCGTCGGCGGCGGCCTCCTTGAGCAGATAGCCGGCCGCCCCGGTGCGCAGCGCCTCGCGGGCGTAGGCCGGGTCCTCCTGCATCGTCAGGACCAGGATCCTGGTGCCGGGGGAGGCCGACAGCAGGCCCGGGATGGTCGGCAGGCTGGACCGGCCGGACATGGTCAGGTCCAGCACCAGTACGCGGGGGTGGTGCTCGCGCACGGCGTCGAGGGTCTCCGGGACGGTCGCGGTCTCCGCGACGACGTCGAAGGCCGGGTCCGCGGCCATCAGAAGGCGCATTCCTGCCCGGACCACGAGGTGGTCGTCGGCAAGCACCACCGTGGTCGCGGCGGAAGGGTGCCTGCCGTCGGGGCGGCGGGGGACTTCCATAGGTGCAACGGTAGATCCGCGCCGGGGAAGGGGCAGCCCGCGCCGACGGCGTTGCGGGAGACCCGCAGTCAGGACTGCGGGCCGCCACGGATGACGACTGCGGACCCGGCGGGATGCGGTGGGACCGCCGCCTTGGCAGGCTCGTAGACAACGACTGAAAGCCGTCACAGCCGACGTACCCGTCCAACCGAGGCAACCGACATGTACCGCGTCACCGACCAGCCCCCGTTCGTCCCGCCGGACCAGCCCCAGTCGTACGAGGCGGCCCAGCAACTCGCCGACGCCGCCGTGCCCGCGGTGGCCGACTACGCCGCCGTGGAGGTCTCCGACGCCACGGTCAGCGAACGGGCGGCGATGTCCGGGCTTCCCGCGACGGTGCTCGACTTCCGGCGCGGTGCCTTTCGCGCGGTCCGCCCCGACGTGATGCTCCACGCGTACGAGGTCGGGGAGGTCAGCGAACTGCCGCCGCGCACCCCTTATCGCGCGTCGCTGGTCGACCTGCGGCCGCGCATCGTGCTCAATCTGCACTCCAGGACCGCCTGGCTGCTGCGCGACCCGGTGCGCGCCCGGCTGATGCGCGGCAGCCGCACGCACTCGGTCCTCGTGGTGCCCCTCGACGTCGGAGGTGTGCTGCTCGGGCTCGCGGCCTTCTACCGCACGGCGGGGTCGCCGGCCTTCTCCCAGGCCGATCTGCGGGAGGCGGGGCGGCTGGGCCGCCGGGCCGCCCTGCTCCTGGACCACGAGCGGCGCCGCCTCGTCCACGAGGCCGCCGCGCGGATCCTCCAGGAAGCCCTGCACGAGTCGGACGCACCGGCCGTCAGCGCGCTCGACGCGGTGCGCGGGCACGTCCCGGAGTCGTCGGCGCCCGGGTCCTGGATCGACGTCGTCCCGCTCCCCAGCGCCCGGGTCGCCCTGGTCACGGGCACGGCCGGGGGCTCGGGGGTCACCGCCACGGCCGGCATGAGCCAGGTCAGGGCGGCGATCCGGGCCCTGCTGCTGCTGGACATGAACCCCGGGGAGGTCATCGCGCGGCTGGGCCGCCGCGCGGGGGCCGCCCGCACCCCCGTGCACTGCCTGCTGGCGGTGTACGACCCCGTCACCCGCCGCTGCACGACCGCCTCCGGCGGTGACGCGGGCGCCGAACCGGCCTTCCCCGCGGAGATGTCCCCGCCGGACCGGGCAGGGGCGGAGGAGTGCGCGCCGCTGGCCGCGGCTCCGGTGGCGGAGTTCGACGTGCCCTCCGGGAGCATCCTGCTGCTGAGCTGCGGCACGGACGACGGGACGGGCTCGGCGCCCGTGATCCGCATCCTGCCGCCGACGGGCGACGACCCCGAGGACGCCGTGGACACCGCCGTCTCGGTCGGCCTGGCCGCCGGCGCGGGCGGCCGTTCCGAGCCGGTGCTCCTCGCGGCCCTCATCCGCACCCTGGACCCTGCGGACGTCGCGACGTGGGAGGTCCCGAACGACCCCGCCGCCGTCTCCGCCGCCCGGGCCTGGGCCGACGGCCAGCTCACCCACTGGAGCCTGCCGGAGCTGTCGTTCACCACCACGCTGGTGGTCAGCGAACTCGTCACCAACGCGGTCCGCTACTCCAGCGGCCCGATCCGGCTGCGCCTCATCCGCGACCGGGCGCTCATCTGCGAGGTCTCCGACGTCTGCAGCTCCGCCCCCCATCCGCGCCAGTCCACCCCCAGCGACCAGAACGGCCGGGGCCTGTCGATCGTCGCGCACCTCACGGAGGCCCAGGGCACCCGCTACACGGCGACGGGCAAGACGGTGTGGGTGGAGCAGAACATCCTTCCCGAGGCGGCCTGATGGCCCGTCCCGGCCGCCGGCGGCCGCCCGGAGCGGGCGGCAGCCGCCGCCCCCGCCCGCCCAGGGGACCCGGGCGGCCCACGGCGCGCGGCCGGTGCGCCGCGTACGGGTGAGCCGCTGCCGGCCACGGGGTTCCCGTGGCCGGCAGCGGCTCAAAGGTGCGCGCCGGGTCAGCCGCTGGTGACCGGCTCGGCCTCGGCCGTGGTCTGCGCCAGGGCCGGGGCGTCCGAGGCGCGGACGACGCCCGCCGTGGCGTGCCGGCCGTGGAGGGCCGGGACGAGGAGAGCGGCGAGAGACGCACCGAGGAGCAGGACGGCGAGCAGGGCGAAGCCGTGGGTGTAGCCGGAGGCGTAGGGGAGGCCGGAGGGCTGGAGGCGGCTGGTGACCAGGACGCTGGTGACGGCGGCGCCGATGGAGCCGCCGATGGTGCGGATGTTGGCGTTCATGCCGCTGGCGGCGCCGGTCTGCTCCGGCGGGACGCTGCGGACGATGAGGTTGGCCATGGAGGCGAACGCGAGGCCGATGCCCAGGCCGAAGATGCCGGCCGAGGTGGCGACCTGCCACTGCTGCTCGTGCCAGGCGGCGAGGATGCCGCAGGCCACCGCGCCGAGCGCGGCACCGGTGATGAGGAGGCGCTTGGCTCCGACGACCGGCTCGAGGCGGCCGCTGAGCACGCCCGAGAAGAACATCGCGATCAGCATCGGCAGCATCAGCAGGCCCGCCGAGGTGACGCTCGCCCCGAAGCCGTAGCCCGCGGAGCGCGGGGTCTGGACGAAGCCGGGGAGGAAGGACCAGAGCGCGTACATGCCGGCGCCGAAGAGGAGACCGGCGGCGTTGGTCGTCCACACCGCGCGCAGACGCATGATGCGCAGGTCGATCAGCGGGTGGCGGGAGCGGGCCTCGGCGAGCAGCCAGAGGGCGAAGAGCACCACCGCGGCGGCGAACAGCCCGATCACGCGGACCGAGGTCCAGCCCCAGTTGCCGGCCTGGCTCAGCGGCAGCAGCAGGGCCACCAGCCAGCCGGACAGGAGGGCGGCGCCGAGCCAGTTGACGCGTCCCTCGGCGCGGCTGGGCGACTCGGGGACGTAGCGGAAGGCTATGAGCGCGGTGATGGCGACGATGCCGACCGGGATCCAGAACAGCCAGCGGTAGTCGAGGGCGGAGACGATGGGGCCCGCCGCCACGATGCCGACGCCGCCGCCCGCCGCGATGACCGCGGACAGGTTGCTGATGCTGGGGCTGACCCGGCTCGGCGCGAACTCGTCGCGGATGATGCCGAAGGACAGCGGGAAGAGGGCGCCGCCGATGCCCTGGACGACGCGGGCGATGATCAGGACGCCGATGGTCGGGGCGAGCGCGGCGAGCAGGCAGCCGAGCGTCAGCACGACGAGGACGCCGACGAGGGTGCGCTTCTTGCCGACGAGGTCGCCGAGGCGGCCCAGGATCGGCGTGAAGATCGAGGCGGACAGCAGGTACGCCGTCATCACCCACGTCGCGGTGGACTGGGACGTGTGCAGCGCGTGCTGGACGGTCGGCAGGGCCGGGGCGATCAGCGACTGCAGCATGGAGAACACGCCCGCACCGGTCGCGAGGACCGCGAAGGTGAGGCGGGTGGAGCGTCGGGGCATGAAGGAGCCTCTCCGAATCCGGACAGGGCACGGCCGGGTGCGGATGCGTCCGGCAGCGATGTGAGCGGGCTGGTGGTACGGGATGGGCGGGCGGGGTGCGGGCCGCGTCGGGCGCGCCGGCGTCCGCCGGACGTCAGGGGACGGGCTTGCGTCGGTGCAAGGCCCGTAACGGGGCAGATCGATGCATATCGAGGCGCTGCCGGCGCGTGTGGTGACACGTGTCGTCGGAAGTGCGCCCCCTGCTGTTAAAGTGGAGGTACGCCTCCACTGTAGCGGAGGCTCACCTCCACTTCAAATGTTCCGGCCGGGGAGGCAGAAGTGACGGCGCAGCCGTTTCCCGTCAGCGAGATCGTCGCGGCCCAGCGCCCGCACCGCAGGGACGCCGCCCGCAACTACGACGCCCTGCTGGCGGCCGCCCGCGAGGCCTTCGCCGAGAACGGCGCCGAGGCCTCGCTGGAGGACATCGCCCGCCGCGCCGGTGTGGGCATCGCCACGCTCTACCGGAACTTCCCGACCCGCCGGCACCTCTTCGAGTCCGTCTACGCGGACGAGGTCAACGACCTGTGCCGCGTCGCCCAGGACGTCGCCGTCCTGGAGCCCTGGGAGGCGCTGACCTCCTGGCTGCGCCGCTTCGTCGACTACACCGTGACCAAGCGGGCCATCCGCGAGGCCCTCAACAACGAGTCCGACGTCTTCCTGGCCTGCCGCGACTCCATGTACCAGGCCGGCTACCCGCTCCTCGAGCGCGCCCAGAAGGCCGGCGAGGCCCGCACCGACTTCTCCTTCGACGACCTGCTCCGCATGGTCTCGGGCATCAGCTCCACCGCCTTCCCCGACGAGGGCCAGCGCGACCGCGTCCTGGGCGTCGCCCTGGACGGTGTCCGCACCGCGCGCTGAGGTGGGCTCAGAGCAGAACCGTCATCGATCTCGACGGCGACGCCTTGGAAGCCGCGGCCAAGGTGCTGGGCACGTCCACGAAGCGGGACACCGTCAACACCGCCCTGCATGAGACCGTCGCCCGCAACCGCCGGCTGAACGCCCTGCGCGATCTGCGGGATTTCGCGGACGAGGGCGCCCTCGACGTCGACCTCCTGCTGGTCAAACGTACCCGTCGCGCTGGGTACCGCCCGGTGAGTCCGAGGAGCGGGAGCAGCGGACGGGGGCCGGGCTGATCGCTCTGTGCGGCCTCACCGCCAAGGTGAACATCGCCGTGCCTGCCGCGGAGGAGGCGGGACTCGCCATGGTGCACGACGACCGTGACGTCGAAGCCGCGCACCACCGGGCGGCCCGTCCGGACACTCGGCCGCACGTAGCCGGCGGCCCCCGGCCGGCAAGCGGAACGGCGAGATCCGGACAAGTACGGCCGGAGGCGCCGGGGGTGGCCCCCTCCGCCGGGCACGGCGGTCCCCGCGAGGCCCGGCATGCCGTCATCCCCTCTGCCGTGCGGCCCGGTTGACCGCGCTCACCAGGGGTTTTCCGGTCGCGGGATCAAGAGGAAACGGGAAACCCCTGTCCGCGACGGCCCGTTGGAGGCCACCGTGAGGGCCGACGCGAGAGCGAGGCGGCCCGAGGCGCCGCCGCCCGAGGGGGGATCACCACATGAGAGCACGACGCTGGGGAGGCGGGCTGGTCGCCACCGTGCTGACCGCACTGCTCCTCGCGCTCCTGCCGGCCGCCGCCGCCCATGCGGAGGGAACCGGGGAGCAGAACTGGTGCGCGCTGCAGGGCATCGGCTCCGACGAGGCGCACCGTGCGGCGGACGCGGCCTGCCAGGAGTGGCGCAACCGGACGCTGTACACGTGGGGCGGCGGCCACGGTCCCGCGCCGGGCGCGAGCTACGGCACGCTCGACTTCCACGATCTGGCGGAGACCTGGAACGACCCGTTCACCCGCGGCTTCGACTGCTCGGGCTTCGTGCGCTGGGCCTGGTACAAGGCCGTCGGCCGGGACATCCTCGGCGGCGGCACCGCCCAGGACATGTACATCGGCGCGGGGCGGACGTACCAGGCGGTCCACGGCAGCGGCGGCGGCAAGCCGGCCGTCTCCGACCTGGAGCCCGGGGACATCGTGTTCACCGGGGTGGGCGGCACGGTGGGCAGCATCAGCCACGTGATGCTCTACCTCGGGGGCGGCTACGTCGTCGAGGCGTACCAGTCGCAGCACCCGGTCCGGGTCATCGACATCAACGCGCGCATCAGCGACAACCGCCTGGTCGGCGTCGCACGCATGCCGCAGGGCAGCCCGTTCACCGAGCCGCCCGGCTACGACGGGACGCTCCAGGTGACCTGGGGCACCGATGTCGCCGTGCGGCAGCACCCCAACAAGACCGCCGCGCTCGTGACCAGGCTGTCGGGCCCCGACCTGGTGTACGCCACGTGCCAGCAGCACGGGGAGACCGTCACCGCCGAGGGCTACACCAACGACGCCTGGACGTACCTGTCCAACCGCGGCGGCTGGATCAGCAACATCTACCTCAGAGGCCCCGCCTGGCTGCCCGAGGTGCCCACCTGCTCCGGCTCGGCCTACGACCCGCAGACCGGGTCCGGCGGAGGGGGCGACGTCGCCCAAGGCGGCGCGTACAGCACCTGGGGCACGGATGTGGCGATCCGCTCCGAACCGTCCACGACCAGCGGCAGCACGGTGGCGCGGCTGAGCGGCCCGACGAGTGTCGCCGTCAGCTGCCAGACGCACGCCCAGTCCGTGACGTCCGAGGGGTACACCAACGACGCGTGGTCCTACCTCCCGCAGTACGGGGGCTGGGTCACCAACATCTACATGCGGGGTGACGCCTGGCTGTCCGGCGTCCCCGCCTGCGACGGCAAGGGCACCTCGACCCCGGCGGGGGCGAGCCCGTACCGCACCTGGGGCACCGGGGTCGCGATCCACAGCTACCCGGCGGCGGGTTCGGCGGTGGTGGCGCGGCTGGCGGGCCCGACGAACGTCGCGGTGTCCTGCCAGAAGTACGCCGAGTCGGTCACGGCCGAGGGTTACACCAACAGCGCCTGGTCGTACCTGCCGGAGTACCAGGGCTGGATCACCAACATCTACATGCAGGGTGACGCCTGGCTCTCCGGTGTGCCGAGCTGCGGGGCCCCGGGCGGCGCGATCTGAGGTCCCCTCCGACCGGGATGCCGCGCGGTCACCGCCGCGCGGGCGTCCCGACCGCCACGGGCCGGCGTCGTCCCACCGCTCACGGGGGTGGTGGGCCGACGCCGGCCTGTGGCCGGTTCTCGCCCGTGCGCGTCCCCGCCGCGGCGCCCCCGGGAACCGCGCCCCGCCCGCCGTCCCTCCTGATCCTGCGGAAGGGCCCACCGGCGGAGCCGCCTGGTGGCAGGCAACGGCGTGCACCACGCCGTACGCGGCGGGGAGCCGATGGACCGGACACCAGACGAGCCGGCCGTACCCACGGCGCCGAACAGGGCGTTCGGTCCGGCCTTGCGCGAACTGCGGCTGCAGCGCGGCCTGTCACTGGCCGCGCTGGCGCGCCGCACGCACTACAGCAAGGGGTACCTGAGCAAGATCGAGACGGGCGGCAAGCCGGTCAACGCCGATCTCGCCCGGCTCTGCGACGAGGCGCTGGACGGCGGGGGCGGTCTGCTCGCCCTGCTGCCGTCCGTGCCGCCGCCGGGCGACGACGCCGCGGCGCCCTGCCCCTATCCCGGGCTGTCCGCGTACGGCACCGAGGACGCGGTGCGGTTCTTCGGGCGCGAACGGGCCGTCGCCGAACTCCTCGAACGCCTCCGACTGCGCGTCGGCAAGGGGCCGTTGGCCGTGGTCGCGCCTTCCGGGGCGGGGAAGTCCTCGCTGCTGCGGGCCGGTCTGGTGCCCGGTCTGGCCGGGGGACCGTACGGGCACTGGCCGGTGGTGGTGTGCACGCCGACCGCCCGGCCGCTCGACGCCCTGGTCCACGCGCTGCACGGCGTGCCGTCCGGGGGCGGGCTCGACGGCCTGACGGGGCAGGCACCGGCCGCCGCCCGTGCGGCCGCCCTGGTCGCGGCCTTCGGACCCGGCGCCGAGGGCGCCGGCCTGGTCGTCGTGGTGGACCAGTTCGAGGAGACCTTCACCCTCTGCGACGACGAGGCCGAGCGGCGCGCCTTCGTCGCCGCGCTCACCGGTATCGCGGCCTCCGGCGACGTCGCGGTCGTCCTGGGGATCCGCGCCGACGTCACGGGGCGCTGCCTGGAGCATCCCTCCCTCGTGCCGGTCGTCAGCGACGGCCTGTTCGCGCTGGGCGCCATGAGCCCCGGGGAACTGCGCTCGTGCATCGTGCGGCCCGCCGAGGAGGAGGGCACGGAGCTCGAACCCGGCCTGGTCGACGTGCTGTTGCGGGACCTCGGTGCGCAGACGCCGGGCGGTGCCGGGCGCGAGGACGACGCCTTTTCCGGCGGTCCCGCGGGCACGCTCCCGCTGCTCGCCCACGCCCTGATGGCCACGTGGCGGCAGCGTTCGGGCCGCACCATGACCGTCGCGGCCTACCTCGCCGCCGGCGGCATCCACGGGTCCGTCGCGACCGCCGCCGAGGCCCTGTTCACCGCGCTGTCGCCCGCGGAGCAGGAGGCCGCCCGGCGGCTTCTGCTGCGGCTGGTGCGGGTCGGCGAGGACAACGAGCAGTCCCGGCGGCCCCGCGGCACCGCGGACCTCCTCGACGGACTGCCGGACGCCGATGCCGCCCGCGCCGCACTGGACGCCTTCGTCGCGGCACGGCTGCTGACCGTCGGCGCCGACCATGTGGAGATCGTCCACGAGGCGCTGCTGCGCGCCTGGCCGAGGCTGCGGACCTGGGTGAACGCCGCCCGCGCCGACCTGCTGCTGCACCAGCAACTCACCGCGGCCGCCCGCGAGTGGGATCGCGAGGGCCGCGATCCCGGGCTGCTCTACCGCGGCACCCGGCTGGCCGCCACCGCCGAGTGGGCGGCCGGGCCCGGCCCCCGGCCCGGTGAACTCAGCCCGGTCGAGGACGCCTTCCTCACCGCCTCCACCGGCGAGGAGGACCTGCGCCGCCTGCTCGTACGCCGCCGGGCCCGGCACCAGGGGATCGGGGTCGCCGTGCTGGCCGTCCTGCTCGTCCTCGCGGTGCTGGCCGGCGGCGTGGCCGTGGAGCAGCGGCTCGCCGCCGACCAGCAGCGCGCCACCGCGCTCTCGCAGGCCATGGCCGCGCGCTCCGCCGAACTGGCCGTCGGCCGCCCCGAGGCGGCGATGCTGCTGGCCGACGCCGCCTACCGCACCGCGCCCACCACCGAGGCCCGCGGCGCGCTGCTCAGCACGCAGGCCGACGCCTTCGCCGGGCGGCTCACCGGGCACACGGGCGCCGTCAACGCGGTCGTGTTCTCCCCGGACCGGCGGCTGCTGGCCTCCGCCGGCTCCGACCGCACGGTGCGGCTGTGGGACGTCGCCTCCCGGACCGCCGCGGCGGTGCTCACCGGGCACCACGGGCCCGTCCGCTCGGTGGTCTTCTCGCCCGACGGCCTGTTGCTCGCGTCCGCGAGCACCGACGGCACCGTCCGGTTGTGGTCCGTGCCGCGCCGCCGGCTCGTCGCCGTCTTGACGTCCCACCAAGGAGCGGTGCGCGCCGTGGCGTTCGCGCCCGACGGGCGCACGCTGGCATCGGCGGGCGGTGACGGCGGGATCAGTTTGTGGGACGTCGCCACGCGCCGCAGGACCGCCGTGCTCAGCGGCCACACCGACGAGGTCCTCGCGCTGGCCTTCCGCCCCCGGGGCGCGCTGCTCGCCTCGGCGGGAGCCGACCGCACGGTGCGGTTGTGGAACACCCAGGACGCCCGGAACACCCGGACGAGTCGGAGCGTGGCCGTCCTGCGCGGCCACAGCGGCGACGTGCTCGCCCTGGCGTTCAGCCCCGACGGACGCACCCTCGCCAGCGGCGGCGCCGACCGCACCGTGCAACTGCGGGACGTCGCCACCCTGCGCCGCACGGCGACGCTCACCGGCCACGACGACGACGTGAACGGCCTCGCCTTCGGGCCCGGCGGCCGCACCGTCCTGTCGGCCGGCGGCGACGGCACCGTCATCCGCTGGGACACCCGCACCCACCTGCCGGTCGGCACCCTCACCGGCCACACCGACTACGTGCTCTCCGTCGCCGTGGCCGCCGGCGGCGACCTGGTCGCCAGCGCCGGCTTCGACCGGACCGTCGTCCTGTGGGACCTGCGCCGCAGCACCCTGGCCGCCTCGCCCGTCACCGAGGTGTGGAAGGCCGTCTTCAGCCCGGACGGGCATTCCCTGGCCTCGGCGGGCGGCGACGGCAGCGTACGGGTCTGGGACATGGCCCGCCACGTGCTCGCGTACACCCTGACCGGTCACATCGGCCCGGTCTACGACGTCGCGTTCAGCCCCGACGGACGGTGGCTGGCCTCGGCGGGCGGGGACCGCACGGTGCGGCTGTGGGACACCCGGACGCGGCGGAGCGCGGCGGTCCTGAGCGGCCACCTGGGTGCCGTGTTCGCCCTGGCGTTCAGCCCCGACGGGCGGACCCTGGCGACCGGTTCCGCCGATCGCACGGTCCGCCTCTGGGACATTGCCGCACGACGCCAGGCGGCCGTCCTCACCGGGCACACCGACTTCGTGAACTGCGTCGCCTTCAGCCCGGACGGCCGCCTGCTGGCCACCGGCAGCGACGACCTGACGCTGCGTGTGTGGGACACCGGCACCCGGCGCGCCGCGGCGGTCCTCACCGGGCACACCGGCTCCGTGCGGGGTGTCGCCTTCGCGCCGGACGGGCGGACGCTCGCCAGCAGCGGCAACGACGGCAGCGTGCGGCTGTGGGACGTGCGGCACTCCCGCCCGGCGGGCGTCCTGACCAGCCACACCGGCTCCGTGCGGGGTGTCGCCTTCGCGCCGGACGGGCGGACGCTCGCCAGCAGCGGCAACGACCGCACCGTCCGGCTGTGGGACCCGGCGGCACGACGGCTCACCGCCACGCTGACCGGGCACACCCGGGCGGTGTGGAGCGTCGCCTTCAGCCCGGACGGCGCGACCGTGGCCAGCGCGGGCAACGACGGCACGATCCGGCTCTGGGACCCCGACGTCCGCCATCGCACCGCCCTCCTGTGCCGCCTCGCGGGCCCCTCGGACCGGCAGCGCTGGCAGCACCTGCTGCCCGGCTACGCCTGGCCGGGCGCCTGCGGGAGCTGACGGGGCGAAGGCTGCGGCGGGACGGCGGCGGGACGGCGGCGGCAGAAAACCCGGTGACCCGGTCGCCCGCCGCCCGCTACGCTCGCCCTCGATCACGCGCCGCCCCGACACCGCGGCGCGTTCCGTGCCGAACGAGGGGAGCCGGGCCGTGCGTTGCCGCACCGCAGCCGTCGTTCCCCCGTCGGGCCACGAGGTGATCCTGGTGTCCTCCGCGGCCCGGTGCCCGCTGCGCGGCCGGCACCGGACGCCCGCGACGACTTTCTGATCCCCCCGGCAGGACCGCGGCCTTCGCCGCGCTTGTCACCGCGGGGCCACCCGCGCCCCGCTGCCGGGGCGCGCCGTCCGGGAATCGCGCCGCCCACCACCCGATCATCTGATCGTCCGAAAGGCAACGGGCCATGCGCACCGTCCGACCCCTGACCGCCGTCCGCGCCGTCCGCAATCTGGGCATCCTCGCCCACGTCGACGCGGGCAAGACCACCGTCACCGAGCGGATCCTGTACCTCACCGGCGCCACCCACAAGCGCGGCGAGGTCCACGACGGCACCACCGTCACCGACTTCGACCCGCAGGAGCGGGACCGGGGCATCACCATCTTCGCCGCGGCGGTGAGCTGCGACTGGGACGGCCACCGGCTCAACCTCATCGACACACCGGGCCACGTGGACTTCTCCGACGAGGTGGAACGCTCGCTGCGCGTGCTCGACGGTGCCGTCGCGGTCTTCGACGCCGTCGCCGGTGTCGAGCCGCAGAGCGAGTCGGTGTGGCGGCAGGCCGACCGGCACGGCGTGCCGCGGATCGCGTTCGTCAACAAGCTGGACCGGGCCGGGGCCGACCTGGACACGGCGGTCGCGTCGATCGCCGAACGCCTGGGCGTCGTCCCGCTGGTGGTGCAGCTGCCGGTCGGGCGCGAGGACGGCTTCACCGGGGTGGTGGACCTGCTGCGCATGCGCGCGCTGACCTGGCCGGCCGGCGCAGGGGCGTACGAGGACGGCGAGGTGCCCGAGGCGCTGCGCGAGGAGGCGCGGCGCCGGCGGCGGCTGCTGGAGGAGACGGTGGCCGGGCTGCACCCCGCCGCGCTGGAGGAGTTCTGCGCGGACGGCGCGGTGGCGGAGGCGACCCTGCGCGCGGCGCTGCGCGACCTGACCCGTACCGGGGAGGGCGTGGTCGTGCTGTGCGGATCGGCTTACCGCGACCGCGGCGTCGAGCCGCTGCTGGACGCCGCGGTCGCGTACCTGCCGTCGCCGCTGGACGTCCCGCCGGTGCGCACGGCGGCCGACCCGCGGCAGCCCTTCGCCGGGCTGGTGTTCAAGGTCGCCGCGACCGCGACGGGACGGCTGACGTATCTGCGCGTGTACGAGGGCACGATCCGGAAGGGGGACACAGTGCTGGACGCACGGGCCGGGCGCACCGAGCGCATCGGCCGCATCCTGCGGGTCCAGGCGGACCGGCACGTCGACGTCGACCGCGCGGTGGCCGGCGACATCGTCGCGGTCGTCGGCGTGAAGGCCGCCGGCGCCGGTGCGACGCTCTGCGACCCGGCGGCGCCCCTGGTCCTCGAACCGCCAGGGACGGCCGAGCCGGTCGTCACCGTCGCGGTCGAGGCGCGCCGGAGCGGCGACACCGACCGGCTGGCGACGGCGCTGGCCAGGCTGGTGGAGGAGGATCCGTCGCTGACGGTCCGCACCGACGCCGAGACCGGCCAGACCGTGCTGTCCGGCATGGGCGAACTGCACCTGGAAGTGGCGGTGGAGAAGGTCCGCCGCGCCCACGGGCTGGAGGCCGCGGTCGGCCGCCCGCGGGTCGCCCACCGGGAGACCGTCGTGCGCGGTGTGACGGGGTGGGTGCACCGGCACGTCAAACAGGACGGCGGCGCCGGCCAGTTCGCCCACGTGGTGATCGACGTCGAGCCCCACGAGGACGACTTCGTGTTCGCCTCGGCGGTCACCGGCGGCCGGGTGCCGAAGGAGTACGTGCGCGCGGTCGAGGCCGGCTGCCGGGACGCCCTCGCCGAGGGGCCGCTCGGCGGTCACCGGGTCACCGGCCTGCGGGTCGTGCTCACCGACGGGGCCACGCATGTGAAGGACTCCTCGGAGGCGGCCTTCCGCGCGGCGGGCCGGTTCGCGCTCCGCGAGGCGCTGCGGGCGGGCGGGACGGCCCTGCTGGAGCCGGTGGCCGAGGTCACCGTCACGGTGCCCGGCGAGGCCGTCGGCGGGGTGCTCGGTGACCTGGCCGCCCGCCGCGGCCGCGTCACCGGCCAGTCCGTCCGGGCGGGCACGGCCGTGCTGACCGCGACCGTGCCGCTGGCCGAGCTGTTCGGCTACGCGACCCGGCTGCGCAGCCGTACCCAGGGCCGCGGCACCTTCACGGCCCGGTCCGGCGGCTGGGCCCGGGTGCCGGACGGCGTGCGGTAGCCGGCGCGAAGCCGTCGCGGCCGGTCCCGCTCCCGCTCCCGCACGTCGCGGGAGCGGGACCGGCCGCCGGGTGCGCCGTCCCGGTGCGCGGGGAGCCGCCCAACCCGTGGCGCGATGCTTCCCGTTGGCCGGTCGGCGACATGCGCGCACGGTGACGACTGCGGCAGGATGGTGAAGATCGCACACGGACGAGTGATGTCCGGTGCGGTCCTTCGACGTCCCCAGAACGATAAGGCGACCAGTGACGACACAGCACGCACCCCGTCCCGCGGGTGGATCCGTACGCACGGCGGGAGCGGGCCGGTGAACCGCGCGCTGACGATGCACGACCTGATGGTCGCCGGCGCCTGGGTCGCCGCGGGCGCGGTGGCGGCGCTCGCGCTGCGGGTGGCGCTGCGCTGGATCGGGGAACGGGCCACCCGCACGCGGTGGGACGGGGACGACATCGTCGTCACCGCGCTGCGCACGGCCGTCCCGTGGGCCGTGCTGGCCGCCGGCGCCTGGGCGGCGGCGGCCGCGCTCCCGCTCCAGCACGCGGTGGACCGCACGGTCAACCAGGTCCTGGTCGCCCTGCTGATCCTGGCCGCCTCGGTCGCCGCCGCCCGCATGGTGGCCGAGACGGTGCGGTCCGTCGCGCAGTCGAGGTCCGGTGTGGCGGCCTCGGCGACGATCTTCGTCAACATCACCCGCGTCGCGGTGCTGGCCATGGGCGGCCTGGTCCTGCTCCAGACGCTCGGCATCTCCGTGGCGCCGCTGATAACGGCCCTGGGTGTCGGCGGTCTCGCGGTCGCCCTGGCGCTCCAGGACACCCTCGCCAACCTCTTCGCCGGCGTGCACATCCTCGCCTCCAAGACCGTGCAGCCCGGCGACTACATCCGGCTGAGCAGCGGCGAGGAGGGCTATGTCGTCGACATCAACTGGCGCAACACCGTGGTGCGGCAGCTCTCCGACAACCTGGTGATCATCCCCAACGCCAAACTGGCCGGGGCCATCGCCACCAACTACCACCAGCCCGAGCAGCAGATGTCGCTCATCGTGCCGGCGGGTGTCGGCTACGGCAACGATCTGGAGCACGTGGAGCGGGTGACCGTCGAGGTCGCCGGCGAGGTGATGGCCGGCGTCGAGGGCGGTGTGCCCGCGCACGAGCCCGCGGTGCGCTTCCACACCTTCGGCGAGTCCCGCATCGACTTCAACGTGATCCTGCGGACCTCGGAGTACGGCGAGCAGTACCGGATCAAGCACGAGTTCCTCAAGCGCCTGCACCGCCGCTACCAGGAGGAGGGCATCGAGATCTCCTACCCCACCCGCACGGTGATGCTCCGTCAGGAGGAGAGCGGCAAGGGGGCGGCGGAGGTCGCCCTGCCGAGGCAGCGCGACACCACGCAGGCGCCGGGTCAGCGCATCTGAGGCTGCCGGGCCGGGTGGCGCGCCCCTCCCGGGGCGAAGTCGCAGAGCCCGTCGATCAGTTCGATGGCGCTGTCGGTGAGGGCGGCCGCCTCGCAGGCGTCGTCGCAAGCCACCAGTTCGCGGCCGATCTCCGCGATGGTCGTGGTCAGCGCGATGAGCAGCGTGCGGTCGCCCGGCTCTTCCCTGCTGGTGCCGAGCAGGGTCGCGTTGTGGTGGATCCAGGTCCGCAGGTTCCGGCGGCCCATCACATCGAAGCCCGGCGGGGTGTCGCCGGTGTAGAAGAGCTTGGCCATCTCGCGCCGGGCCCAGGTGTGTTCGAGGTAGGCGCGGGTGCCGGTGAGGAAGAGCGCGCGGGGGTGGCTCTCACCGGACGCGCGGCGCCGGGAGACGGCCTGCGCGGCGGCATGCGCCTGGGCGGCGCGGAAGTCCTCCCAGAGCGCGAGGAAGAGGTCGGCCTTGCCGTCGAAGTGGTGGTAGAGGCCGCCCACGCTGGCGTCGGCGCGGCGGACCACCTCGGCGATGCCGGCGGCCGTGTAGCCGGCCTCGCCGAAGACCTCCCGCGCGGCCTTGAGCAGGGCCTGGCGGGTGGTCTCGGCGCGGCTGGGCGTCCGGGCCGGCGCGGTCGCGGGTGCGGCCGCCGGCCCGGACCCCCGGTCCGCGGGGGCGTCAGGGGAATCGCCGGTCGGCGGCTCGTCGCCCTGTGTGTCGCCCATCCCTGGACCTCTCGTCCGTCACTGCCTGGTGGGGCAGAACACTACCCTTCGGTCCGATCGGTCCCTTCGGTCAGGATGCCGGTATCCCGTCCGCGGGCGCCTCGGGCTGAGCGGTGGTGTACTCCGTGATCGGGCCGGTCCCGCTGTCGGTGACCAGCGGTGTGCCCTCCAGGCCGATCTCCGACCCCTTCAGCGTGCCGATCTGCACCCCGGTGTAGCCGGCGTGGGAGTCGGCGCTGTAGCGGAACGGGACCAGGCCGGGGCCGGTGAAGCCGCCCTTCTCCACGGCCTTGACCAGCGACTCGCGCGTCGGGTCCTTCCCGGCGCCCTTCAGGGCCTGCACGAAGGTGTAGGCCATGGACATCCCGAACTCCACGTTGCCCTCGAAGGGCGTCTTCGGGATGTACTTGTCGTGGATCGAACGGAACAGCTTGATCCAGCTGTTGGAGGTGTCCGTGGTCGGCGGCATGTAGGTGTCGGTGATGATGCCGTCCATCAGCGCGGCGACGTCGGCGGTGCCGCCGGCCTTCTTCACGTACGCGTCGAGCAGGCCGCCCAGCGTGGTCGGGTCGGAGCCGACGTTGGTCACCACCAGCTGCGGGTTGTAGCGGAGCTTGACCGAGGTCAGCTTGAACAGCGCCGTGTAGCTGGGGATCGTGAACAGCACGACGACGTCGGCCTTCGAGCCCGCGATCGCCGCGACCTGCGGGCTGATGTCGGTGCCGCCGGGCTGGTAGCTCTGCCGGCTGACGACCTGGTCGGCCGCGATGAACTGGTCGAGCCCGGCGACGCCGTCCTTGCCGAAGTCGTCGCCCTGGTAGAAGTACGCGACCTTCTTGCCCGCGAAGTGCTCCTTGATGTACTGGCCGAGGATCTTGCCCTCGACGACGTAGTCGGGCTGCCAGCCGAAGGTCTGCGGGTGCTTCTTCGGTTCGTCCCAGCAGCGGCAGCCGGAGGAGACGAACAGGTCGGGCACGCGCTGGGCGTTGAGGAAGTCCACGACCTTGGTGTGCGTCGGGGTGCCGAGGCCGCCGAGCATCGCGAAGATCTTGTCCTGCAGGACGAGTTCCTTGGTGATCTTCACCGTCTCGGTCGGGTTGTACGCGTCGTCGCGGTACCGGAAGTCGATCTTGCGGCCGTTGACCCCGCCGTGGTCGTTGACGTAGTCGAAGTACGCCTTCGCGCCCTGCGAGACGTTGCTGTAGCCCGGCGCCGCGGGGCCGGTGAGCGGCTGGTGGCTGCCGATGACGATGCTGTCCTTGGTGACGCCGGGCGTCGAACCGCCGCCGGAGTCGCCACCGCACGCGGTGAGGGCGAGTGCGAGGACGGCGAATGCCGCCGTGGCGCGCAGGTGCAGGCGTGCGCGGAGTGCGGTGCGGAGACTTCTTCTCATGGTCCCTCCTGGAACCGAACCGGATTCGGTGGGTGATGGACGGATGTGCGGGGTCGTGCCGTGAGGGGGAGCGGTCAGGACGGCGCGCGGCGCGCCGCCCGCAGCCGCCGGGCCAGCCGGACCAGGGCGCCCTGGATGCCCTGCGGGAAGACGAGCATCGACAGGACGAGGACGAGACCGAACAGGGCGAGCGGCAGGTTCGCGTAGAAGCCCCGCGACAGGTGCAGCGCGTCCGCCACGTCCCCGGTCCAGGTGGGGAGCAGGACGAGCACGATCGAGCCGTAGACGGCGCCCGCGAGGCTGCCCAGCCCGCCGAGCACCGCCCCGGTCAGCAGCGACAGCGACAGCGCCAGTGGGAACGCCCCCGGTGCCGCGAGCGAGCTGACGACCGCGAGCAGGCCGCCGCCCAGGCCCGCGCAGGCCGCGCTCACGACGAAGGCGAGCACCCGCAGCCGGGCCACGGGGATGCCGGCGAGCGCCGCCGCGTCCTCGTCGTCCCGGATCGCGCGCCACGACCGGCCGATCCGGCTGCGGCCGAGGTCCGCGAGGAGCACCAGGACCACCACCGCGCACAGCAGGCAGATCCACGCCTGCCAGCGCTCCAGCGGGAAGTACGGGCCGAGCGCCGCGGGCGGCGGGGGAGTGGCGACCACCAGGCCGTTCTCGCCGCCCAGCAGGTCCGACAGGTGGCGGTAGTTGGCCAGCGAGGGCAGGCCGACCGCGAGCGTCAGCGTCGCGCCCGCCAGGTACGGGCCCTGGAGGCGGGCCGCCGCCGTGCCGACGAGGGCACCGACCGCGGCGGTGAGCGCCGTTCCGGCCACCAGGGCCACGAGCAGCGGCCAGCCGAGGTTGGTGAGGAACAGCCCGGTGCCGTACGCGCCGACCGCCATCAGGGCGCCGTGGCCCAGCGAGATCTGGCCGTTGAGCCCGGTCAGCACCGTCAGGCCGGCGACCGCGCACACATAGGTGGCCACACTGGCGATCTGGAGGTTCTGGAACGGCGGCAGGGCGGCGGCGACGGCGCAGAGCACGAGCAGGGCCACCGCGCCGGTCACCAGGTGCCGTACCAGGGTCCGGTCGAGTGCCGGGCGCAGCCAGGCCGGGCCGCTCAAGGGGGACTTCGCGGCGGAGGGCTCCGCCGTGCCGGTCGTGTCAGCCGTGTCAGTTGTGTCAGTGGTGTCTGCCATCGTCCCTCAAACCCGTCGCACGGAGGTACGGGAGAACAGCCCGTTCGGCCGCACCATGAGCACCGCCATCAGCACCACCAGGGCGCCCAGCAGGGCCACTTCGGAGCCCAGGTAGCCCGAGACGTAACTCAGCGTCAGCCCGACCACCAGCCCGCCGACCACCGCGCCCGGCGGGCTGTCCAGCCCGCCCACGACGGCCGCGGCGAAGCCGAAGACCAGCACCGCGTCGAACTGGTTGGGCCCCACGAAGGTGGTCGGCGCGATCAGCACGCCGGCGAGCGCGCCGACCGCGCCGGCCAGCGCCCAGCCCAGCGTCAGCACCCGCCCGACCCGCACACCGAACATCCGCGCCACCTCCGGCGCGAAGGCCGCCGCACGCATTCGCAGCCCCACCGGCGTGGCACGGAACAGGACCACCAGCAGCCCCATGACGACCAGCACGGCGCCGATGGTGAACAGGTCCGACGGCGACAGCAGCAGCCGCGCGCCGCCGACGCCGAACCCCTGGATGCCCAGCAGCGGCGGGTAGGAGCGCGGCGAGCCGCCCCACACCATCCCGGCGACCGCCTGGAGGAACAGCAGCAGGCCGAGGGTGACGATGACCGCGTTCATCGGCGGGGCGTTCTCCACCGGCCGCACCAGCAGCCGTTCCACCACCGCGCCCAGCAGGAAGCCCGCGGCCAGCGCCGCCAGCAGCCCGGCCCAGTAGGAGCCCGTCGCGTGGATGACGCCGAGCGCCACGAAGGTCGTGATCATCAGCATGCCGCCCTGCGCGAAGTTGACGATCCGCGTCGCCCGCCAGATCAGCACCAGGGAGAGCGCGACCGCCGCGTAGACGATGCCGCTGCTCACCCCGCCGAGTGTCAGATTGATGAAATACATTCAGAACCCCAGGTAGGCGTGGCGGAGGTCGTCCGCGGTGGCGAGACGGGCGGCCGCGTCGGCGGCGACGACCCGTCCCAGGTTCAGCACGACACCGTGGTCCGCGACGGACAGCGCGCTGCGCGCGTTCTGCTCCACGAGCAGCACGGTCAGTCCCTGCCGGTCCCGCAACTCCCGCAGGACGGCGAGGATCTGGGCGGTGACGCGGGGCGCGAGGCCGAGCGACGGCTCGTCGAGCAGCAGCAGCCGCGGCCGGGTCATCAGGGCGCGCCCGATGGCGAGCATCTGCCGTTCGCCGCCGGAGAGCGTCTCGGCGGGCCGGGCCCGGCGCTCGGCCAGCGCGGGGAAGAGGCCGTAGACCTCGTCGAGCCCCTCGCCGAGCCGGGCCCGGCGCTCGGCGCGGCCGCGCCAGAGGCCGCCCAGGCGCAGGTTGTCGTGGACGCTCAGCTCGGTGATCAGCCCGCGGCCCTCGGGCACATGGGCCAGTCCGCGGCGTACGGCGTCCTCCACGGGGAGGCGGGTGATGTCCTCGCCGTCCAGCACGATGCGGCCGGCGCGCGGGCGGACCAGCCCGTGGACGGCGCGCAGCAGGGTGGTCTTCCCGGCGCCGTTGGCACCGAGGACGGCGGTGATCGAGCCCTGGTCCACCGTCAGCGAGACCTCGTCCAAGGCCCGGACCACGCCGTAGCGGACGGCCAGACCGTCGATCTCAAGCACGGGAGGACTCCTCTCGGGTGCCGGGCGCGGCGGGCGCGCCCGCTGCGGCGTCCCCGGCCGGCTCCGTGACCTCGTCGCCGAGGTAGGCCTCGGTGACCAGGGGGTCTTCCCGCACCTCGTCGGGTGTGCCCTGGGCGATGGCCCGGCCGAAGTCCAGCACCAGGACCCGGTCGCAGACGCTCATCACCAGGTCCATGTGGTGCTCCACGATGACGACCGCCATCCGCTCGCGCAGGCCGCCGATGATCTCGCCGAGCCGGCGCATCTCGGCCTCGGAGAGCCCGGACGCGGGTTCGTCGAGCAGCAGCAGGCGCGGCTCCCCGGCCAGCGCGCGGGCCAGCGCCACCTGTTTCTGCACGCCGTAGGGGAGTTCGCCCGGCAGCCGGGCCGCGACGTCCTCCGCCCCGAGTTCGCGCAGCACCGCCAGGGAGCGGTGCCGCAGCAGGCGTTCGTCGCGGTCGGAGCGGGGCAGCCCGAGCAGCGCCGAGGCGAAGCCCGCACGGGCGTGCCGGGTGGCGCCCACCATCACGTTCTCCAGCACGGTGAGCCGGGGGAACAGCCCCAGCCCCTGGAGCGTGCGGGCGATGCCGAGCCGGGCCAGCTGGTGCGGGCGCGGCCAGGACACCGGGCGGTCCTGCCAGTGCAGGGTGCCGGTGGCCGGGCGCACGAAACCGCAGACGGCGTTGAACAGGGTCGTCTTTCCGGCGCCGTTGGGCCCGATGACGCCGAGCACTTCACCGGGCCGGACCGACAGGGACACCGCGTCGAGCGCGGACAGACCACCGAAGGAGACTCCGAGGTCGTCGATCCGCAGGAGGCTTTCCACCAGTCACCCTTCCTAGGGGAGTTCGGCGGGGCGGGAGAAACGGGAGAAACAGCAGAAGGGGGGACAGGAGACGGGGCCGCCACCGGAACCAGAACCAGAACCAGAATCGGATTCGGTCGTGTTCAGGCGTCGCCGTGGACCGGCGGGGCCCACGGCACGTGATCCGGTCAGGCGGGCCGGGGCGCCGCGGTCCCCGGCCGCCGGCCGGGCACGGCGCGGCGGGGTGCGGACGGGTGGTGCCGGGTGTCGCCGAAGTACGTCATCACGTGGTCTCCAAGCGGGCAGGGCCGGTACGTCCCGGGGCGCTCCGGGGTGGCCGCACGATACCGACTGGTCGGCATGTCGGGAAGAGGTGCTGCAGGTCACGGTTTTGAAGCGGTTCCGGTTCAACTGCCGTGGCACGGCGCTCAGTCGGTGGTCACCGGTGATCAGGCGGGCTCAACCGTGTCCGGGGGAGGCTCAGACGGACCGCGGCGGCACCGTCAGCTCGCTCCACACCTGCTTGCCGCCGCTGAGCGGCACCGTGCCCCAGGTCGTCGACACCGCCTCGACGAGGAGGATGCCGCGCCCGCCCGTGTCCTGCCAGCTGACGACGGCGGGCTTGACGGGAGTGCGCGGAGAGGAGTCGCCGACCGCGATGCGCAGCCGGTCGCCGATGAGGGTGAGGTCGAGCCGGACCTGCCCGTCGGTGTGGACCAGGGCGTTGGTGACGAGTTCGGAGACGACCAGCAGCGCGGTGTCCACCTCGTCGCGGGGTAGCCCCCACGCACGCAGGGTGCGGCCGGTGAAACGCCGGGCGTGCGAGGCGGCATCGGGCAGCCGCCACACCGTCCAGCTCTCGCGGACGGGCCGGACCGCCATGCCGTCGTAGCGCATGAGCAGCAGGGCGATGTCGTCGCCGCGGGTGGCGCCGTCCAGCAGCGCGTCGGCCATCAGCCCCAGATGGCCCGGGTCGGTGGCGGAGAGCGACGCGGCCAGCCGCCGCATGCCGTCGTCGTAGTGCAGTTCGGCGGACTCCACCAGCCCGTCGGTGGTCATCGCCAGGACGGTGCCCGGGCGCAGGCGCAGCGGGATCAGCGGGAACTCGGCGTGCGCGCTGACACCGAGCGGCGGCCCGCCGTCGCCCTCCACCGTCTGCGTCGTGCCGTCGGGCAGCCGCAGGACCGGGGGCAGGTGCCCGGCGCGGACGCACCATCCGCTGCCCGCCTCCATGTCGACGGACACGTAGCAGCACGTGGCGAACAGGTCGGTCTCCATGCCCATGAGCAGCCGGTTGGCATGCGAGACGACGACGTCGGGAGGGTGCCCCTCCACCGCGTACGCGCGGATCGCCGTGCGCATCTGGCCCATGAGCGTGGCCGCGCCCGCGTTGTGCCCCTGCACGTCGCCGATGACCAGGGCGACGTGGTGGTCCTGAAGGTGGATCACGTCGTACCAGTCGCCGCCGACCTCCAGGCCGCCGGTGGTCGGCAGGTAGCGGGCGACGGCGGTTCCGCCGGGCAGTTCGGGCAGGCGGCGGGGGAGCAGGGTGCGCTGGAGGGTGGCGACGAGTTCGTGCTCGGCGTCGAAGGCCCGCACCCGGACCAGCGCCTGGCCCGCCAGGCCGGCCGCGGCGGTCAGCACGGCCCGTTCGTCGGGGGCGAATTCGTGCGGGGAGTCCCAGCCGATCAGGCAGCAGCCGACCACCCGCCCCGCGGCCGGCAGCGGCAGCACGGCCAGCCCCCCGGTGCCCACCCCGGCCAGCGCGGGTTCCAGGGGCGTCCCCGGCGGGCAGAAGGCGATCCTGCCCTCGCGCAGCGCGGTCGCCAGGGTCGGCGTCGAGCGGGTCGGCGCGTCCGGCCACTCGGTGCGCCACTCGCTGCGCCACACGTCGGGCCAGGCGCTCTGGTCGGCCGGGTCGAGCACGGTCACCACCAGCCGGTCGGTCTCCACCTCGGCCAGCGCGATCCGGTCCGCGTTGAGCGGCCCGCGCAGAGCCGTGGCCACGACCTGGCTGACCTCCTGGACCGTCGAGGCGTTCGACAGGTCGGTCGCCAGTTGCTGGATCCGGCCCACGTCGTTGACGCCGGTGCGCAGCCGGGAGGTGTCGCCGACGGTGCCCACCAGCCGCGCGGGACGCCCGTCCTGCGCGAACACCACGTGCCCGCGCAGCCGCAGCCAGCGCAGTTCGCCCGAGGGCCGGCGGATACGGAACTCCAACTCGCGCTCACCGGTCGCCATGTGACCGGGTTCGACCACGGACATGACCGTCGGCAGGTCCTCCGGCACCGTCAGTGCCAGCAGCGTGTCCACCCGCCCGTCGAAATCCGCCGGCGCCAGGCCGAACAGTGCCAGCACTTCGTCGTTCACCCGGATCCGCCCGGTGTCCATGGCGAGGTCGAAGTCGTGGGCCGGTCCGCCGGGCTGGGCTTCCGACGTTTCCGGCGGTCCGGGCGGGGGCGCTTCCCGCGGGGAGCAGGCGGCGGCCGCGGCGTACAGCTGCAGGCACTGCCGGTCCTCGGCGTCGAAGCCCGCCGGGTCGTCGGTGACGGCGACCAGGCAGCCCGCGCCGCGCTCCTCGGCCCGCACCGGCAGCGCGATCAGCGGCACGTCGAACGGGGCGGCGCCGTCGGGTGGTTCGCCCTCGGCCGCGGTGCCGTACGGGTCGGGGGTGCCCGAGGTGGCGACGACCGGCCGGCCGCGCCGGACCGCGGTCGCCACGGGCGAAGGCCCGTCCGCGGGATAATCGTCCAGCAGGCCGTACAGCGTACGAGGAACGCCGGCCGACGCCACCAGGCGCAGCTCCTCGCCGCCCTCGGCGGGAAAGTAGACGGCGACCAGCGTCGCGCCCGTGAAGACCAGGGCCTGCTCGACGACGGATCTCAGGCGTCCCGCCTGGTCAGGACCGGATCGGAGCGTCTTGAGCGCGAGCTCGGCCGACAGCGTCCGAACTCTGCGTCCCTTCGCGCCGTCCCTGACCACCTCGTCATTACACCGTCTCCGGGGCGCCCGCGCAGCCCGTGTGCGCGGAATCGTCACGCCCGGGAGCCGGGGGCGACCAGTCCGTCCCGCAGCCGCTCCACGGCGGCATCGGGCAGTCTCAGGCCGTGCCGCACATAGCCGGTGACATCCCCCCAGTCCTCGGCCACCGTGCGCAGCGCCGCCTCCAGGTAGCGCGGGCGCACCTCGACGACGGCCTCCGCGATCTCCGGGTCGCCGCCGGCCGCCACGAAACGCCGCAGCCCGGGGCCGAAGGCCTCGCGCACCGCGGGATTGACCGACAGGAACTCCCGCTCCACGACGGCGGGATCCGCGCCGAGCAGGGTCAGCAGGACCGTGCTCGCCCACCCGGTGCGGTCCTTGCCCGCCGTGCAGTGGAAGAGCACCGGACGCGCCTCGGGGTCCGCCGCGGTCTCCAGCAGCGCGCAGTACGCGGAGCACGCCCGCGGCGACCGCACCATACGCTCGTACGCCCGTGCCATCAGCTCCTCGGCCCGGCCCCCGCCGAGCTCCCGGTGCGCCCCCGCGGGGTCGTCGAGCAGAGCCGGCAGCCGCGCGGCGGGCAGGTCGGGGCTGTCGCCGAAAACGTCGGCGACGAACAGCCGGGCGCCCTCGGGAAGGACGTCGGGGGCGCCGGCCCGCTCGTCGTGGGTGCGCAGGTCGACCACCGTACGGATACCGAGACCCGCGACGTCCGGGTCCGCCCCGGCGTCGTAGCGGTCGAGCGGGCCGGAGCGCAGCACCACACCGGGGCGCACGACCCGGCCCGGGCCCGCGCCGGCCAGCGGGATCCCGCCGAGATCCCGCATGTTGACCACGGTCCCGGCGTCGATGGCGCTCCCGGTAGCCATGTGCTCATGGTGCGCCGGGCGCGCCGCCCGCGCGATTCAGCGCCCGGGGAAGGTGTAGGTGTAGCCGGCCGCGTCCAGGCGGTCGAGCAGGGTTTCGAGGGCCTGGACGGTCTGCGACCGGTCGCCGCCGCCGTCGTGCATCAGGATGATCCCGCCGGGCTTGAGCTCGCTGTTCACGTTCTTGAGGATGGAGTCGACACCGGGCCGGCGCCAGTCCTCGGAGTCGACGGTCCAGCCGAGCGGGCGCAGGCCGTGGCCGGCGGCTATCGCGCGGATCGCGGGCGAGAAGTCGCCGCCCGGGGCGCGGTAGTACCAGACCCGGTCGCCGTGGCCCGCGGCGCGCGATATCTCCTGCTGCGCGTCGAGGATCTCGTGGCGGTTGTAGGCGGCGGACTTGCCGCTCTGGGCCTCGTCGTGGTGGACGGAGTGGTCGCACAGGCGGTGGCCGGCCGCGCTGATCCTCTTGACCAGGTCCGGGTGCGCGGCGGCGTTGGGGCCTATCTCGCAGAAGGTGGCCTTGGCGTGGTGCGCGGCGAGGACTTGGAGGACCTTCGGGGTCCACGTGGGGTCCGGGCCGTCGTCGAAGGTCAGCGCGACCGACTTCCCGCCGCCCTCCGCGCCGTGCTGGATGGACTGGTCGACCCGGCCGGCGCCCGGTGCGTGGGCCGGGGTGCCGGCGGTCGTGCGGTGCGCGGCCGGCGGGGTGGCGGGCCGGGCGGGGGCGGGCGCGGTGTGCGGGTGCGACGGGTGTGCCCGATGGGCCGGAGCGGTCGCGCGGTGGTGCGTGGGCTTGGCGGGGGCCGCGGTGCGGGGAGTGCCGGCGGTGGGCGCGGGCGCCTTGGCGGCCGGGGAGTGCGGGACCGACGGGGCGGACGGTGCGGACGGGGTCGCCGGGGAAGGCGTGGCGGTCGCGGTGGGTGCCGCCTTGGCGGGCGCCGCGGCCGCCGTCTGGGACATGTGCTGGGTGCCGCAGGCCATCACCGAGGCTCCGGCGATCGTCACCGCCAGGACGCCGAGCGTCCGGTTCGCGCGAGTCGTCAGTGCCACGGGGATACCTCCTGGTGCCGTTCGGACGCATGCGCCGCATGCGTGGATCAGCACTCCACCGTAGGGGGCGCATCCGTCGCTGACCTCGGACTTTGGTCCGTCCTGAAGTCCTTTGCGGAAAGGACGTAGGTCC
Organism: Streptomyces sp. NPDC088733; assembly: GCF_044751185.1. Classification (NCBI taxonomy): domain Bacteria; kingdom Bacillati; phylum Actinomycetota; class Actinomycetes; order Kitasatosporales; family Streptomycetaceae; genus Streptomyces; species Streptomyces sp. NPDC088733. The sequence continues at coordinate 234,747 of NZ_JBIVLH010000006.1, forward strand.
CTGCCGCCACGGGCGCCCGCAACCGGTCGCCTCCTGGCGGAAGTGATCAGTCGTGCGCCCGGAGCGCGCATTCCCGGTCACCCGGGCCGCCGTCCCGGGCTCGGCCGGAACCTTTGGCCACGGATGCCGGAGGCGTGCCGGCTCATCCGCCGTGGGACGACGCAGATGTGACGGGCCGGACACCGCGCACATGTTGCGCGGCCGAACCGCGCGGGTGATCGTTGCACACGGGGAAGTCCGGCCTGCACGAGCATCCGTCAGTGGTCCAGACAGGGGTTGCCGCATGACCAGTTCACACTTCGACGTCGTCGTCCTGGGCGCGGGCCCCGGCGGGTACGTCGCGGCCATCAGGGCCGCCCAGCTGGGGCTGCGGACCGCGATCGTCGAGGAGCGCTACTGGGGCGGCGTGTGCCTCAACGTCGGCTGCATCCCGTCGAAGGCGCTGCTGCGCAACGCCGAACTGGCCCAGATCTTCACCCAGGAGGCCAAGACCTTCGGCATCCGGGTGAACGGCGAGGTCACCCTCGACTACGGCGCGGCCTTCGAGCGCAGCCGCAAGGTCGCGGACGGCCGGGTCAGGGGCGTCCACTACCTGATGAAGAAGAACGACATCACCAAGTTCGACGGCCGCGGCACCTTCACCGACGACCACACCCTCCAGGTGGCCCTCAACGAGGGCGGTTCGCAGACCGTCACCTTCGACCACTGCATCATCGCCGCCGGGGCCACCACCCGGCTGCTGCCCGGTACGTCGCTCAGCGAGCGGGTCGTGACGTACGAGGAGCAGATCATGACGGACACGCTCCCGCGCAGTGTCCTGATCGCGGGGGCGGGCGCCATCGGCGTCGAATTCGCCTACGTCCTGCACAACTTCGGGGTCAAGGTGACCCTCGTGGAGTTCCTGGACCGCGTGGTGCCGCTGGAGGACGAGGAGGTCTCGGCGGAACTGGCGCGCCGCTACAAGCGGATGGGCATCGACGTGCTGACCTCCACCCGGGTCGAGGCGATCAACGACTCCGGCGACACGGTCAAGGTCATGGTCACCACGGGCGGCCAGCGGCAGACCCTCCAGGCCGACAAGGTGCTCCAGGCCATCGGCTTCCAGCCGCGCGTCTCGGGCTACGGACTGGAGCAGACCGGGGTCCGGCTGACCGAGCGCGGTGCCATCGACATCGACGAGTACTGCCGTACGAACGTCCCGCACATCTTCGCCATCGGCGACGTCACCGCCAAGCTGATGCTCGCGCACGCCGCCGAGGCCATGGGCATCGTCGCCGCGGAGACCATCGGCGACGCGGAGACCATGCCGCTGGACTACGTGATGATCCCGCGCGTGACCTTCTGCCAGCCGCAGATCGCCAGTTTCGGCTGGACCGAGGCGCAGGCCCGCGAGCGCGGCTTCGACGTCCGCGTCGCCAAGTTCCCGTTCTCCGCCAACGCCAAGGCGCACGGTCTCGGGGACTCGGGCGGCTTCGTCAAGCTCGTCGCCGACGCCACCCACGGCGAACTCCTGGGCGGCCACCTCGTCGGCCCCGAAGTCACCGAGCTCCTGCCGGAGTTGACGCTCGCCCAGAAATGGGACCTGACGGCGGCGGAGCTGGCCCGCAACGTCCACGGGCACCCCACCCTCGGCGAGGCGGTCCAGGAGGCGCTGCACGGCCTCGCGGGCCACATGATCAACCTGTGAGCCCGCGGGCGACCGCCGTCAGCCGGACGCCCCCACCCGGCTGAGCACCGGCGGGTGGATGGCTCCCGCGGTAGCGGAGAGCGGCATCCCGGTACCGCCCCAGCGCAGGGCGACGATCTCGGCCGCGATGGACACCGCGACCTCCTCGGGCGTACGCGCGCCGAGGTCGAGCCCGATGGGGGAGCGCAAGCGGGCCAGCGCCTCGGCGGGGACCGGCGTGTCGCGCAGGCGCTTGAGGCGGTCCTCATGGGTGCGGCGGCTGCCCATCACGCCGATGTACGCGGCGGGACGCGTCAGCGCCTCCTCCAGCAGCGGCACGTCGAACTTGGGGTCGTGGGTCAGGACGCAGATGACCGTGCGATCGTCCGTCTCGGTGCCGCCGAGATAGCGGTGCGGCCAGTCGACCACGACCTCCACGCCCTCCGGGAAGCGCCGGGGCGTCGCGAACACCTTCCGCGCGTCGCACACCGTCACGCGGTAGCCAAGGAACAGCCCCATCCGCGCCACCGCGGCGGCGAAGTCGATCGCGCCGAAGACGAGCATGCGCGGGGGCGGGGCGAAGCTGTGGAGGAAGACGCGGACGGCGTCCTCGCGCCGCTCGCCGCGCGGGCCGTAGTGCCGCAGCCCGGTGACGCCCTGGGCCAGCCCGCCGCGGGCGTCGTCGGTGACCGCCGCGTCCAGGCCCTCGGTGCCGAGGGTGCCGGCGACCGCGTCGGGCCACACGGCGAGCGAGGCCCCGCGCGGGGCGGGTCCGTCGAGCACGGTCGCGGTCACCACCGGCCGGTGCGCCGCGACGGACGCGGCCACCGCACCGAAGGCCGGATCGGTGGCGGGGGACACCGGCCGGACGAGCAGGGTCAGCTCGCCGCCGCAGGTCAGCCCCACCTCGAAGGCGTCCGCGTCGCTGTAGCCGAAGGTCTGCACCTGGGCCTCGCCGGACTCCACGACCTCCTTGGCGAGTTCAAAGACGGCGCCCTCCACGCAACCGCCGGACACGCTGCCTACGACCTCGTCGCCCGGCCCGACGGCCATGGCCGCGCCCGGACCGCGCGGCGCGCTGCGGCTGACGTCGACGACGGTCGCCAGGCCGAAGGGGGTCCCGGAGGCGTACCAGCGGCTCAGCGCCGGGAGGATCTCACGCACTGACGGCTCCTCTCGCTGGGCTGTGCAGGTTGTCCGTCCGTTGTGCCCGATATGCGCAACTGTAGGTCGGGCCCCGAGGGGGTGCACAGCGCCGGGGCGGCGCGCCGCCGAGTGCGTGAGTCCCCCGCCCTCCCTCCCGTGTGCCCCGTGAAGTCACGCGCCCCGACGCAAGTCGTTGGGGGGCCGGGTGCGGGGCCTCCGGGGCTGCCATTCTGGACAGCACATTTAGGTGCCTCAGGTACCCGCCTTGAGCACTCCGGGTCACGCACCCAAATATGCTCCAGTGTCCAGAACGCCACCCCTCCAACCCCGCCCCCTCCGTGAGCTCTCGCGCCTGATCCCCGGTGGGTGGTCTGAAGCGGCACCGTGCTCGGGCACGCGTTGGCGCCGCGCCAACGACCTGCTCCGCCGTCACCGCCCACGGCACCCCCACCGGCCGTAAGTCGCCCCAACGACCCCGGGAGGGGGTGCGCCGGGGTCCGCCCGCAGGGGACGAGCGGCGACCGCGGCACACGATGTACGGGGGTAAACCGCGAGCCCCGAGGACGGACTCCGGAGCGGCGCCGACCCCCCACAGCACACGTGCGGGGCCCGCACTTACCGTGCCGGGCACTCGGGAGGGAGGGTGGGGAAAGAGCCAAGCGGCACCGTGCTCGGGCCGCAAGGCCCGCACGCGGCGTAGATTCGGAGGCGTGTTGCGCATCGAGGACGGCCGGACGGGCGGGACCGTGGAGTTGGAGCCGGGACGCCGGGCTCCACTGAGGGTCGTGGCCTGCGTGCCCCGCGGCAGCGGTGCCCAGGCCGCGCGGGTGATCGTGACCACCGACGTGCTCGTGCGGACGGTCGAGGCCACAGGGGGGCAGGTGCTGCTCGCCGTGGTCGGGGCGGAGGACGCCGGCTTCAGCGGGGCGCTCGGAGCCGCCCCCGCGGCGATCCGGGTGGCGACCGTGTCCGAGGCCCAGGAGGGCCTGGCGGGCCGGGTGGCGGTGCGGGTCGTGGCCGTGGGCGACACGGACGACCCCGGCGACGAGGGTGAGGGCGTGCGCATGGATGTCGGCCCCGTCTCCGGGGGCATGTCCCCGGGGCTGGACCTCCGGCTGGCGCTGATGGGCCGGGACCGCCGGGTGCCCCTGGAACTCGCGCCGCCGGCGCTCGGCACGGCCGCCGCGCGGCTCGCCCGCTGGCGCCGGGATGTCGCCCTGTGGGCCGAGGAGCCCTCCAGGCCGATGTGCGCGCAGCACGTCGAGCGCATGCGGGCGGCGCTCTCCCGCGACCTGGACACCCCGGCCGTGCTGGAAGCCCTCGACTTCGTCGGGGCGCAGACGGAACTGCCGCCCGGTTCGCGGTTCGAGACCTTCGCGCACATGGACCGCTTCCTGGGCCTGGAGCTCACCCGTGAGATCGGCGGGGTGCGGCCGTGACCCGGCATCTCGTCCTGCTGCGGCACGCCAAGTCCGCCTGGCCCCCGGACGTCCCCGACCACGACCGTCCGCTCGGCGCCCGCGGTCGCCGTGACGCGCCTGCCGTGGGGCGCTGGCTGCGTGAGAACAAGCACATCCCGGATCTCGTGGTGTGCTCCACCGCCGTGCGTACCCGGGAGACCTGGGAGCTGGCCGCCGACGCCCTCGGCGGCCGCGCAGAGCCGCGGGTCGCGTACGACGAGCGGCTCTACGCGGCCACCGCCCGAGCCCTGCTCGACGTCCTGCGCGAGACGCCCGACGGCGTCCGTACCGTCCTGCTCGTCGGGCACAACCCCGGCGTCCAGGACCTCGCTCTCCGGCTCGCGGGCGGCGGCGCGTCGGAGGCCCTGCTGCGGGCCGCCGACAAGTTCCCCACGTCGGCTCTCGCGGTCCTCACCGCCGCCGGTCCCTGGCCGGCCCTGGACCAGGCCCACCTCGACGACTTCGCGATCCCTCGCGGCTGACGGATGTGCGTATGATCACATCGCGGCTGTCGCCGCGAGCGCCGCGGTCGTGGCGGCGGAGAGACGGTCGAGGTAGCGCGGCGAGAGGGGTGCGCGGAGGACGGCGAGGCGCCAGTAGAGGGGGCCCGCGATGAGGTCCAGGGCGAGCTCGGCGTCGGTGCCCTGCGGCAGCTCGCCGCGGGCGATCGCGCTGTCGATGATGCCGGAGGCGATGCCTCGCTGGGTGTCCCTGAGCGCTGTCTGGAGGGCTTCGGCGATCTCGGGGTTGCGGGAGGCCTCGGCGAGCAGATCGGGGATGATCTGGGAGGCGACGGGGTGCCGCAGTGCCCGTGCGGTGACCTCCAGCAGCACGCGGATGTCGGTCAGGAGCGAACCCGTCGCGGGGGCGGGGACGCCGAGTGCGGCGACCGCGGACACGACGTCGAGGACGAGCGGTAGCTTGGAACGCCAGCGGCGGTAGACGGCGGCCTTGCCCACACCGGCGCGGCGGGCGATGCCCTCGATCGACATCCGGCCGTAGCCGACCGCCGCCAGCTCCGCGAAGACCGCAGCACGGATCGCCTCCGTGACGTCGTCACGGAGCACGGCGGCCCCGGCGGGGGCGCGGCGGGATGGGGCGGTGTCCGATGCCATGGGCGGCAGCCTACGCGACGTCGCGACGGAACGGTTGCGTTCCAGCGCTCGGGTGGTCTAACGTCTCGATCACGACGGTACGGTGTCGTTCCGGTTTAGCGTTAACCCCCCACCCCGCACCCCCTCCCTCGAAAGAAAGCGCCGCCCCCGTGAGCCTTGACATCGAGTCCTCCTCCGCGGCCACCGCGCCGCCAGGCACGCTGACGCTCCCCCCCGGCGAACTGGCGGCCAAGTACGGCCTCTCGGTGAGCGGAGCCAGGCCAAGCCTGATCCAGTACGTACGGCAGCTTTGGGGGCGCCGTCACTTCATCATTTCGTACGCCACGGCCCGTGTGTCGGCGCAGTACACCCAGGCCCGCCTCGGCCAGCTGTGGCAGGTGCTGACGCCGCTGCTCAACGCGGCCGTCTACTACCTGATCTTCGGCCTGCTGCTCGGCACCGACCGGGGCGTGGACAACTTCATCGCGTTCCTCGTCACCGGCGTCTTCGTCTACACCTTCACCCAGTCCTCGGTGATGGCCGGCGTCCGCGCGATCGCCGGCAACCTGGGCCTGGTGCGCGCCCTGCACTTCCCGCGCGCGAGCCTGCCGATCGCCCAGACGCTCATGCAGCTGCAGCAGCTCATGATGTCGATGCTCGTGCTGTTCGCCATCGTGCTGATGACCGGCGAGGTGCCGCGGCCGTCGTGGCTGCTGGCGGTGCCGGCGCTGCTGCTCCAGTCGGTGTTCAACGCGGGCCTCGCGATGGTCGTGGCGCGCATCGGCAGCAAGATGACGGACCTCGCGCAGCTGATGCCGTTCATCCTGCGCACGTGGATGTACATGTCCGGTGTGATGTACAGCATCAGCCACGTCGCGGCGCACGCCCCTTACGTGGTCAAGGTGCTGCTGGGTATCAACCCGGCCGCCGTCTACATCGACCTGATGCGTTTCGCGCTGATCGACAGCTTCACCGCGGACCAGCTGCCGCCGCACGTCTGGCCGGTCGCGCTGGGCTGGGCCGTCGTGATGGGCGTCGGCGGCTTTGTGTACTTCTGGAAGGCAGAGGAGCGGTACGGCCGTGGCTGACGAGCGCATTCCCACCGTGATCGTGGACGACCTGCACATCGTCTACCGGGTGCACGGCGCCGGCGCGGCGCGGGGCAGCGCCGTGAACGCGCTGTCGCGCATCATCCGGCGCAAGGGCAACCCGAACGTGCGCACGGTGCACGCCGTGCGCGGTGTGAGCTTCACCGCGTACCGCGGCGAGTCGATCGGACTGATCGGCTCCAACGGCTCGGGCAAGTCCACCCTCCTCAAGGCGGTGGCCGGCCTGCTGCCCGCGGAGAGCGGCAAGGTCTACACGCAGGGCCAGCCGTCGCTGCTCGGCGTCAACGCCGCGCTGATGAACGACCTGTCCGGCGAGCGCAATGTCCTGCTCGGCGGCCTGGCCATGGGCATGACCCAGGACGAGGTCAGGCAGCGCTACGACGAGATCGTCGAGTTCTCCGGCATCAACGAGAAGGGGGACTTCATCTCCCTGCCGATGCGGACGTACTCCTCCGGCATGGCGGCCCGGCTCCGGTTCTCCATCGCGGCGGCCAAGACGCACGACGTGCTGATGATCGACGAGGCGCTGGCCACCGGTGACAACAGCTTCCGCAAGCGCTCCGAGGCCCGGATCCGCGAGCTGCGCGAGGAAGCCGGAACGGTTTTCCTCGTCAGCCACAACAACAACACGATCCGGGACACCTGCACGCGCGCCATCTGGCTCGAGCACGGCACCCTCCGCATGGACGGTTCGACCTCGGACGTGCTGAAGGCGTACGACGAGTTCACCAAGGCCAAGAAGTGACGCCGCCCGGCGGGAGCCGGGCGGCGGTGCCAGACTGAGGGCGGAAGCGGGAGGACGGCACAGGGCAGCACGCCGTAGCGAAGGAGCCCGTCATGCTCACGACTCACTACGCCCACGGGGCCCCGAGCTGGCTCGACCTCGGATGCAGCCATCCCGGCGCGTCCGCCGCGTTCTACAGCGGGCTCTTCGACTGGGACATGCGGCCCCTGGGGCCGGAAGCGGGCGGCTACGGGTTCTTCCAATTGGACGGGAGAACCGTGGCCGCCCTCAGTCCGTCCGCCGACGAGAGCTCGCCCCCGGCCTGGATGCTGTTCTTCCAGGCGGACGACGCCGACGCCACCGCCAAGGCCGTCGAGCAGGCGGGCGGCACGGTCCGCTTCGGGCCCTTCGACGTGTTCACCAACGGGCGGACGGCGGGCTTCACCGATCCCGGCGGCGCGGACTTCTCCGTCTGGCAACCGGGCGAGACCCGGGGCCTGGACCTGGTCACCGAACCCGGCAGCCTGTGCTGGGCGGAGCTGTTCGTGCCCGACCCCGCCGCGGCGATCGCCTTCTACGGTTCCGTCCTGGACTGGCAGGCGCAGGAGGTCCCCTTCGGCGACTCCGGCTACACGGTGCTGTCCACCTCGGACGGGAGCACCACCCTCGGCGCCGTCGTGCGGATCACCGACGAGATGGGAGCGGCGGGCGTCGTCCCGCGCTGGCTGCCGTACTTCGAGGTCACCGACTGCGACGCGGTGGTGCGCTCGGCGGACCGGCTCGGCGGCTCGGTGGTCATGGCCCCGCAGCACACCGAGGGCGTCGGCCGCTTCGCGCACCTGGCGGATCCGGGGGGCGCGGTATTCGCCGTCATCGCCAGCCAGCCGCCGCGCTCCTGACGGTCCGTCGGGCGGTGTGACCGGGGCGCCCGCGGAGCTGTTCCCGCTGGTCGGGGGCGTTGTCAGTACCCCCTGCAAGACTGTGCGCGACCAGGGAAACACCCTCCGTCGAAGGAGCACCCCATGCTCAGCACAGACTTCCTCCCCGGCGCGCCCAACTGGCTCGACCTGGGAGCGCCGGACAGCAAGGCCGCCGCCGCGTTCTACGGCGAGGTGTTCGGCTGGGAGTACGTCTCGGCCGGACCGGACGCGGGCGGCTACGGCATGTTCAAGATCGGCGAGCGGACCGTCGCCGGGATCGGCCCGGGCGACCCGGACGCCGGCTCGGCGGCCTGGGAGCCGTTCTTCCGGACCCAGGACGCCGAGGCCACGGCCAAGGCGGTGGAGCAGGCCGGCGGCACGGTCCGCGCCCCGGCCATGGACGTCTTCGACCAGGGCCGCATGGCGGTCTTCGCCGACCCGGCCGGGGCGCACTTCTGCGTCTGGCAGCCCGGGGCGAACCAGGGCATCGACGTCGTCAACGAGCCCGGCAGCCTGTACTGGACCGAGCTGTACACCGCCGACGTGCCCGCGGCGCTCGACTTCTACCGGAGCGTCTTCGGCTGGAAGACCGACGACATGAGCAACCCCGGATTCACGTACGTGGTGGTCTCCCCGGGCGCCGGCGACGACAACGCGGGCCACGGCGGCGTGGGGCTGCTGGAGGAGGCGCAGCTCGCCGCGGGCACGACCGCGCACTGGCTGCCGTACTTCACGGCGGCCGACGTCGACGCGACCGTGGCCAAGGCCGTGGCGGCGGGCGGCACCCTCCGCGTGCCCGCGACGGACATGCCGGGTGTCGGCCGCTTCGCCCAGATCACCGACCCGCAGGGCGCGGTGTTCGCGGTCATCACGCCCGCGGCCGACAGCGCGTTCTGAGGCCCGGGCCCGGCTACTCCGGAGGCGTCGGGGTGTCGTGCGCGGAGAACATGGCCTGGATGTCGAGCTCCAGCTTGATGGTCGGGCCGACCACCGCGATACCCCGCGCCAGCATGTTCTGCCAGTTCAAGGTGTAGTCCTCACGGTGGAGTTCGGCGCTCGCGAGGGCCGCGCAGCGCAGTTCCTCGCCGTAGCCGCCGGTCGCCAGGCCCAGGTAGTTGGTGTCGAGGGAGACCGAGCGGCTGGTGCCGTGCATCGTCAGATGGCCCTGGACGGTCCACTTGTTGCCGGTGCGGTGCAGGAAGCGGTCACTGGCGAAGTGGATGAAGGGGTAGGCGGCGACGTCCAGGAAGTCCGCCGAGCGCAGATGGTTGTCCCGGGTGCGGTTGCCGGTGTTGATGCTCGCGGCGTCGATGCTGATCTCGACCTGCGAGTCCTCCATGCGCTCGGCGACCCGGATGCCGCCCTCGAAGCGGTCGAAGCGGCCGTGCACATGCGCCATGCCCACGTGCTTGGCGATGAAGCGGATCGCGGTGTGCGGGGGGTCGAAGAGCCAGGTGCCGGGGGGCGGCAGCTCCAGCCCGGGGGAGGGGGCCAACTGGATGCTGCCGATGGGCGATTGCAGCCCCTCGGCTATCTCCACCGTCCCGCGGTAGGGCTGCAGGCTGTCCGCGGAGACGACGACGGTGTACTGCCCGGGCGGCAGCGTCGCGAGGAAGGTGCCGTAGGGGTCGCTGGTCGCCTTCACCCGCACGCGTCCGCTGCCCAGTTCGGTCACCACGATCTCGGCGCCGTTCATCGGCTGCCCGAGGGGGTCCAGCACTTGGCAGCTGATCAGTCCCGCGCCTCTGGCGATCGGCGGTGCCAGCACCGCCGCTTCTGTACCATTGCGTGCCGAACGATTGCGCCGAAAGAGTGCGATGGCCATGGCTTCACCTTAGATGGCCGATCTCCGCAAGTGCGAATCGCCATTCCGGATCGTGGCACGCTCCCTCAGCCCCGGGGCGCGCTGCCGTCCTCCTGGGCGGCGAGCCAGTGCCGGCGGCCCAGATGGATGAGGAACAGCTCCTTGCGGGCGGTGCGTTCGATGCGTTCCGCGGCCGCGGGGTCGTCCGCCGGCGCCTCCATGAAGGCGATCGCGGTCATCAGCATGCGGTCGACGTAGAGTTCGGCCAGCATGCGCACGTCCTCGGTGCGCCAGCCCGCCGAAATCGGCTGCGCCGCAAGGGCGGTGGCCACCTCCTCGGCGAACTGCGCCATCTCGGCCGCTATGGCCTCACGGACCGCGGTGACGCCGCCGTGGCGCTCGCGCGCGATGAACCGGAAGTGCGGCCGGTGCTCGTGCACATGCCGTGCCATCAGGCGCACGGAGCGGGCGATGACCTCCCCGGCGTCGTCCTGCTCGGCCAGGATCGCCTGGATCATCGCGTGCAGGCTGCTCAGCGACTCGCCGACCAGCGCCACCCCGAGGTCGCTCATGTCCCGGAAGTGGCGGTAGAACCCCGCGGGTGCGACGCCCACTTCGCGCGTGACGGCGCGCAGTCCCAGGCTGCTCAGGCTCTGGTTCTCCAGCAGGCGCAGGCCCGCGTCGAGAAGGGCCTGCCGGGTCTGCTGCTTCTGGGCCTCGCGGACCCCGAGGGTGTGACTCATGTCATCCAGTAAACAGCTGTTCGCTGAGTTTGGCGACACTAGACTACGGATTCAGTGAACAACTGTTATTCCAACTGTTCACTCAAGCGCCACCTCGCCCCGCTCCGCCCGTCCGCGGCACGTACCGCCGCGGCATCGCAGTCATCGAGAAAGGCAGCGCCTCGTGACGTTCCTCGTCGCCCTGGTCGCCTTGGGGATCCTCCTGGGCACCGTCTCCTGCACCTCGTTCCCCGTGTTCCTCACCGCCGCCGGCGCGATCGCCGCCTGGCTGCTCGTCTTCTCGGTCCGCGAACGCCTCTCCCACCACCGCCACCGCTGACTCCACGTCTCCCAGGGGGGATTCGACCCATGGACTCCTACGCACCCACTCGCCGCGACGTACGCCCCAAGGACGGCTCGGACGGCGCCGACGGCATGGCCGTCGCCTCGTTCGTCCTCGGACTGGTCGGCCTGCTCGCCTTCAACATCGTGCTCGGCCCCTTCGCCCTGGTGCTCGGCGGCGTCGCCCTGGTGCGCGGCACCAAGCGTCCCGTGCGGGCCATCATCGGGCTCGTCCTCGGCGCGGCCGACCTGATGGTGCTGGTCGTACTGCTCACCATGAACAAGGGGCTGCTGCTGCCGTTCGGCTCCTGACACCCCGTCGGCCCGCGCCCGCGATCCCGCGGGCGACGGCCGGCAGCACGCCGGCGTCGCCGGACGCCGGCACGGCGCCGTTCCCCGCGCCGGTCCGTGCGGCGCCTCGGTCGTTCCGTCGTCGACGCGGAACTCGCGCACCGCGCGGAAGCCCACCGCCGCCCCGGGGTCGAAGCGGGCGGCCCCGCCCAGGTGGAACGTCTCGGCGGGGGCGCGGTCGGCCCATCGCCCCCGTCAGGTACCACGTCGCCAACTCCGAGATCTCCGAGCCGAGTTCCTACCCGGCGGCCGCCCGCCCGACGGACATCCCGATCGGGGACCGCGGCACTCCGAGGAACCGGGCAGGGCGGCGCCGGCGTGGGCCGTGAGCAGCCTTTCGTGATCGCGTACGCCGCGTGCTTCGGGACGGCGGTCACCCTGCTCGGGCACGCCGGGATCGACTCCTGATCTCCCTCGCCCCGGCCGGCGGCGGCCCGTTCCCGCTGGGAGTCGCGTTGCGGATCGCCCTGCCCCGGGTTGTGAAGCCGCAGGCCCGCAAGCCGGCAGGCCCGCAGGCCCGCAGGCCCGCAAGCCGGCAGCCCCCAGCCTCAGCCGCGGGTCCAGCCCGTCTCCGGCCAGTAGCCGTACTGGGGGCGGCCCTTGACGCCGCTGGTGCGGAAGGGCCGGCCCCCGTCGTCGATACGGACCGTGCCCGTGCGCCCGCCCGAGGTCCAGTCGGCCTCCAGGTACCAGTCGCAGTCGCAGCCCTGCGTCCGGGCGTCCACCCGCAGCACCAGCGGATCCCGGCCGGAGACCTGGTACGGCAGACGGACCGCGGGGACGGTCCGCTCGCCGTCGAAGCCGTCCTGGGGACGGGCGAGGGGGCGCGCGATGTCGAGGTCGACGGCGTACACGGCCGGGGTGAGGGCACCTCCGCAGCCGTTGTCCATCGCGTACGAGGACCAGCGCAGCGGGACGCGCCGCTCCACCACCCGCACGTGCAGCGCCTGCACCACCACCGGCGCCGCGCCCCTGCCGCGCAGCGTGGTCTCGACGATGGTGGTGCCCCCGTGCACGGCGTCGAGGGCGGTCGCCCAGGCCCGGGCATCCTGTGCGACGGGCGGCGGCGGGACGTCGGCGGGGGGACGGTCGATCAGATAGCGGTGGTCGCAGCCGTTCTCCCACACGTGCGACCGCACACTCCACGTCAGCGGCCCGGCCGGTACGTCCGGGCCGGCAGGCGTGGAGCCCCTGGGCGTTCCCGACGGTGAGGGCCGGCGGGACGGCCCGCCCGACGACGGAGCGACCGAAGGAGCGGAACGGGTCCCGGTCGCCGAGGGCGTCGGCGACGGGCGGCCGCTGGGCACCCCTTCCGTCACGGGGGCCGAGGCGCGGGCACTGCCGCTGCCGCCGGTCGCGGAAGGCGCCGTGCGGGCCGCAAGGGGACGGCCGTCTCCCGCGGCGTCGGTCATCGCCAGCGCGGCGCCGGTGAGCACGAGCGCGGCCGCGGACACCACGACCGCCGGGCGGGACAGCCGGCGGCGCCACGAACCGCGCCACGAACCGCGGCGCGGAGGCTCCCCGGAGACGGGCACCGGGCCCTCCACCGCGGCCTCCTCGGGCCCATCGGGTACATCGGGCTCATCAGGCGCTTCCTGCGGCATGTCCGCGGGCTCCGCACCGCCGCCCCGGTTGCCGGTCCGCCGCGCCGCGTCCGCCATCACCCACCGGCGGTGCAGCTCGACCAGTTCCTCCGGCCCCGCCCCGCACAGCCGCGCCAGGCGCTCCACGACCGCGTAGTCCGCCGGAACGGCGTCGCCGTGGCAATAGCGGTGCAGGGTCGACGTGCTGACGTGCAGTCGGCCCGCCAGCTGCCCGTAGCTCAGCCCCGAGGCTTCCTTGAGGGCGCGCAGACGTTCCGCGAACTGCCCGCTGCCCGCCGCCGTACCGGCCATCCCCGTGCCCCCGCCGTCGTCCCGCGTTCCCGGCACCCGTTCCAGGGCGCTCCCCTCTCCCCAGGCCAGGGTACGCGGAACCGTTCCGGCGTCCCGGATGACGCGGCATCCGTTGCCGGGCCGCGACCGTCCCGCGCAGCCTGGTGCACATCGCCGCCGTCGCTCCGGCGCCGGCGGCACCACGACCGAGAACCACACCACAGACAACGGGGACGCATCGTGTACCAGCACTCACTGACCCGCCGCGCCGTCGTGGCGGCCGTCGCCGCCACCGCACTGCTCGGCCTCGGGGCGGCCGAGGCGGAGGCCGCCGCGCCGGCGCCGAAATTCCTGGCGCCCAAGGAACTGCCGCCGCACCCCTCTTCCCCCTGGTACGGGGGCCGGGTCACCCAGGGCCTGCCCGACTACCCGGTCTTCTGCCTGGAGCGCGTCCTGCCGTCCCGCGGCGCCGCGTACCGGGAGTTCGGCACCGAGTTCGACACCGGTGCCGTCCAGCTCACCTTCACGGCGAAGAACACCGCGGCCGCCCGCGACCTGGCCACCCGGCTCCGTACGTCCGTCCGCGGCTGCGCCGCCCGCTTCGAGCGCCAGAACCCGCAGGGCGAGGCCGACTGGAAGGACTACGGCCCGCTCGGCGTGGCGAACGGTGCGCACGTCTACGGCGTGCACACCGCGCCCCCCGAGTCCGAGCACGGTGTCGCGCTCTACGGCATCGGGCGCGACGGCCGGACCGTGACCGTCGTGAAGTGGAGCCAGATGGGCACGCTCAAGCAGGCCCCCGTCAAGGCCTTCAAGAAGACCACCACGAGGGCCGTCGCCAAGCTCTACGGCTGACCCGGCCGGCCGAGCGGCACGACGGCACGCGGAACGCGGCGGCGGGGCACCGGGGGGAGCCCCGCCGCCGTCGCGTCCGCGCACCGGCGCCCGACGGCCCGTCAGCGGCCATCCGCAGTAGCGGCGTCACCGATCCGGGCTGCGTACGGCGCCCTTCTGCGCCGGTTCCCGGGACGGGGGTCCGGGAACTGCGACCATCCGTTCAACCGCCGTACCCGGCACGGGATCCCTCCCGGTCCGCGCCGCGGCGGCCATCGCACGGGTCCGGGCCGCCGCGTCGAATGGCAGGGGCTGATCACCATGAGGGTCGTCGTGCTCCTGGGCCTGGTGCTCACACTGGCCGGCGGCCTGGACTACGTTCGGCGCCGGTACCCGGTGGCCTTCTGGCTGCTGGTCGGCCTGCCGCTGACCTGGGGCCGGTTCCTGGCCACGTACGGTTCCACGATGGTCGCCTGCGGGCTGGCCCTGCCCCCGTCCCGGCTGCGGGCGTTCGCGGTGTGGGCCGCCGGCCGCGGGCAGGCCCGGCCGGTGCCGCCGAGGATCCGCCGGGTCAGCGGCTCCCTCATCGGACTGCGGGTCCGGCTGCGGCTCCCGCCGGGGCTGGAACCGGCCGACGTGGCCGCCGCCGCCGGCCGGCTGCGGCACGCCTGGGGTGTGCACGCCCTCAGCGTGGTCCCGGTCAGGCCCGGGGTGGTGGAACTGCGCATGACCGGCTACGACGTGCTGCGCGAGGTGCGCATGCCGCGCCGTCTCCCGTCCGGCCCGATGGTGGTCCCGGTCGCGCTGCGCGAGGACGGGACGACCTTCGTGCGCGACTACCGGCAGATCCCGCACACGCTGACCCTGGGCGCCAACCAGTCGGGCAAGACGGTGTATCAGCGCAACCTGATCATGAATCTGGCCAAGCTGCCGGTGGCGCTGGTCGGCATCGACTGCAAGCGCGGCGTGGAGCAGGCCCCCTACGCGGCCCGCCTGTCGGCCCTGGCCACCGACCGCGAGCAGGCGTCGAAGCTGCTGGAGGCCCTGGTGGTGGAGATGGAGGATCGTTTCGACCTGCTCAAGGACCAGCAGGGGGCGGCGCTCACGGAGCCCGAGGAGGAGGTCGCGTCTGACATCTGGGGGCTTCCCGCCTACGTCCGGCCCTTCCCGGTCGTCGTCCTGGTCGACGACATCGCCGAGCTGTTCCCGAACGCCACGACGGTCGACGAGGAGACCCGGGACCGCATGGTCGCCAACCTCATCCGGCTGGCGCAGCGGGCCCGTCCGGTCGGCATCTACCTGGAGATCTGCGGGCAGCGGTTCGGGCCCGAGCTCGGCAAGGGCGCGGGGCTGCTCCGTGCCCAGCTCACCGGCCGGGTGGTGCACCGGGTGAGCCGGCAGACCGCCGAGATCGGCCTGGCCGACTTCGCGCCCGAGGCCATGGCGGCCGCGACATCGATCGCCCGGGACCGGGCCGGCGTGGCGGTGGCCGGGGACGCCTCCGGCGGCTGGTCCCACATCCGCACCCCGCTGGTGTCGATCGCCGAGACCGCCGCCGTCTGCCGCGCCTACGCCCATCTGGTGCCCGACCTGCCGGCCCTGGACCCCTTCCGGCCGTACGCCCCGGATGCCGATGGGGACCCGGGGTACCCGGAGGGGCCGGACGACCCGCCGACGCTGCCCAGGCCCCGGCCGGGACCGGAGTAGCGGCCGCGCTCCGGGCGTGGCGACCGGGCATCCGAACCGCCGCCGTACACCAGTTCCGGCAGGATGGGCGGCATGGAACATGTACTGGGAATCGGCGGATACTTCCTGCGGGCCGACGACCCGGAGGCACTGAGCGCGTGGTACCGCGACTGCCTGGGTCTGGACACCGACCAGCACGGCCTGTGGCGCCAGGAGGCCGGGGCGACGGTGTTCGCTGCCTTCGAGTCCGGGACCGACTACTTCGGGTCGCGCACGCAGCAGACCATGCTCAACTTCCGGGTCCGCGACCTGGACGCGATGCTCGCGCAGTTGCGCGCCAAGGGGGCCGACGTGGCCCAGGAGACCCAGTCCATGGACGGCATCGGCCGGTTCGGCTGGGTCACCGATCCCGAGGGCAACCGCATCGAGCTGTGGCAGCCGGCCTGAGCCCGCACGGGCCCCTCGGCGCGGCCGCGGGAAATGGATTTGGTCCTGGGGCCGACACCCCGTAGGGTGGTGTTCACCGACGCGGGGTGGAGCAGCTCGGTAGCTCGCTGGGCTCATAACCCAGAGGTCGCAGGTTCAAATCCTGTCCCCGCTACTGAAACGGAAGGCCCGGTGCGCAAGTACCGGGCCTTCCGCGTTTTCGCGCTTCACCACGGGTGCGCGCGGCGTCACCTCCTGCTCACGGGGTGGTACGGCGGTACGTCACGCCCCGGCTGGTAGTGCGGGCCCTGCCGGATGTGGCGGACGACCACCACCAGGTCGGTCGCGGCGGCCAGCGCCAGCACACCGAAGAAGATCGCCCAGCCCATCTGCCCGAGGATCGAGAAGATCACCGTCCCGGCGATCGCCCAGACCAGTCCGAAGACGGCCAGCCCCAGTCTCATCCGCAGCGCGCTGCGGGCTTGCAGGGGCTCGCTTCCGGTACGTCCCAGATGCATGGAAACCACTCCTCACCGGAGACGTACCCGCGTACGCTCGTGTCATGACATGGCGACATTGATCGACAGGGAAGTCCCCGGAGTCCTTCCTCGCGCGCAGGCTGTACGCCTACGCCCTGTTCGAGGACCTCATCCCGCTCTACCCGGTGTACGCGGTGCTCTTCGCCGACTCCGGGCTCTCCGAGGCCGGGATCTCCTCGCTCTTCGCCCTCTGGTCCTTCACGGCGTTCGCGCTGGAAGTGCCGTCCGGGGTGTGGGCGGACCGCTTCTCGCGTCGCACCCTGCTCTTCGTCGCGCCGCTGCTGACCGGAGCCGGCTTCGCCCTGTGGACATTCCTGCCCGGCTACACCTCGTTCGCGGCCGGATTCGTGCTGTGGGGCGCCGGTAGCGCGTTGCGTTCGGGGGCGTTGCAGGCACTGGTCCACGAGGGGCTGAGCGGGGTCGGCGCGGCCGGTGCGTACGCGCGGCTCATCGGCCGCTCACAGGCGATCGGCACCACGGCCGCGCTGGCGGCGACGGCCGCGGCCGGACCGCTGCTGGCGGCGGGCGGGTACCTCGCGGTGGGGGTGACCAGCATCGCCGTGACGGTGCTCACCGCGCTCGCCGCTCTCCGGCTGCCCGAGCGGCGCCGGGAGGCGTCGCACGACGAGGCGGCCTACGGCGCCCTGCTGCGCGACGCGCTCACCGAGGCCCGGCAGGAGCCCGGGGTCGCACGGATGCTCGCCGTGGTGTCGCTGCTGGCGGGCGCGGCCGCGCTGGACGAGTACGTACCGCTGCTGGCGCGGGCCACCGGCGTGGACGCGCCCCTGGTGCCGCTGCTCGTACTGCTGGTCACCGCGGGGGCCACCGCGGGCGGCTGGCTCGCCGGACGCGGCATGCGCTGGGCCCCGGCGGCCCCGGCGGCGGCCGGGCTGTGCCTGGCCGTGGGCGCGGGGACGTCGGGCGTCCATCCGGTGGGCCTGGTCGCCGTGGCGATGGCGTTCGGGGCCTTCGACTGGGCGGCTGCCGCCGCCGACGCCCGCCTCCAGGAGCTGCTCGGCGACCGCACCCGGGCCACCGTGACCTCCCTGGCCGGACTGGGCTCGGAGGCCGCCGCCCTGCTGCTGTTCGGCCTCTGGGCGCTCGGCTCGCGCTGGGCGGGGCCGGGGCCGCTGTTCGCCGTGGCCGGACTGCCGTTCCTGGCCGGGGCCCTGCTGCTGTGGCGGTGCAACATTTCCAATGGTCCACCGCGTCAGTGAAGTGAAGGCGCGCCGGAAGACGATCACGACCACGGGACGGTACATGCACGACGAACGCACGGAGGACTACCTGGAGTTCGCCGCCACCCGCGCGGCGCACCTCTTCCGTTCGGCCTGCCTGCTCACCGGCGGCGACACGCACCTGGCCGAGGACCTCGTCCAGGAGACCCTCGGCAAGATGTACCTCACCTGGCGGCGCATCGCCCGCATCGGCAATCCCGCCGCCTACGCCCAGACCGTGCTCGTCCGTACGTTCCTCACCCATCAGCGGCGGCGCAGCAACCGCGAGTCGCCCATAGGCGATGTGCCCGACATCCCCGCGGGCACCTCGCCGGACGGCGACACGACGCTGCTGCGGCTGACCCTCCTCGACGCCCTGGCCCGGCTGTCCCCCAAGGACCGCGCGGTGCTGGTGCTGCGCTACTGGGAGGACCGGAGCATCGAGGAGACCGCGGAAGCCCTGCGGCTCACCTCCGGCACCGTGCGCACGCGCTCGTTCCGCGCGCTCGCGCGGTTGCGCGAACTGCTCGGCGACAGTCTCGCGGACCTCGCGTCCGCCCGCTGATCCCCCACCGGTTCACGACTTCCCGCTCTCCCACGGACGGTGACATCCCCATGCCCTTCGAAGACGACCTCGGTGCCGCACTGCGCAGCACCGGCGACAGCTTCAGCACCGACAACCGCTCCCTCGTCGCCGGGGGCCTCGCGCGCGGCCGGACCCTCCGGCGCCGCCGCGCCGCCGTGAGCGGTGCCGTCGTCGCGGTGGCGGCGGTGGGCGTCGCCGTCGCGCTGGTCGTGCCGGGCGGCGACTCCCGGCAGGCCGTCCCGGCGACGCGGACACCGGCGAAGGCATCGGCCACGGCGGAAGTGCCGACGCCGGCGCCGACCGCCAGTCCCCGGGCCCCGGAGGTCTCCGACCAGGAGATGGTGGACCTGCTCAAGGCCCTGCTGCCGCCGGGGAGCGTGACGGGCGAACGGGCAAGGGGCACCCATGCCTTCGAGGGGGGCGATCCCGCCCCGTACGCGGAGGTCGTCTTCGACGACGGCAAGGGCGCCTCCACCGTCTCCGTCGACCTGAGCTGGGTCATGGGCAACCAGCAGCAGGACAACGAGTGCCCGGACACGTCCTTTATGAAGAAGGGCACCAAGTGCACCCGCACCGAACTGGGGGACGGGCTGGTGCTGACGGTCCTGCAGGGCTGGGAGTACCCGGACGAGCGCGAGGGGCCGAAGAACTGGCGTGCCGTCCTGACCACGCCCAGGGGCGGGCAGATCGGGGCGAGCGAATGGAACGCGGCCGCGGAGAAGGGCTCCCCGCAGACCCGGCCCGATCCGCCGCTGACCCCGGCGCAGTTGGGCGCACTCGTGCGCTCGCCCCGTTGGGACAAGGTCTTCGACGCCTTCCCTCCACCGTCCTGAAGGCCGCGCCGGGGCGGTGCGGTCCCAACTGGCTGCCTGTGGTGCCGCGTTGCGGGGGGCCTGCCCACCGCGGCCGCCCACGACGTCGGGCACGGCGCGCACCGCGGGCCCACTTGGGCCTGCCGCCCCCGCGGTGGCCGGACTCTCGGGGCAACCATGTGCAACCCCGAGGTTGCGTATCGGGTCGATGTCGTGCAACCATGGAGTTGCACGTAAGGTTGTCGTCGATGGAGGTACGGCCATGAGCACGCAGACCCAGGACCGGATCGAACGCGAGATCAGCATCGGAGCGCCCGTCGAGCGGGTGTGGGAGGTGCTGACCCGTCCGGAGCACATCGGCCGCTGGTTCGGCCAGGACGCGGGCGGCAGTGGCGAGCCTCGGTCCATGGACCTGCGCCCGGGCGGCATCATGCGCCTGGACCACGGCGGGGACATCTATCCGACGCGGATCGTGAGCGTCGAGCCGCCGCGCTACTTCGCCTACCGCTGGGCCAGCGCCTTCCCGGGCGTGGAGGCGGCGGAGGACAACTCCACGCTCGTCGAGTTCACCCTCACCCCCGAGAGCGAGGGGACGCTGCTGCGGGTGGTCGAGAGCGGCTTCGCGACCCTCGACATCCCCGAGGACCGCGTCGCGCAGGCCGGGTACGAGAGTCACTCGGAGGGGTGGACGCAGGTCCTGGCCGGATTCGCCGCGTACACGGAGAAGCTGCCCGTATGACGGAACGTCAGGCGGGCGGCGAGGAGGACGTCTTCGCCGCGCTGGCCGATCCGATGCGACGGCGCATCCTGGACGCCATTGCCGGGCACGGTGACACGACCGCCACCGTGCTCGCCGCCGAACTCCCCGTCACACGCCAGGCGATCGTTAAGCACCTGGCCGTCCTGGACCAGGCGGGGCTGGTCGCCGGACGCCGCGCGGGGCGCGAAATGCGGTACGCCGTGCGGCCGGAGCGGCTGATCGCGGCGGCGCGGTGGATGGACCGCGTCGCCGCCCAGTGGGACGCGCGGCTCGGCGCCATCAAACGCCTGGCCGAGGAACCCGGCGCCGGACCCCCGGTGTAGCCTGTGCGCCGTGAACGGGGAGAGACCGCCTGACGTGTTCTCCGGCCGCATCGGCGACGGCCGGATCAACTGGCGAGTGGGCTCGCTGCTCGTCGTGGTGAACGTGACGCTGCTCGCGCTGGGCGTGGGCTCCACCTTCTGGTTCTTCGGCCAGGACATCGGCATCGCGGGGCTGTCCGTGGCGCTGCCCGCGATGAGCCTGTGCACCTTCCTGGTGCTGTTCACTGACTCGCGCGATGTCCGCACGGCCGTGATGTCCGCCTTCACCGTGCTCTACTTCGGCTTTGTCGCGGCCTCGTTCAACAGCGAGGTCGCGCGGGCGATGGCGGACAAGACGGGCTTCCTGGACGACGTCTACGACAGCTTCAACACCTTCATGATCGTGATGGTGGGCTTCTACTTCGGCGGCAAGGCCGCGGAGAAGGTCGTGGAGAAGAAGGTCGCCGCCGCCCTCCCGCTGCCCGGACAGCCTCCCGCGCCGGGCAAGGGCGACCCCGGCACCGGCACCGGTACCGTCACCCCGCTCCAGGCGCCCCCGGCGGCGTTGGACGGCACGCGGCTCTGAGCGTCACCCCGGGATGATCAGGTCGATGCCGTAGGCCGCGACCGCCAGGCACGCGGCGAAGCACAGCGCCGCCGCGCCGAGGGCGACCTTGCGGTGGACGTCACGCGTTCCTTCCGGCGGGGGCGTTCCCCCCGATCCGTCGCCGGCGCGGCCCCAGGCGGCGATGCCGAGCGAGAACATCACGACCACCAGGATCGTGATGCCCAGGCCGGCCCCGAACACCGAGGCGAGATTGCCCCACTTGATGTCCACGCGTCGCTCCTCGCCGCTCAGACGGCCGACCGCTGCGCGGCCTCCGGCACCCTCGGGCGCTCCTCGTTCACGTTGTCGGGGGTGACCGGCCGCCGGCGGGACAGGACGTAGAAGCCGGTGGCGGCGGCCAGCGCGGTGCCCGCGACGAGCGCGACCCCCACGTTCCCGTGGCCGGCGACCCAGGCGGCGACACCGCCCACGGCGGCCGCCGCGGGCAGCGTCAGCACCCAGGAGACGGCGATGCGCCCGGCCACGCCCCAGCGCACCTCGGCGAGTCTTCGGCCCAGTCCCGCGCCCAGGATGCTGCCCGTGCAGACCTGGGTGGTCGACAGCGCGAAACCCATGTGCGACGACGCGAGGATGACGGACGTCGCGCTGGTCTCGGCCGCGAAACCCTGCGGGGCCTGGATGTCGGTCAGCCCCTTGCCCATCGTCCTGATGATGCGCCAGCCGCCCACGTACGTCCCCAGCGCGATCGCCAGCCCCGCGCTCAGCACCACCCACCACGGCGGTCCCGCGCCGTGCGCGAGCACCCCGGCGGAGATCAGCGTCAGGGTGATGACGCCCATCGTCTTCTGGGCGTCGTTGGTGCCGTGGGCCAGCGCTACGAGCGAGGCCGAGCCGATCTGGCCCGCGCGGAAGCCGCGGCCGACCTCGCGGTTCGACGTCCGCCGCGTGATCACGTAGGCGAGGTAGGTGGCCAGCAGGGACACCGCGCCGGCCACGACCGGTGAGGCCACGGCCGGGATGACGATCTTCTCCAGGACCTCGCCGACGCGGACGGCGGAGCCCCCGGCGCCGACCCAGACCGCCCCGATCAGCCCGCCGAACAGGGCGTGCGAGGAACTGGACGGCAGCCCCACGAGCCATGTGAGCAGATTCCACAGGATCGCCCCCACGAGCCCCGCGAAGATCATCACCGATGACACCTTGCTGTCGTCGACGATGCCGTTGGAGATGGTCTTCGCGACCTCCGTGGACAGGAAGGCGCCGAGCAGGTTCAGCGCCCCGGCGATGGAGACGGCGACCCGGGGGGTGAGCGCGCCCGTGGCGATCGAGGTCGCCATGGAGTTGGCGGTGTCGTGGAATCCGTTGGTGAAGTCGAATGCGAGAGCCGTGACGATGACCACCACGAGCAGGAACGTGACAGAGCCCACTGGGGACCTCCCGCCCGGCTGCCGCGCGGCGGCCCGGGCCCTTCGTGCAGATGTCGCGTCGGGATTCCACGCTAAGCCGCGGGCCCTCGGGGCGCACCGCCCGCGCGGCCATACGGGGACCGCGCCCACGTCCCGGTGCCCGGGTGCGGGGCCGGGTGGGATGTCAGTGGCTGCTCCTACGCTTCCGGTCATGAGCAGATGGATGGGGAACACCCAGGTCCTGGCAGAACAGGCGGCTCACTTCGAGGTCCTCGCCGGGCGCGGCGATCTGCCGGAGCTGTCGCGCGCCGTCATGCGGGCGGCCTGCAACAACGGCTCCATGACCGGTGTCGGCTCCCGGAACATGGAGCTCCTGCGGGCGCTGGCCGACAGGGACCGGCTGGAACTCGGCGGCATGTGGGCCCGTTGGTACGGCCACGTGGAAGAGGACTGGTCGGCCGAGGAGTTCAGGCGGGATCGGGAGTACCTCCGCGCGGAGCTGCTCACGGTCGCCTCCGGAGTCGTCCGCGACCTCGACGGTGGCCTGCTGGCCGCTGAACGTCAGCGAGAACTCGGCCGGTTGAGGGACCAGTGGCTCGTCTGGTCGGGCCACCGGATCTGGGAACTGGCCGAGGCGGAACTCGCGGCCGGGCGTACTCCCGACACCGCCGTCCTGGCCGCCTTCCGGCGTACCGGCGCGGCGGCGAACGTGCCCGCTCTCCGGCGCGCCGGTGCGGCGGCCAACGGCTCGGAACCCGGACTGCGGAACCTGCTGAACCACTTCCCCGGCCCGGCGCTCAATCCGGGTGAACCGTGGGCCGACGCGGCCCTCAGCGAAGCCGCCGCCGGAGGAGAGCCGTGGCAGCGGCTGCTGGAGCACGCGGCCCCCGCGACGGCGGGCGCGCCGTCGGTGAAGTGGCGGCGGGCCGGATCGGCCCTGCTGGACGCCGTGGGCCCGGAGGAGGCGCGACGGGCGATGCACCGGTGGTTGGAACTGGCTCACCGGGACCGGACCGTCCCGCTGCTCGGCCATCCGCACCTCCCGTTCGACGTGAACACGTCTTTCGACCCCCACAACTCGCACGTGCTGCGTGGACTGGCCTGGATGCTCTCCTTCCTGCCCCCGCGGCCGGACACCGCCCGCGCGCTCGCCGGCCTCGTCGAGACCTCCTTGGACCACCGGTCGGGCAACGCGCCCCGAGCGCTCCACGTGGCCGAGGCGGGCGTCGTGGCGCTGGGCCTGCTCGGGGACAGTGCGGCGCGGCGCGAGTTGGAGACGCTGAGCGAATGGGTCACGCACGAGGGCGCGTCCCGCCGATTGGGCAAGGCGCTCGCGACGTCCAGCGGGTAGGCCACGGCGAGGAGGGCGCGCATCGCCACGACGCGCGGGCCCGGGCGTGCGCCGCGGCGTGACGTCGACCGGCCGGCGTCGATGGCCACGCAGTCGTCCCGGCCGAGCACCAGCGGTGCCGACGCGCCGCCGCGACCGAACGGGTGGCTGCCACCGAGCCTGGGCGGAGCGGCGGTTCCGCGAAAAACCGATGGCGGCCGCCGGAGCCGCGAGGGCACCATGCCCGCATCATGGACACCACCCCGACCACCCCGGCCCCGCACCGCCGGATCAGAGCCGCCCACACCGAGGACACCGTGACGGTGTATCAGGCGTACCGTCCCGAGATCGGCGACTATGCCGCACGGCACGGCCGCTTCCCCGAGAGCTGGAGCCGGTCGCGCATGACGTGGATCAAGCCGTCGTTCCTGTGGATGATGTACCGCAGCGGATGGGGCGGCAAGGACGGCCAGGAACGCGTCCTTGCACTCGACATCAGCCGCGAGGGCTTCGAGTCCGCGCTCCGGGGTGCCTGCCTGTCCCACTACGACCGCAGGGCCTACTCCGACCGCCAGGCCTGGGCCGAGCGGCTGCGCGCCACCTCGGTCCGCGTCCAGTGGGACCCCGAACGCGACCTCGCGCTGCGCCCGCTGCCGTACCGGTCCCTGCAACTCGGCCTCACCGGGCGGGCGACGAGGGACTACGCCGACCACTGGCTCCGCGCGGTCCGGGACGTCACCGGCCTCGCGCACGCTGTCCGCGACCTGGTCCGCTCGGGCGACACGGCGGGCGCGACCGCCCTGCTGCCGGACGAGCCGGCGTACCCGCTCGACGCGGCGACCGCCGCGGTGATCGGCGCGACACCGTAGGTCAGCGCGCGTCCAGCTCCGCGATGAGCCGCTTCGGCGCGATGACGCGGTAGCTCTCCTCCACCCACTCGCAGAGCACGTCCGCTGCGGGTGCGCCCCCGGCGAGCGGGACGGAGACCCAGCCCGCCCTGCCGAGGCCGTAGCCGCTGGGCTCGGCGCCGGGCCCGGACAGCGCGTGCTCGTGGACCTCGGGGTCCTTGAGCTTCACACCGATCCGGGGCGGATGGCTGCCGTCACCGACGCCGAGGAAGACGAAGACCTTCTTGGCGGCCTTCACCACGCTCTCGCCCCAGGGGAACTCCTCCCCGGCCCCCGGCAGGGCGAGGGCGGACGCGCGCACCTCCTCCCGAACGGCGAGCGGATCGCGGGCGGCGGTCACGGGGCCTCCTCCGGGCGGTCGGGCGGCGTCAGCCCGATCGTAGGCCCGGGGGCGCGGTGCCGTTAGGATCACCGGCAATGCCCGGACGTAGCGCAGAGGCAGGCGCACCTTCTCCAAAAAGGAATCACGCCGGTTCGATTCCGGCCGTCCGGGCAGTCCGCGCGGGTCTGTAGCGCAGAGGCAGGCGCACCGCCTTGCTCAGGCGAACACGCCGGTTCGATTCCGGCCGGACCCCCGATAGGATCATCGGCAATGCCCGGACGTAGCGCAGAGGCAGGCGCGCCGCCCTGTCAAGGCGGAGACGCCGGTTCGATTCCGGCCGTCCGGGCAGTCCGCACGGGTCCGTAGCGCAGAGGCAGGCGCACCGCCCCCTCAAGGGCGGAGACGCCGGTTCGAATCCGGCCGGATCCATCTCAGGGAAACACGAACGGGCGGGCGCAGTGGGGGAGACCGGCGGGGACGGGGCCGTCATCGGCGAGGCCGAACTCGCCGCGTTCGACGCGGTGGTGGGCAGACTGCGCGCGCTGCCGGTCGACGACCCGGTACGGCTGCGCGCCGAGCAGGTCGCCGCCTCGTTCACGCGGGACGGGCGGCTGCGCCGCCGCAGGACCCGGCGCGAGGAACGGAGCGCCGCGGACGCCGAGGTCGTCGCGGCCACCGCCACCGGAGCCCTGGCCCGGCGCGAGGACGCGCCCCTGGACACGGACGACGCCGGCCCCGCGGGGGAGTTCACCCGGCCGCGCCGCTGCTACGTGTGCAAGGCGCACTACCGGCAGGCGGACGCCTTCTACCACCTGCTGTGTCCGGACTGCGCCGCCGACAACTCCGCCCACCGCCGGGCGCGCACGGACCTCACCGGGTGCCGGGCGCTGCTCACCGGCGGACGGGTCAAGATCGGCTTCCAGCTGGCCCTGATGATGCTGCGCGACGGTGCCGAACTCCTGGTCACCAGCCGCTTCCCGCAGGACACCGCCCGCCGGTTCGGCGCCGCCCCCGGCAGTGCGGACTGGCTGCACCGCCTGACCGTCGTCGCCGTCGACCTGCGCGACCCGCGCCAGGTCGTCGGCCTGTGCGAACGGCTGCGGGAGACCGGCGAGCCGCTGGACATCCTGGTCAACAACGCGGCGCAGACCGTGCGCAGACCGCCCGCCGCCTACGCCGCCCTCACCGCGGGGGAGTGGCTGCCGCTGCCGGCCGGGCCGCGGCCCCGAGCGGTGCTGACCGCCCCCGGATTCGGCGCGGCCCCCGCCCTGCCCGCCGCGAGCGGCCCGGTGGCCGAACTGGTGCTGGCCGAGACCGACGAGGCCGGTCTGCTGCCCGACACCGCGCCGCGCAACTCCTGGTCGGCCGAGCTCGGCGGGCTCGACCCGGCCGAGCTCCTGGAGACCCAGCTCGTCAACGCCGTCGCCCCCGCGCTGCTGTGCGACCGGCTGCTGCCGCTGCTGCTCGCCTCGCCCCGGCCGCGCCGCTACGTCGTCAACGTCACCGCTGTTGAGGGCCGCTTCGCGGTCCGCAACAAGACGGCCGGCCACCCGCACACCAACATGGCCAAGGCCGCCCTCAACATGCTCACCCGCACCAGCGGTCCGGCCCTGGCCGGGCACGGGGTCCACATGTGCAGCGTCGACACCGGCTGGATCACCGACGAGAATCCGCATCCGAAGAAGCACCGGCTCGCCGGCGCCGGCTTCCGTACCCCGCTGGACATCGTGGACGGCGCGGCACGCGTCTACGACCCGATCGTGCGCGGCGAGGCCGGGCACCCGGTGTCCGGCGTGTTCCTCAAGGACTACCGGGAAGCCGAGTGGTGACATGACGGACGACCAGCAGCCGCACGCGGGCGTCCCTGAGGTCGTGCCGCGTCCGCGCACCGACCTGGAACCCCTGCTGGGCTGGCTGCGCGGCGGCGAAGCCGTGGCGCGGCGAACCGACTTCGAGGCCGGGACCGCCCTGCCCGACGGCCGGCTCGACCTGTGCAAACAGGCACTCGGCGCCGAAGGTGCCGCGGCCGTCGCCGAGGCGCTGCGCCAGGCCCCGGCCACCGGCGCCGTCCGCCACTTGCTGCTCGGCACCGACGGGCTCGGCGACGCGGGCGCCGCCGCCGTCGCCGAACGCACCGCGGGCACCGGCGTGGAGACGCTCTACCTCGGCTGCAACGGGATCACCGCGGGCGGCGCCTGCACCATCGCCGACAGCCTGCGGGCCTCGCCGCAGGCGGTCACCGGGGTGTGGCTCAAGCGCAATCCGCTCGGGCCGGGCGGCGGGCCGGCAGCGGCCGGACTCGTGGAGGCGGCGCGCTCGCTGCGCACCCTGGACCTGGTGCAGACCGGTCTGGACGTCGCGGGGCTGGCGGTCCTGGTGGACGCGTTGCTCGTCGCCGCCGGGGGCGGGCGGGGCATGGAGCGGCTCTTCGTCGGCGGCAACACGCTGGGGCCGGCAGGGGCGGCCGTGCTCGCCGACCTGATCACCCGGGGCGTGATCGGCGAACTGTACGTCTCCGCGGCGCGCCTGGGCGACGAGGGCGGCCTGATCCTCGCCGAGGCGTTGCGCCGGGCACCCCACGGCAGGCTCACCCGGCTGTCCGCGGCGAGCAACGGCATCGGCCCGCGGGGCACCGCGGCGCTGGTCGCCGCCGCGGCCGCCGCCGGCGTTGAACTGCTGGACCTGGGCCGGGTGCGCGCCGCCGCCGTCCTCGGTGCCGCGGACAACCGCGTCGACACCGGGGCCGCCGAGGCCATCGCCGCCGCCCTGGCCGCCGCGCCGCACCGGCTCGGCCACCTCGTCCTGGCCAACACCGGCATGCGCAGCCGCGAGGCGCACCGCCTGCTCGACGCGGCGCCCGGCGCGGCCACTCCCACCCGCTACGTGCTCGGCAAGGGTGTCGCGACCAGCGTCCGGCAGCGTCTCGACGCGCTCAGCGCCCACCTGCCCCACCCCGCCGTTCCCGACGCCGTGGCCGCCGTCCGCAGCGTCCACCGCACGCCCCGCTGAGCCCCGCCTGCCGGCACGTCAGCGGGGTATGCGGGCGAACGTCTCGATCCAGAAGCGCTGCGCGTCCTCCGGGGCACCGACGAGATAGGTCGAGCGCAGCTTCGGCGGCAGCAGGGCCACCAGCCGGGTCACGACCTTGCGGTAGCGCTTGAGCTGCGACAACTCGGCGTTGGCGATGACCTGGTGGACGAGGTCGCTGTCGTTGTTGCCCTCGCCGGACTCCTCGCGGGCACCGCGCAGCCGCGCCTCCCAGCCCTCGACGTCCTCCGCCAGTTCGCGCAGCCCGGTCACCTGACGCCACGCCAGCCGGTCCACCAGCGCGGTGAGCGGCACCGGCGCGTACTCCCCGTCGCCGAGGTAGACCGTCGCCATCTCCAGCGGCAGACCGCGCTGATGGAGCTTGATCAGCCGCTCGATGGTGCGCTTGGTGATCCACGCGCGCCCGTCCTCGTCGATGTCGTGCTTCCACCACTCCAGCACGGTCTCCGCGACCGCGCCGTAGCGGGAGATCAGCCACTCGTTGGCGGGGATGTCGCCCGGCTCGACCGTCAGGGACGCGGTGAACCGGGTGGCCTGGGCGATGTTGTTCCGCGACACGAGCAGCTTGCGGCCCAGGTGGTAGGGCGGGTTCTGCACGGCGATCTGCGCCCGCAGGTTCTGGATCGGGCGACCGGCCAGCGACCACTCCTGCGTGATCTCCATCAGTTTGGCGAAGGCCGCCTTGTCCTTCGGCCGGTTGTACTCGTCCCAGACGACGGCCTTCGGCTCGGCCCCGGTGAAGACCGCCGCCAGCAGGTTCTCCAGCGACCCGTCCCGGCCCGGGATGGGCGCGCACAGGTCCTCGACGTTGGTGACCGGCAGCGAGAAGTAGAGCGGGTCGCGGCCAAGCCCCTCGCGCAGCGTCTCGCGCACCAGCTCGGTCTTGCCGCAGCCGGGCGGCCCCTGGAGCAGCACCGTCCACCGGTTGCGCAGCGCCGCGCGCACCACGGAGCGCACCGGGTCCGGGACCGTCGCCGGGTTGGGGACGCC
This sequence comes from Streptomyces sp. NPDC088733, assembly GCF_044751185.1. NCBI lineage: Bacteria > Bacillati > Actinomycetota > Actinomycetes > Kitasatosporales > Streptomycetaceae > Streptomyces > Streptomyces sp. NPDC088733. The sequence continues at coordinate 263,693 of NZ_JBIVLH010000006.1, forward strand.
GAGCGCCTTGGCGATCCGGTTCAGGATCTCGGCCGTCCGGTCGGGTCCGGGAGTGCCGTCGGCCCGCGGCTCGGCCAGCCGCAGCCGCTCCCCGTTGAGCAGCGGCAGCCCCCAGCGCAACGGGAACCCCTCGCGCGCGTTGGCCAGGATGTGGTCGAGGGTGCGCGGGGACAGCAGCTCGCGGACCGCGGGGCCCAGGGACGCCCACACACCGAAGACCCCGGACAGGTCGCGGTCCCGGTACTTCGCGGCCAGCTTCGTCCGCCAGGACGTGTCGTTGGCGGTGACGCGGACGGTGACCATGCGGTCCAGCAGCGCCAGGTCGCCGCGCCGGCTCGCGGTCTCCGCCAGCGACTCGTTGTCGCTGAGGAACACCCCGATGCAGCCGAGCGCCCGCAGGTCGTACTCACCGAGCGTCCAGTTGCAGGCGATCTGCATCAGCTGCGACTGGATCGTCTCGCCCGCCTGCAGCGAGTCGTCGATGAGCAGCACGAACGGCCGCCCCGGCTTCAGCTGGCTCATCACCAGCTGACGCAGCACCAGGTCGCCGGTCTCCTGGTCGCGGACGGGCGCGTTCGCCAGCAGGTCGTCCGGGGTGAGGTTGGCGGCGGGGACGAAGACCAGCTCGGTGTCGGGGTACGCCTCGGCGATGTGGGAGAAGAACGTCGAGGTCTTGCCGATGCCGTGCTCGCCGAAGACCTGACCGGTCTGCCGCATGTCGATCATCGCGTCGATGAAGGACTCCAGGCGCGACCGGCCGGTCCAGCCCTCGGGCGGCCCGGGATACGTGGCATTGGCCCGCCACGGCCGGGGGCCGGCCGTGGCGGTCGCCGCGGTGGTGGTGGTCATGTCGCTCCTGTCGTGACGCGGTGGCAGGCCATGGGCGGGGTGTGGCCGTCTGGCCAGTCGTCGCCGCCCTGGGTGATCAGCCAGATCCATTTGTCCGGTTCGGCCGGCGTGATGTGCGGGGCGAAGCCGTCGGTCAGCACGATCACGGCGTCCGGACGCTCCTCGAAGCGGCGGCCCCGCACTTCCGTGCGTCCCTCCACGTAGTCGGCGACGGCCTGGAAGCTTGTGCCCCCGCCGCCGTAGACCCGCTCGCCCGGCGCGAAGGGCATCACGACGCCGTCGAAGGACAGCCAGTGCGCCTCCACACCCTCGATGCGGCCCACGAGTTCGGTCAGCCACGCCACGACGGAGGCCGGCATGGACCCCGAGGTGTCGTAGGCCACGACGAGCACCTTGTCGCGCACCGGACCGCGCCGCGACAGCATCGGGTCGTGCCCGAGCGCGGCCAGCAGGGCGCCGCGCTTCTTCGGGTACACCAGCCGCTCGCCCTCGCGCAGCTTCGAGGCGACCACGTCGACCAGCCACCGCTGCCACCAGTCGACCTGCCGCGTCCGCACGGTCTCGCCGCGCAGCGCGCCGGCCCCCAGGTTCCCCCACAGCCGCGAGGTGCGCTCCGAAGCGTCCTGGGTGCGGTCCATGAGGTCGAGCAGTTCGCGCTCCGCGCCGGTGTGGCCGCGGCGTGCCGCCAGCAGGGAGTTGAGCAGGGCCGAGGACACCATCCCGTCGACGGTCTCCTGGTCCGCCGGCACTCCGGGCCCGTCCATGTGCACACACCACGCCGCGACCGCCGGCACCGGCGGGCGGGCCATCCGCTTGAGCTCGGTGTAGACGCTCATGTCGGTCGCGGTGAACTCCTCGTAGGGCAGCGGCGTCAGCCCTTGCTCCCGCAGGTCGCCCTCGTACGCGGCGTGGACGGCGCGGGGGTCGACGCCGGTCGGCTCGCCGTCGAGCAGCGGCAGCGTGTCGCGCTCCAGCCGGACCATCGCGACGTGGTTGATGGACACCTCGGCGGCCAGGGCGAAGACCGGGTCGTCCCGCAGCTCCTGCTCGGTGAACAGATGCCGCTGCACTACGTGCCGCGACTCGTGGAAGAGGACGAACTTCACCCCCTCCAGGCCGAGCCCCACGAAGAAGTCCGGGTTGAACAGCAGCAGGATCGTGCCGTCCCCGGAGGCGACCACGGCCGCCGTGTCCACCGCCGTCGTAGGGATCTGGTGCCGGCACTTGGCGTACAGCCAGGACGCGACCGCGGACTGCGTCAGGCCGAAGTCCAGCAGCGCCGCCTCCTTCAGCCGCCGGGCCTCCGCCACGACCTCCGGATCCGCCGGACGCCAGCGCTCCAGCGCCCGCCGGTCGTCGAGCCCGACGGTGAGCCGTCGCGCGGCTGTGCCTGCCCCGTACGCCATGACCGCCCCCCGTGCACGACCTCGGCACCCCCCCCGGATGCCCCTGTGATCAGTGGTACCAGAGCCCACCGACAACGGGCCATCGACTTCTCACGCGGCGTCGCCCGCGATCGCCCGCGCCGTCGTCACCAGCTCCGGCACCGTCCCCGTGAACGTCGGCAGCAACTGTGCGAGCACGGCCCAGGCCTCGGTGTTGCCGCCCAGCTCCGCCCGGACGAGGGGCCGCAGCGCCGCGTGAGCCTCGGCGAGGCGGCCGGGGAACGCCCAGCGGCCCATCGCCAGGACCGACAGGGCCTGCGGCGCCGGCCGCGTCGTCGTCGCGTACGCCGCCGGGCCGTCCACGATGCCCGCGGTCCTGAGCCGATGCGTGAACTTGCGGTGCGTGCCGAACCGCGCGCGCACCTCCGGCGGGCAGTCGGGCCGGACGGACAGCGCCCAGCGGGCGTAGCCGGGCAGCGGCCGGACGGCGTCCGCGGCGGCCACCACCGGCCAGTCCTCGCGCCCCACCATGCGCGCGGCGACGCGCCCCTGCCCCATCGACCCCACCTCGCGCAGTACGGCCGTCAGTTCCTCGGGACCGGACGCCAGGCGAACCTCCGGCGGAGCGAACCGTGACAGGGCCCTGTCGACCTTGACAGGCCGGGTGCGGCCGGGGCCTTGAGGGACGCCGCGGAGGATGTCGTGCCGTACCCGGTCGTCGATCCGGGCATGCTCGTAGACCAGCACATTGACGTCCGGATCGTCCTGCTGGAGCATCCACCACACCACCGAGGAAGGCAGGTCCCGCAGGCCGTACTGCCATCCGTAGCCCTTCGGGGGCCGGCCGCCCGCCGAAGGGTCCTCCTCCGGGAGGCCCGTGCGCAGACGTATCCGCGCCGCCTGCTCCCGGTCCACCAACGCCAGCAGGAAGCCCAGTCCGCCGGTCTGATCCACCTCGATCGCCATGCCGGGATCGTCCCACCGGCCACCGACAGCGGGCGAGTCAAAAACCGCCGCGCAACGCCCCGTCCAGGACCGTCGACCACTGGCGGACGATGCCCGCGCGGCGGGCGCTGTCGTCGCTGAGCAGATGGGCCAGTCCCAGGCCGCGGGCCATGTCCAAAGTGGCCTGGACGGTCTCGCGCACACCCGGCACGGACTCGTCGGCGCCCAGCATCTCCACCGCCAGACGGTGCGCCTCACGGCCGATCCGGGCCTCCAGGGCCCCGACGCGCGGCCGCAGTTGCTCCTCGTTGGCCGCCGCGACCCACAGGTGCAGCGCGGCACGGAAGATCGGGCCGGTGTAGAGGTCGACGACCAGCTCGACCACGGCGCGCGTGCGCGGGACGCCCTGGTCCGGCAGTTCGAGCGCCCGCTCGCGCAGCGCCGTCAGCCACTGCTCGGAGACGAACCCGATCGCCCCGGTGAACAGGTCCTCCCGGGTGGGGAAGTGGTGCTGCGCCGCGCCCCGGGAGACCCCGGCGTGCTCGGCGACGACGGCGACCGTGCTGCCCGCCCAGCCGCGATCGGCCAGGCAGGCGACGGCCGCCTCCAGCAGCCGCTGCCGGGTGGCGCGGCTGCGGTCCTGCTTGGGCACCCGGGCGCTCACAACGCCCACGGCGCCGCCCGCCGTTCGAGAAGGGCCCGCATCCCTTCGGCGGCCTCGGGGGAGCCGAACAGCCGTGCCGAGCGCTCTGCCAGTGCGTCCGCGTCCCGGTCGAAGGCCCGCAGCACCTCCGCCGAGGTCAGCGCCTTGGACTCCGCCAGCCCTTGGGGCGAGCCGGCGCGCAGGCCCGCGAGGATGCCGTCCAGCGCCTCCTCGGGCGCCGTGACCAGGCCGATGCGTACGGCCTCCGCCGCGTCGAAGACCTCTCCGGTGAGGTAGTAGCGGGCCGCGGCCCTCGCGTCGAGGCGCGGCAGCACCGTCAGCGAGATCACGGCGGGCGCGAGGCCGAGCCGCGCCTCGGTGAAGGCGAAACCGGCCCCCGGGCCCGCCACCGACAGGTCGCACGCCGCGAGCAGCCCGAGGCCGCCCGCGCGCACATGGCCGGTCACCTTGGCCACGACCGGCTTGGGCAGCTCCACGACCGACCGCAGCAGCGCGACCATCCGGCGCGGGCCCTCCGGGGACGTCGCCCCCTTCAGGTCCGCCCCGGCGCAGAAGGTGCCGCCGGTGTGCGTCAGCAGCACCGCGCGGGTCGCCGGGTCCTTGCCGGCCCGCGCGAGCGCGTCGGACAGTTCGTCCACCATGCGCGCGGAGAGCGCGTTGCGGTTGGCGGGGGAGTCCAGGGTGAGCGTGGTGATCCCCCGCTCGTACGCGGCGCGCACCACGGGTGCCGTTTCGCCGGCCATCAACTGCCGCCCCTTTCGCGGGCGCGGAGTTCGCGCCGCAGGATCTTTCCGCTCGCGGCACGCGGTATCGCGTCGGTGAACTCCACCCGCCGCACCTTCTTGTACGGGGCGACCTGTGCCGCCACGTGCGCCATCACGTCGTCCTCGGTGAGGGGGCCGCCCTGCTGCGGGACGACGTACGCCTTGGGGATCTCGTTGCCGTCCTCGTCCAGGACGCCGATGACGGCCGCGTCGGCGACCCGGGGATCGGTGAGCAGCACCGCCTCCAGCTCGGCCGGCGGCACCTGGTAGCCCTTGTACTTGATCAGTTCCTTGACCCGGTCGACCACATGGAGCCAGCCGCCCTCGTCGACCCGTCCGACGTCGCCGGTGTGCAGCCAGCCGTCCTCGTCGACGATCGCGGCCGTCTCGTCGGGCCGCCCCAGGTAGCCCTTCATCACCTGGGGGCCGCGGATGTGGATCTCCCCGGTGCCGTCCGCCCCGGTGCCCGCCTCGCCGTCCAGCGGGACGATGCGCATCTCGGTGCTGGGGACGAGCCTGCCGACCGTCCCCGCGGGCGCGTCCCGCACGTCCAGCGGCACCACATGGGTGCCCGGCGACAGCTCCGTCATCCCGTACGCCTGGAGGAGGGGCGGCAGCCCGAGCCGCTCCGAGCAGGCCCGCGCCAAATCGGCGTCCAAGGGCGCGGCCGAGCACAGCACGTACTCCAGGGAGCTCAGATCGTGCCCCGCCACCGCCGGGTGCTTGGCAAGAGCCAGCACAATGGGCGGGGCCACGTACAGGCCCTGCACCTGGTGCGTCTCGATGGCGGTGAGGAACTGCTCCAGGTCGAAGCGCGGCAGCACGACGACGGTCGAGCCCTTGCGCAGGGGGACGTTCATCAGCGCGGTCAGGCCGTAGATGTGGAAGAACGGCAGCACCGCGAGGATGCGGTGGCCGGGCTCGGAGGCCAGCATCGGGTCGAGCTGGGCCAGGTTCGTCGCGATGTTGCGGTGGGTCAGCATCACGCCCTTGGGGACGCCGGTCGTGCCCGAGGAGTACGGGAGCGCCGCCAGGTCCTCGGCCGGGTCGAAGGAGACCTGGGGCTCGGGCGCGGTGGAGGCGAGGAACTCCAGCACCGAGCGGTGCCCTTCGGCGGTGTCGCAGACGAAGATCTCCCGGGCGCCGCCCGCCTGTTCCGCCGCCTTGCGGGCGGTCTCCAGCAGCGGCGAGACGGTCACGATCCACGCGGCGCCGCTGTCGCGCAGCTGCCGCGCGAACTCCTCGGCAGTGGCGAGCGGATGCACCGTGGTGACGGCCGCCCCGGCGCGCGTGGCCCCGTAGAAGACCGGCGGATAGGCGACGGTGTTGGGGCTGTGCAGCGCCAGGACGTCACCTTTGCGCAGCCCGGCCTCCGCCAGGGCGGCGGCGATGCGCCGTGTGAAGGCGTCGAGCTGCGCATAGGTGAGGGTCGTGCCGTCCACGCCGTCGATCAGCGCGGGCCGTTCGCCGAACTCGGCGGCCCGGCCGAGCACGGCCTCGTGGATCGGCAGGTCGACGGCGGGAACCGCGGGGTACTCGCTGTGGAACACGGCCGGCTGTGCCATGACCGCTCCCCCTCCTCGGTAGGACGTGCTCAGTAGGACTTGGGCAGGCCCAGCGTGTGGTGCGAGACGTAGTTGAGGATCATCTCCCGGCTGACGGGCGCGATGCGGCCCACACGCGACGCCGTGAGCATCGACGCCAGACCGTACTCGGTGGTGAGGCCGTTGCCCCCCAGCGTGTGCACGGCCTGGTCCACCGCCCTCGCGCCCGCCTCTGCGGCGGCGTACTTCGCCATGTTGGCGGCCTCGCCCGCGGCCGCGTCGTCCCCGGCGTCGTAGAGGAAGGCGGCCTTCTGCATCATCAGGCGGGCCAGTTCGAGTTCGATGTGCGCCTGCGCCAGAGGGTGGGCGATCGCCTGATGCGCTCCGATGGGCGCCTGCCACACCTGCCGTGTGCGGGCGTAGTCGACAGCCTTCTCCAGCGCGTGCCGGCCCATGCCGATCGAGAAGGCGGCGGTCATCACGCGTTCGGGGTTGAGCCCCGCGAAGAGCTGGAGCAGGCCCGCGTCCTCGTCGCCCACCAGGGACTCGGCCGGCAGCCGCACATCGTCCAGGAAGAGCTGGAACTGCTTCTCCGGGGCCGTCAGTTCCATCTCGATCTGCCGGAACTCGAAGCCCGGGGTATCGCGCGGGACGACGAACAGGCAGGGCTTCAGCCGGCCCGTGCGGGCGTCCTCGGTGCGGCCCACGACGAGCGTGGCGTCCGCGATGTCGACGCCGGACACGAAGACCTTGCGCCCGGTGAGCAGCCAGTCCGAGCCGTCGCGGCGCGCGGTGGTGGTCAGCCGGTGCGAGTTGGAGCCCGCGTCGGGCTCGGTGATGCCGAAGGCCATGCGGACGGACCCGTCGGCCAGCCCCGGCAGCCACTGCCGCTTCTGCTCCTCGGTGCCGAAGCGCGCGATCACCGTGCCGCAGATCGCGGGGGAGACGATGAGCAGCAGCAGCGGGCAGCCCGCAGCGCCCAGCTCCTCCAGGACGATGGCCAGTTCGGCCAGCCCGCCGCCCCCGCCGCCGTACTCCTCCGGCAGGTTGACGCCGAGGTAGCCGAGGGCGGCCGCCTCCTGCCACAGCTCGTCGGTGTGCTTGCCCTCGCGGGCGGCGGCGGCGAAGTAGCCGCGCCCATAGCGGCGCCCGAGATCGGAGACCGCCTTGCGCAGGGCGCGCCGTTCCTCGCTCTCCACCAGGGCGTTGTCAAAGGTGCCTGCCGGTCCGCTCGCAGCGGTGATCCCGCTCATGCCGAGCCCTCCTCCTGAACGACGGCGAGTACGGTCCCGACGTCGACCTGGCGGCCGACCTCGGCGTGCAGTGCGGTGAGCACGCCGTCCGCCGGGGCGGCGACGCGGTGCTCCATCTTCATGGCCTCCAGCCACAGCAGCTGCTGACCGGCCGCCACCTTGTCGCCGACCGCCACCTCGGCGATCCGGACGACCGTGCCCGGCATCGGCGCCAGCAGTGAGCCCGGCGCGATCCTGTCCACGGGATCGGGGAAGCGCGGCAGCGCGGTCAAGCGGTGCCCTCCCGTGGGACTGTCGACGTGCACCTCGGCCCCGTACGCGGTGACCTCGAAGGCCCGGCGGATGCCGGAGACCTCCAGGACGACCTCGTGCGCGGCCGCGGACAGCAGCCGCACGTCCGGGTGGCCCTCGGCGGTCAGGCCGCCGCGTCCGAGGCGGTAGCGGACCTCGTGCTCCGTCCCGTCGGGCTCGGCGCGGTACGTCTTGCGCTGCGGTGCCGACGGCACATTGCGCCAGCCGCCCAAGGCGTGCCGTCCGGACGCGTCGGCCAGCGCGGCGGCCAGCGCGGCAAGACGCACCGTGCCGGGGTCGGCGGGGGCGGCCGGGCCGAGCCGTCCGAGGAACGCCGTGGACAGCCGCCCGGCCGCGAAGTCCGGGTCGCGCAGCACCCGCACGAGCAGGTCGCGGTTGGTGACCAGGCCGTGCACGCGGGCCCGTTCCAGGGCGCCGGCGAGCTGCCGCAGGGCCCGTTCGCGGGTGGGGGCGTGGACGATCACCTTGGCGAGCATCGCGTCGTAGTGCACGCCGACGCGGTCCCCGTCCGTGAAGCCGGCGTCCACGCGCAGCCCGGGCATCGCGGGCAGCGCGAACCGGTGCAGGACGCCGGTCTGCGGCTGCCAGTCGCGCGCCGGGTCCTCCGCGTACAGGCGGGCCTCCACGGCGTGCCCCGTAGGGCGCGGGGGAGTGGCCGGCAACCGGCCGCCCTCGGCGATGTCCAGTTGCAGGGCGACGAGGTCGACCCCGAAGACGCACTCGGTCACGGGGTGCTCCACCTGGAGGCGGGTGTTCATCTCCAGGAAGTACGGGCGGCCGTCCGCGGAGACCAGGAACTCCACCGTCCCCGCGCCGGTGTAGTCGATGGCCCGCGTCGCCGCCTCGGCGGCCTCGTGCAGGGTGCGGCGCAGCCCGTCGCCGATGCCGGGGGCCGGGGTCTCCTCGACCACCTTCTGGTGGCGGCGCTGCACCGAGCAGTCGCGCTCGCCCAGCGTCCACACGGTGCCGTGCGCGTCCGCCAGCACCTGGACCTCGATGTGGCGGCCGTCCTCGACGTACGGCTCCAGGAAGACCTCGTCGTCGCCGAACGCGGACAGCGCCTCGGCGCGGGCGGCGGCCATCTCCGCTTCTAGGGCGGCGGCTTCGCGTACGACGCGCATGCCGCGTCCGCCGCCGCCGGCGGCCGCCTTGACCAGGAGCGGCAGGTCGTCGGGACCGGCCTCCAGCACCGGGACACCGGCGGCGGCCATCAGGCGCTTGGCGCGGGTCTTCGAGCCCATCGCCTCGATGGCCTCCGGGGCCGGGCCGATCCAGGTGAGGCCCGCGGCGATCACGGCCCGGGCGAACTCGGCGTTCTCCGACAGGAATCCGTAACCAGGGTGCACGGCGTCGGCACCGGCCGCCAGGGCGGCCTTCACGATCAGGTCGCCGCGCAGATAGGTGTCGGCCGGGGCATCGCCCGGCAGGCGCACGGCGGCGTCGGCCTCCCGTACGTGCGCCGCCCCCGCGTCCGCGTCCGAGTGCACGGCGACCGTGGCGATGCCCAGGTCGCGGCAGGTGCGGAAGACGCGGCGGGCGATCTCGCCGCGATTGGCCACCAGCACTGATGCGATCACGGTCACGCTGCCCCTCACATCACTCACATCCGGAAGACGCCGAAGCCGCCGCGCGCGCCCTCGACGGGTGCGCTGTGGATCGCCGACAGGCACATGCCGAGCACCGTGCGCGTGTCGCGCGGGTCGATCACCCCGTCGTCGTACAGCCGCCCCGACAGGAACATCGGCAGGGACTCGGACTCGATCTGCTGCTCCACCATGGCGCGCAGGCCCGCGTCGGCCTCCTCGTCGAAGGGCAGGCCCCTGGCCGCCGCCGACTGCCGTGCCACGATCGACAGCACGCCCGCGAGCTGCTGCGGACCCATGACGGCCGACTTCGCGCTCGGCCAGGCGAACAGGAAGCGCGGGTCGTAGGCGCGGCCGCACATGCCGTAGTGCCCGGCGCCGTAACTGGCGCCCATGAGCACGGAGATGTGCGGGACCCGCGAATTGGACACCGCGTTGATCATCATCGCGCCGTGCTTGATGATGCCGCCCTGCTCGTACTCGCGGCCCACCATGTAGCCGGTGGTGTTGTGCAGGAACAGCAGCGGGATGTCGCGCTGATTGGCGAGCTGGATGAACTGCGCCGCCTTCTGCGACTCCGCGCTGAACAGCACCCCTTGTGCGTTGGCGAGGATGCCGACGCGATAGCCGTGCACCTGGGCCCAGCCGGTGACCAGGCTCGTCCCGTACAGCGGCTTGAACTCGTCGAACAGGGAACCGTCGACGACGCGGGCGACGACCTCGCGGGGGTCGAAGGGGGTCTTGAGGTCACCGGGGACGATGTCCAGCAGTTCGTCCTCGTCGTGCAGCGGCGGGTCGTAGGCGGCCTCCGGCGCCGGGCCCTGCTTGCGCCAGCCCAGCCGGGCCACGACCCGGCGGGCGGTGCGCAGCGCGTCCGGCTCGTCCAGGGCGAAGTAGTCGGCCAGCCCGGAGACCCGGGCGTGCATGTCGGCGCCGCCCAGCGACTCGTCGTCGCTCTCCTCGCCGGTCGCCATCCTCACCAGCGGCGGGCCGCCGAGGAACACCTTGGAGCGCTCCTTGACCATGACGACGTGGTCGGACATGCCGGGCACATAGGCGCCGCCCGCGGTCGAGTTGCCGAACACGACGGCCACGGTGGGGATGCCGGCCGCCGACAGCCGCGTGAGGTCGCGGAAGAGCGCGCCGCCCGGAATGAAGATCTCCTTCTGGCTGGGCAGGTCCGCCCCGCCCGACTCCACCAGGTTGACCAGGGGCAGCCGGTTGGCGAGCGCGATCTCATTGGCGCGCAGCGCCTTCTTGAGCGTCCACGGGTTGCTCGCGCCGCCGCGCACCGTCGGGTCGTTGGCGGTGATCACGCACTCGGTGCCCTCGACGACGCCGATGCCGGTGACCAGCGAGGCGCCGACGGGGTAGTCGCTGCCCCACGCCGCCAGCGGCGACAGCTCCAGGAACGGCGTGTCCGGGTCGAGGAGCAGCTCCACCCGCTCGCGGGCGGTCAGCTTGCCCCGGCCGCGGTGCCGTTCCACGTACTTGGGGCCGCCGCCGGCGAGCGCCTTCTCGTGCTCGGCCTCGACCCCGGCGAGGCGCTCCAGCATGATCGCCCGATTGTCCCCGGTCATTTCGTCGCCCCCTGCCGCGGATCGCGCGGCTTGCGTCCTTCGCCGGGCGGCCCGGCGAAGGCCTGCGCGATGTCCAGCCAGCGGTCGGCATCGGCGCCTTCCGCCCGCAGCGCCAGGTCGTCGCGGTGCCGGCGCCGGGTGGCCAGCAGGCACAGGTCGAGGGCGGGGCCGCTCACGCGCTGGACGGCGTCCTCGGGCCCGAACGTCCACAAGGTGCCGTCCGGGGCGGTCAGTTCCACCCGGAACTCCTCGGCGGGCGGCGTGAGCCCGTTGACGGCGTGGGCGTAGTCCCTGGCCCGTACCGCGATCCGTGCCACGTGCCGCAGCCGCGCCGTGGGCTTCCGGCGCACCCCGAGGGCGTCCGCGACGTCCTCGCCGTGCGCCCAGCTCTCCATCAGCCGGGCCGAGGCCATCGAGGCCACCCCCATGGGCGGCCCGAACCAGGGGAGGCGCGCGCCGGGCGGCTGTGCCCGCAGGGCTTCCTGGAGGGCGCTCCGGCCGGCGCGCCAGCGCTCCAGCAGCTCGGCGGGCGGCAGCGCCGCGCCCTCCTCCGCGCCTTCGTCGACGAAGGTGTCGATCGCGGACGCGGCCTTGCCGACCTCGGCCCCGAAGCCGGCCGGATCGGTCGCGGCGAGCAGCGCCTGCCGGTCCGTCCAGGCCAGGTGCGCGATCTGATGGGCGACGGTCCAGCCGGGAGCGGGTGTGGGCGTGGCCCAGGCGGACGCCTCCAGCGGGGCCACGAGGGCGTCCAGACCCTCGCTCTCGTCCCGCAGGTCGTCCAGTACGGGTGTGGGGTCGGACACGGGTCCCCCTGGTTGACGCGGCGTCAGCGAAGCCGTGGTGCGTCACAGGCTGGCACCGTCCGCAGAAACAATCAAGCGTGCTTGCATGATTTTCTGACGGGGGCAGCCGGAAAGGGAACGGGGCCGCCCCGCACGACGGCGGGACGGCCCCGGGGAGCGGGACGCGGGGCTAGGCGCGGGCGGCCCGCCGCGCCAGGAGGGCGTCACGGCGCTCCTCGAACTTGCGGGCCTGGCAGTCCAGCTCGCCCATGAAGAAGCCCAGTTCCTCCTGCGCCTTCAGGCCCTCCGGGCCCAGCCCCGCGACCTCCAGCACCTTCAGGTGCCGCAGCACGGGCTGCAGGACGTCGTCGTGGTGGATGCGCAGGTTGTAGACACCGCCGATCGCGATCCGCGCCGCCGACCGCTCGAAGCCGGGCATGCCGTGGCCCGGCATGCGGAAGCCGACCACCACGTCGCGGATCGCCCGCATCGCCTGGTCCGGCGCCAACTGCAGGGCGGCCGCGAGCAGGTTGCGGTAGAAGACCATGTGCAGGTTCTCGTCGGTCGCGATGCGCGCCAGCATGCGTTCGCACATCGGGTCACCGGACTCCCGGCCGGTGTTGCGGTGCGAGATGCGCGTGGCCAGCTCCTGGAAGGCCACGTACGCGACCGAGTGCAGCATGCTGTGCGCGTTGTCGGACTCGAAGCCCTCCGACATGTGCTGCATGCGCAGCCGCTCCAGTTGCACCGGGTCCACGGCACGGGTCGTCAGCAGGTAGTCCCGCATGACGATCGCGTGCCGGCCCTCCTCGGCGGTCCAGCGGTGCACCCAGGTGCCCCAGGCGCCCTCGCGGCCGAAGAGCGTGGCGATCTCGTGGTGGTAGCTCGGCAGGTTGTCCTCGGTCAGCAGATTGACCACCAGCGATATCCGGCCGATCTCGGTGACCTTCGACTGCTGCGGCTCCCAGGCCTCGCCGCCCATGACCCCGTCGTAGTCCCGGCCCTGACTCCACGGCACGTACTCGTGGGGCATCCATTCCTTGGCCGCCTTCAGATGCCGGTTCAGCTCGGTCTCGACGACCTCTTCGAGGGCGTAGAGCAGCCGGGTGTCACTCCACACGTCCGATCCGGTGTTCTGGGGCGGGGCAATGGTCACGCTGCGCTCCTGGCGGTTTGCTGAGGGTACCTACGGAATCGTAAGTTACGAAACCGTAGGTTACGCGCCGCCCACATGGCAACCCGCCCTACGTGTCCACTCCCCGAACCCGCACCGAGAGGCAGGTCACGCAGCCCTCGAGCTTTTCGAACTCCCCTATGTCGACAAGTACGGGCGTATAGCCCATTGCGGCGAAAATCTCCGCGCTGCGCGGCGCGCTCGCCGCCATCAGCAGCTTCCCGTCTCCCAGAAGCACCACATGGGAGCCCGATTCCTCCGGGACCGGAAGGAAGTGCGGGAACACCTCGGGCGCGTCCACCAGCGGCGGATGGCCCACGACCGTGCCGTCCGGGAGCGCGGTGACGGCCGACTTCAGATGCAGCACCTTGGTGACGGGTACCGCCACCACCCTTGCCCCCAGCGGCTCGAACGCGGCGCGCAGTTGGCGCACGCCTTCCGCGTTCGTCCGGCCCCCGGTACCCACGTAGACCGTGTCCCCCGTCTTGAGGACGTCGCCCCCCTCCAGGGTGCCCGGCGCCCGCACCTTGGTGACGGACATTCCGAGCCCCGCCACGACCTCCTCGGCCCCCGGCGTCTCCGGGCGGCGCGGCAGCGCGCCCGGCCGCGCGATGAGCGCCGCGTCGCGGAACAGCACCATGGTGTCCTCCACGAACACCGCGTCCGGGCACGCGTCCGCCGGCGGGACCTCCACGGTCTCCCACCCGTGCGCCCGCAGCGCCGCCCCGTACGCCTCCCACTGGCGCAGGGCCCGTTCCCCGTCCACCGGCGACCGTTCCACGTGCGTCACGATCCCCTCCGCCAGACGCGGACCCGGACGCCGTACAAGTGCCCTGCGGTGCGGCATGGTGAGTCTCCCCTCGCGGTGGCAGCGGCTTACCGAAGGTGATGCTCCCTCACCCGGCGTCGCCCGCCCAGGGCGGGCGGACGGGTCGCGCCGGCGGATCCGCCGCCCCGGACGCGGCCGGCCGGGACGGACACGGGGGGCGATAGCATCGGCGGTCTGATGAGTGCCACTCTTGTCGTCAAAGACCTCGCCGCAGGCCACGGGGACCGCGTCCTCTTCTCGGGCCTGGACCTCGTCGTCGCGCCCGGCGACGTGATCGGGCTCGTCGGTGCCAACGGCGCCGGCAAGTCGACGCTGCTGCGTCTGCTGGCGGGCCTGAGCGCGCCCGAGGACGGGCAGTTGCGGCTGAACCCGCCCACCGCCACCGTGGGCCATCTGCCGCAGGAGCCCGAACGGCGGGCCGACGAGACGGTACGGGACTTCCTGGGGCGCCGCACCGGGGTCGCCGCCGCACAGGCCGCCCTGGACGCCGCGACCCAGGCGCTGATGGACGAGGCACCGGGCTCCGACGACGCCTACGCCGACGGCCTGGAGCGCTGGCTGGCCCTCGGCGGGGCGGACCTGGACGAGCGGGCCGAGGAAGTGGCCGCCTCACTGGGCCTGACCGTCGGCCTCGACCTGCCGATGACGGCACTGTCCGGCGGCCAGGCCGCCCGCGCGGGCCTCGCGTCGCTCCTGCTGAGCCGCTACGACGTCTTCCTCCTCGACGAGCCGACCAACGACCTCGACCTGGACGGCCTGGAGCGCCTGGAGGCGTTCGTCACGGGCCTGAAAGCCGGCACCGTCGTGGTCAGCCACGACCGCGAGTTCCTCGCCCGCACCGTCAACCGGGTCGTGGAACTCGACCTCGCGCAGCAGCAGGTCAACACCTATGGCGGCGGCTATGCCTCCTACCTGGAGGAACGGGAGACCGCCCGCCGGCACGCCCGCGAGGAGTACGAGGAGTACGCCGACACCAAGGCGAGCCTGGAGGCTCGCGGGCGCATGCAGCGCAACTGGATGGAGCACGGCGTCCGCAACGCCCGGCGCAAGGCGACCGACAACGACAAGATCAGCCGCAAGCTGCGTACGGAGTCCACGGAGAAGCAGGCCGCCAAGGCGCGGCAGACCCAGCGCATGATCGAGCGCCTGGACGTGGTCGAGGAGCCCCGCAAGGAGTGGGAGCTGCGCATGGAGATCGCCGCCGCCCCGCGCGCCGGCGCGGTCGTGGCGACGCTGCGCGGCGCCGAGGTGCGCCGCGGGGACTTCACCCTCGGTCCCGTCGACCTCCAGATCGACTGGGCGGACCGGGTCGCCATCACCGGTGCCAACGGCTCCGGCAAGTCGACGCTGCTCGCCGCGCTCCTCGGACGCCTGCCACTGGACGCGGGGGCGGCCTCCCTCGGCCCCGGAGTCGTCGTCGGCGAGGTCGACCAGGCGCGCAAGCTCTTCTACGGCGACCAGGCCCTGCTGGACGCCTTCGGCGCCGAGGTGCCCGACATGCCGCCCGCCGATGTGCGCACGCTGCTGGCGAAGTTCGGCCTGAAGGCCGCCCATGTGATGCGTTCCGCCGCCACCCTCTCCCCGGGCGAGCGCACCCGGGCCGCGCTGGCCCTGCTCCAGGGCCGCGGCGTCAACCTGCTCGTCCTGGACGAGCCGACCAACCACCTCGACCTGCCCGCCATCGAGCAGCTGGAGTCGGCGCTCGCCTCGTACAACGGCACCCTGCTGCTGGTCACCCACGACCGCCGCATGCTGGAGGCCGTGCACACCACGCGCCGCATCCAGGTGGGGGCCGGACGGATCACGGAGAACTGACACCCCGCGTCGCTGCCCCGTTCCGAGGACCCTCCCGTGGGAAGATCACCGGAGCGGACGGGGTTGAATGGGCGGTCTGTGATCCCTTACCCGTCCCCCGACGAGGAGTTCGAATCGTGAGCATCTACGACATTCCGCTGCGCACGCTCTCCGGTGAGTCCGCGTCTCTCGCCGACCACGAGGGCAAGGCGCTGCTGATCGTCAACGTGGCCTCCAAGTGCGGGATGACTCCGCAGTACGAGGGCCTCGAGCGCCTGCAGAAGCGTTACGCCGACCGCGGCTTCACCGTGCTGGGCTTCCCCAGCAACCAGTTCGGCGGTCAGGAGCCGGGCACCGCCGAGGAGATCGCGACGTTCTGCTCCGCGACGTACGGCGTGAGCTTCCCGCTCTTCGAGAAGACGGACGTCAACGGCGAGGACCGGCACCCGCTCTACGCGACGCTGACCGAGACCGCCGACGCCCAGGGCGCGGCCGGCGACATCCAGTGGAACTTCGAGAAGTTCCTGATCAGTGCGGACGGCCAGGTCGTCGGCCGGTTCCGTTCGCGTACCGAGCCCGAGGCCGACGAGGTCGTGGGCGCGATCGAGGAGCACCTTCCGCGTTGATCCGAGACCGCTTCGTACGACTCGTCGTGGCGGGTTCCGCCGTGCTGGCCGCTGCGGCCGGCACGGCGGGCGCGGGCACGACCGCGCCCACGGCCATGGCCACGACCGCGGCCGAGCAGCCGCGTGTGCTCACGCTCCCCGACGACATGGTGGACACCGGCGGCGGCAGCCAGCTCATCACCGCCGTGGCACCGGACACCGGGTCGACCAGGGGCACCGTGACCTGGTGGGACCTGCGGGACGGCGTCTGGCACGCCGCGGGTTCCGCGCCCGCCCGCTTCGGTGCGGGCGGTCTCGTCGAGGGCGAGGAACGCGCCCAGAGCACCTGGACCACCCCCACCGGCCTGTACGACCTGCCGTACGCGTTCGGCATCAAGCCCGCGCCGAAGGGCACCCGGATGCCCTACCGCCCCGTCACCCGGGACTCCTACTGGTGCCAGGACAACGCTTCCTGGTCCTACAACCGGTGGGTCGAGCCGCTGCCGCCGGACTGCGCCGCCTCCGAGTCCGAGCACCTGATCAGGTACCGCAAGCCGTACGTCCACGCCTTCGTCATCGGCTTCAACTACGACGAGCCGGAACAGGAGCGCGGCGCCGGCATCTTCCTGCACGCCAACGGCCCCGGGCCCACCGCGGGCTGCGTCTCCGTGCCCGTCGAGGCCATGCGCCGCCTGCTCGTGTGGGCCGATCCGGACCGCTACCCGCACATCGCGATCGGCACGGAGTCGGGCGAGACCGCGATCACCACGTACTGACGACCGGGAACGGCCGGTGAAGCCGTTCCCCTGCTCTCCTCTGCCGACATTTGCCTAAAGGGTTTAGGTGAATGCATACTCGTTGCAGGCAGAGGAGGGTAATGTCATGGCACCACGCGCAGGACTCAGCGCCGCACGCCTGGTCCGGGCGGGAGCGGAACTGGCCGACGAGGCCGGCTTCGAGCAGGTGACGCTCTCGGCGCTCGCCAGGCGGTTCGACGTCAAGGTCGCCAGCCTGTACGCGCACCTGAAGAACTCCCACGACCTCAAGACCGGGATCGCGCTGCTCGCGCTCGAGGAGCTCGCCGACCGGGCCGCCGACGCCCTGGCGGGACGGTCCGGCAAGGAGGCGCTCGCCGCCTTCGCGGACGTCTACCGCGACTACGCCCGCGAGCACCCCGGGCGCTGGGCGGCGGCCCAGTACCGGCTCGACCCGCAGACGGCCGCCGCCAGTGCGGGCGTCCGGCACGCCCAGATGACCCGCGCCCTCCTGCGCGGCTACGACCTGGCGGAACCGGACCGGACGCACGCCGTCCGGCTGCTCGGCAGCGTCTTCAACGGCTACGTCGGCCTGGAGGCGGGCGGCGCGTTCAGTCACAGCGCCCCCGACACGCAGGAGACCTGGACGCGTGTCGTGGACGCCCTCGACGCCCTGCTGCGCAACTGGCCCGCACCCGAGAACGACCAGCCCGACAGGCAGAGGACATGAACACCGAGAACCAGTGGATCACCACCCCCGTCACCGCGGACCTCCTGCGCGGCGCCCTCGAACTGGAGCGCACCGAGCGCGGCATACTCCCGCACCGGCTGCCCGCCCGGGCCCGCGCCCAGAACACCGACCCGCAACTCGCCATGGCCGAGGCCCAGCCCGCCGGGGTCCGGCTGGTCCTGCGCACCCGGGCCACCCGCATCGAACTCGACACCGTGCCCACCAAGCGGGTCTACGCGGGCGTTCCCCCGCGCCCGGACGGCGTCTACGACCTGCTGGTCGACGGCCGTCTCACCGGCCGGGAGAGCGTCACCGGCGGCAACACCCTGACCATCGACATGACCACCGGTGCGTTCGACCACCGGACCGGCCCCGCAGGCACCCTCCGCTTCAGCGGTCTGCCCGAGGGCGACAAGGACGTCGAGATCTGGCTGCCGCACAACGAGACCACCGAACTGGTGGCGCTGCGCACCGACGCCCCCGTCGCGCCCGTACCGGACCGGGGCCGCAGGGTGTGGCTGCACCACGGCAGTTCGATCAGCCACGGCTCCGACGCCGCGGGCCCCACCGCCACCTGGCCCGCGCACGCCGCCGCCCTCGGTGGCGCGGAACTGATCAACCTCGGCTTCGGCGGCAGCGCGCTGCTCGACCCGTTCACCGCCCGCGCCCTGCGCGACACCCCCGCGGGCCTGCTCAGCGTCAAGATCGGCATCAATGTCGTCAACACCGACCTGATGCGCCTCCGCGCCTTCGGCCCCGCCGTCCACGGCTTCCTCGACACCGTCCGCGAAGGCCACCCCACCGCACCGCTCCTGGTGGTCTCGCCCGTCCTGTGCCCCATCCACGAGGACACCCCCGGCCCCACCGCCCTCGACCCCGCCTCCCTTGCCACGGGACAGCCGCGCTTCCGGGCCACCGGCGACCCGGCGGAGCGTGCGAACGGCAAGCTGACGCTCAACGCGGTCCGCGAGGAACTGGCCAGGATCGTCCGGCAGCGGTCGGCGGAGGACCCGAACCTGTACTACCTCGACGGCCGCGCGCTCTACGGCGCCGACGACTACGCCGAGCTGCCGCTCCCCGACGAACTCCACCCGGACGCCGCCGCGCACCTGCGCATCGGCGAGCGCTTCGCGGCCCACACCTTCGCCGCCGGCGGTCCCTTCGCCCTCCCCGAGGGCGCGCCGGACCAGGCATGACGCCATTGACCGGGCCGCCGGGCCGCAATCACGGACAGCTACGCTGAAGAGGGTCGAAGAAGGACGAAGCGCTCATTGACATCCTCCCCGCCCTGAGGGGTGGGGATTCCTGGCTCACGTGGGCTGGGGACCTGCGGTCCGTCAGCTCTTGCACGATCGGCACCAGCCGGGTTGAGACCAGCCCGGACCAGCATCACGCGGGCGGAGTTCTTGTCCCTGGGCGAGACGGCTCCGCACGGGGTGCAGGTGTAGGTACGTTCCGAAAGAGGAAGTGCGTGCTTGGTTCTCGCTCCGCACGATGCGCAGTCCATGGTGGTGTGCGCGGGATGCACCAGGCGGACGTCCCGCCCGTGCTTGCGGCCCATCTCGACCAGCGCCGCCTTCGTGGCCCCGATCGCCGCGTCCGCCGCCTTACGGGCCATCGTGGTCCGGCTGAGGAACTTGGGCCGGAAGTCCTCGACCGCAATCGCGTCATGGTCACGGACGACCTGCTTGGCCCACTTACGACCCGTGTCCTGCCGTTGCCGGGCGATCTTCTTCGACACCTTCGCCGCGGCGGTCCTGCCGTGCTGGGCGTGGGGCAGGTCGTGAACGTCGCTGGTCGTCGTCGCGGTCTCGGCAACGCCCCAGTCGATACCGATCACCGCTCCCGTCGGAGGCAGCGGCTCAAGGGCAGTGGTCACGACGAAGCTGGCGTACCAGTGGCCGAGGCTGTCCCGGTGGACGTGCACCGACGTCGGGGCGGCGGGCAGGTCGCGGGACCACACCACCGTCAGCACGATGCCGCCCGCCAGGTGCAGGCGCCCGTCCTTGAGCCGGAAACCCCGGGTGGTGTAGTTCAGCGTCGGGGCAGCCTCGCGTTTGCGCTTGACGCGGGGCATCCCGGCCCGCTGTCGCATCGGCAGCCGCGCCGTGATGTCCTTCAGGGCCTTGGCGCGGGCCTTGCCGAAGTCCGGGATCGTCTGCTGCTGCGCAACGGAACTGCCGTCGCGCAGCCACGCCATCGACCGCCGGGCCTCGGTCAGCATTTTGTCGAGCTGCGCCGGGCCGCACGTGGTTTTCTGCTCGGAGGTCCGGTTCAGGGCGTGGATCTTGCGGGACACGGCCACGCACTCGTTCCACACCCACCGGCACCGCGCCCACTCCGCCTCCAGACCGGCACGCGCGGTGGACGACACCCGCAGCCGGAAGGTGTACCAGGCATGCCCGGACCCCTCCTCGACCGTCACTGTCGCCGTCATGCCACGGAACGTAACAGTCCCCACTGACAACGAAAGAGAGTGCAGGTCAGAACAGATGCGCAGCCAACTCCGCCGCTTCGCGGCTCTGGCCCATGACCCCATTCCTCTCCGGCCTGAAGGCCGGGACCTCCTGGGAGAAATCAGGTGAGGATGCCGTGCTGGTGAGTGGCCCCGGCCGCCGCGTCGTCCTGCCCTCGTGGCTGGCCCACCCGCTGCGCTTCCAGCGCGGGCCCGTCCCGTGGCCGGCGGTGCTGCGCGGGGCCCTGTCCGCGGGACCCGTGATGGCGATCGGGGTGGCCCAGGGGTGGATCGAGTTCGCGGTGCTGGCCGGGTTCGGGACGCTGTTCGCGGGCTTCAACGACCTGCCGGGGACGCGCCGGACCGGCGCCGTCTACATCGGTCTTCCCGTGCTCGTCGGGGCGCTCGGGCTGCTGATCGGGGCGGCGACCGCCGACGCCGTCCCCAGCGGCTGGTGGGTGCTGCCCCTGCTGTTCGCCGTCGGACTGGCTTCGGGTGCCGTGAGCACCGTGGGCCCGGTCTGCTCACGGACCGGGATGCAGACCCTGTGCCTCATGGTGATCGGGACCGGAGTCCCGCTGCCCGGCACGCCCTGGCTGAAAGCGCTGTTCTTCCTCGTGGGCGCGGTCTGGCTGCTCCTGCTGCGGCTCGTGCTGCGGACCCCGCGGCCGGTCGGCGGCGGTCTGGCCGGTGAACAGGCCGCGCTGGCCGGAGTCTTCGACGCTCTCGTCGGCGCCCTGGAAGCCGTGGGCGGGCCCGGGGCCGAGGCCGCACGGCGCCGGCTGACCGCGGCGATGGACCGCGGCGACGAAGCCCTGCGCCTGCGCCGCCTGTTCCGCCGGCTGGCGCACCGTTCCACGCGCCCCGGCGAACTACTCCTGGCCGAACGGTTCGCGGCCGCCACGGCACTGTGCGAGGCGAGCACCGCCCTGCTGTGGGAGGCGCACCCACTGCCGCCGAACGTCGCGGAGGGCCCCCGTCGCCTCGCGGCCGCACTGCGCGCCGGCGAACCGCCGGGGCCGCTCCCCGCCCCCGGAGGGGACACCCCGGCCCGCGCCGCGTTCGACCACGCGCTCCAGTACGCCGCCGCGGTCTTCGCCCGTACGGTCCCCGGCGTGACCAGCGCCGAGGAGGTGGCACCGCTCCCCGCCCCGGGAACCGTCCCCACCATGCGGCGCCGCGTCCTCGGGCCGGCGGGGCGCGAGTACGGGCTGCGCGTCGCGGTGTGCGTGACGGCGAGTGCCGCCGTGGCCCTCGCCATGCGGGCGGACCACTGGTACTGGCTGCCGCTCACCGCCGTCTTCCTGGTGAAGCCCGACATCGGCCCGCTGTTCTCCCGCGTCGTCAACCGCTTCGTCGGGACCGCGGTCGGAGTCGTCGTCTTCGGCGGCCTGGCCGCGATCTGGGGCGGCGGAGGCGTGTGGTGGACGGTGGTCTGCGCCGCCGTCGCGGGCGCGCTCCTGCCCGTCTCCTTCCGGCACTTCGGCCTGCAGACCTCGGTGGTCACTCTGATGGTGCTGCCCTTCGTCTGGGTGGGCGGCGACACCCAGGCGGCCGGCGACCGCCTGCTGGACACCGCGACGGCCTGCGCGATCGTGCTCGTCGTCGGCCACCTGCCGGGGTTCACCGATCCCACCGCGCGGGTGGCCCACCTGATGGCCGAGGCGCTGCGGCGTACCCGGGAGTACCTGGCCCACGTCCTCACCACCCCCGCCGGCGGGCGCCCCGGGGACCGCATGGTGCTGCGCCGCGCCGCCTACAGCTCCCTGGCCGAGGCGCGGTCCGCCGCCGAGACCGTCGCCGCGGAACTGCCCTGGGGCCGCGGTCCCCACACCGACTGGTTCCGCGTCGTCGC
The DNA here is from genome assembly GCF_044751185.1 of Streptomyces sp. NPDC088733. Classification (NCBI taxonomy): domain Bacteria; kingdom Bacillati; phylum Actinomycetota; class Actinomycetes; order Kitasatosporales; family Streptomycetaceae; genus Streptomyces; species Streptomyces sp. NPDC088733. The sequence continues at coordinate 285,551 of NZ_JBIVLH010000006.1, forward strand.
CGCCTCCGAGCGGATCGTGGACGCCGTCACCGCCTGCGCGGTCCGTGTCGAGCAGGGCGCGGAACGCCCCTCGCGCGAGGAGGGCGCCGGGGTCGTCCAGGCCCTGGACGCGCTCGCGGACTCCCTGGACGGCCGAACGCCGGCCACCGTCCGGCCGGAGCTCCGGCAGACCCCTTCCTGCGCGTCTCTCGCCGACGTCGTGGCCGAGCTGCGGCACATCCAGGTCTTCACCGGCGCCCTCACCGCGGGATCCCGTACCGCCCGTACCACATAGCCGCCGGGGCCGGAGCCGTCGCGTGCATTCGTCGCGATCAACCCGGTGGAGCGGCTATGGTCGGGCCAGTCGGCGACACCGGGAGGTTGACGAGGTGGCCGTTTTCCTGCTTGGGGTGGGTGCAGCGTGCTGCCTGGGCTTCGGCTTCGTCCTCCAGCAGCTCGCCGCCCAGCGCGCCCCGCTGTCCAGCTTCCTGTCCTTCCGGCTGCTGCTGGATCTCATGCGGATGCCGCAATGGCTGCTCGGCATTTTCCTGATGATCTTCGGCATGGTGCTGAGCGCGCTCGCCCTCGCCGAGGGGGAGCTCTCCCTCGTCGAACCCCTCACCGCGACGAACCTGCTCTTCGCGATGGCACTGTCGCGCCATCTGACCGGCCAGAGACTCGGCCGGCACGGCTGGTCGGGCGTGGGCTTACTGGCGCTGGGCGTCACCGCCTTCATCGCGGCCGGACGGCCCACCGGCGGCGGCCAGGTCGGCGGCCCCTTGCGGCACTGGCTGGTCATCGGCATCGTCATGGGCATCGCGCTGCTGCTGGTCGCCTGCGCGAGGCGGCTGCGCCCGTCGCCGGAAGCCACCGTCATCGCGCTCGCCGCGGGCCTGCTCTACGGGCTCCAGGACTCCCTCACGCGCACCTCGGGCCAGATCGCCGAGGCGGAGGGCATCGCGGCGCTGCTCGTGCACTGGCAGCCCTACGCCATCCTCGGCATCGGACTCACCGGCCTCGTGCTGGTCCAAAGCGCCTTCGAGACGGCTCCATTGCGCATGTCCCTGCCCGCCCTGACCGCCGCGCAGCCGCTCGCCGGCATCGCCTGCGGTGTCGGCTTCCTCGGCGACCGCCTCCGTGTCACACCCGGGGCCCTCGCCTGGGAGGCGGCGGGCCTGGTCGCCGTCACCGTCGGCGTCGTGCTGCTCGGCCGCCATCCGGCGCTGCCCTGCGCCCAGAGCGCGCGCACGGGCACCCGCCCCGACGCGACGGGCGAGGAGGAGTCGGTCCGGGCGGCCGGCTAGTCACGCCGCCAGGAGCCGGGCGACCTCCGCGAGCGGGGGCCAGGACCACTGGCCGGCACGGGCGGCGAGGAAGTGGCGGCGCGTCCCCACCAGGGGGTCGAGCGGCCGGCACACGACGTCGGCGCGCTGCCGCTCGACACCCGACTCGGCGAGGAGCGCGACCCCCAGACCGGCCCCCGCGAGCAGGTTCACCAGGTGGAGGCTGTCGACGCGGTGGACGATGCGCGGGGCGAAGCCGGCCAGGGCGCACACGCGCTGCACGAGTTCGTCGTCGTCACTGCCCCGGGAGTTGGTGATCCACCCGGCCTCCGCGAGCCGGCGCAACCCCGCCAGGGGCACCGGGCCGCCCGGCCCGGGGTCGGACGGATGGCCCGCGGGCAGCAGCAGGAGCATCGGCTGCTCTGCGAACTGCCGCACCGAAAGCCCCTTCGGCACGGTGCGCGGCACCAGGCTGTAGTCGTACACGATGCCGAGGTCGATGTCCCCGGCGAGCAGCAGCTCCAGGGTCTGCTCGGGCTCGTGCTCGTTCAGCTCCACCTCGACGCGCGGGTACCGCTCGCGCAACCGGAGCAGGGCCGGCATCACGGCGGCCTCGACCGCGCTGACGAAGGTCGCCATCCGCACCCGCCCCACCGGTCCGGGCTCGCCGCGCAGCTCGGCGCGTGCCTCCTCGACGAGTGCCAGGATCCCGACGGCGTGCTCGACCAGCCGCTCCCCGGCGGGGGTCAGCCGGACACGGCGGCCCACCGGCGCCAGCAGCGGCGCGCCGACCTCCTGCTCCAGCACGGCGAGGTGCTTGGAGACGGCGGACGTGCCGTACCCCGTGCGCTCGGCGACCGCCGCCATGGTGCCCAGCCGGCTGAGCTCGACCAGGAGGCGCAGTCTGCCGAGGTCGGGAAGGGACTCGATCATCCACTGATGGTAAACAATGCGTCCACCTATGACGCGTGGACAGAAACAGACGTCGGGCGCTGCAATGGACGCGTGAAGCCGCATACCTTTGCAATGCCCCGTATGCCTGGCGCGGTGCTGATCCTGGCCGCGATGACGGTGCTGCACACCGGCAGCGCCCTGACGACCGAACTCTTCGACGACGTGGGCCCGGCCGGCACCACATGGCTGCGCGCCGGATTCTCCGCGGTCCTGCTGCTGGCCTTCACCGGCCGCTCCCTGTGGGCCGCGCTGCGCGCGGCCGCACTCCGCGACCTCATCGCCGCGGCCCTGCTCGGCATGGTCAGCGGCGCCATGATGCTGCTCTTCTCCGAGGCCGCCGCCCGCATCCCGCTCGGCACGGCGACCGCCCTGGAGTTCCTCGGCCCCCTGGCCGTCGCGGTCGCCTCCCTGCGGCGGCCCCGCGAACTGGCCTGGCTGCTGCTGGCCGCGGCCGGCGTCCTCTGCCTCACCTCGCCCTGGCAGGACGGCGCCGACCTCGCCGGCGTCCTCTTCGGCATGGCCTCCGGCGCCTGCTGGGCGTTGTACGTGATCGGCACCCAGCACGTCGGCAGCCGCTTCTCCGCCACGCACGGCCTCGCCGTCTCCTTCACCGTGGCCGCGGTCTTCACCGCGCCCTTCGGCGCCCCCGGCGTGGTGGCGGGCGGCACATTCCAGGTCGTCGCGGCGGTGGCGGGAATCGCCGTGCTGATGCCGCTGGTGCCGTTCCTGCTGGAAATGAAGGCGCTGCAACGCGTGGGCAAGACGGCCTACGGCACACTCGCCGGTATGGAACCCGCTGTCAGCCTGCTGGCCGCCCTGGTCCTGGTCTCGCAAGTGCCTACGGCCTTGCAGGCCGTGGGGACGGGGCTGGTGGTGGTGGCGGGCGTGGGGGCGGCACGCGGCGAGGCCCGCGGGCGGCGCGAGACCGCGCCGGTCACCATCCCCCCACCCGCGGGCGAGGCGCCCGTCCTTCCCCCTGCGGTCAGTTCCTCCCCCTGAGGACGCGCTGCGCTGGCTGCCTGGGTTTTTCCCCGCCCTCCCTCCCGATTGCCCGGCGCGGTAAGTGCGGGCCCCGCGCTGCGCGCGTTGTGGGGTCGGCGCCGCGCCGGGGTACGTCCTCAGCGCTCGCGGTTTGCCCCCACATCGTTCGGCATCGACCACGCGGTCGCCGCTCGTCGCTTCCGGGCGCACCCCGCCACACCCCCTCCTGGGCCGGTTGGGGCGACTTACGGCCGGTGGGGGTGACTGTTGGGCGGCCCCAGGCACGGTGCCGTCTCATCCACCCACCGGGGATCAGGCGCTTGCAACTACGGAGGGGGCGGGGTCGTAGGGGTGGCGTTCTGGACTGTGGAGCATATTTGGGTGCACAACCCGGAGTGCGCAGCGGAAAGTGCCTGAGGCACCTAAATGTGCTGTCCAGAATGGCAGCCCCGGAGGCCCCGGACCCGGCCCCCAACAACTGGCGTCGGGGCGCCCTGACTTCACAGGGCACACGGGCGGGAGGGCGGGGAAAAAACCCGGTAAGCGGCAACGCTAGCGCTTGCCGAAGTACTTGGGCGGGAAACCCCCGCCCGCCAGCACACGCCCCACCGCCCCACCCGCGATCACCGTGAGGCGCTCCACCCCCTCCGCCCCGAGGTACTCGTACGGCGCGCGGTCGAGGCGGTCCGTCACGGCCTCCACCTCGCGGCGCAGTTCCACGCCGCGCTCCGTGAGTTCGCCCTCCGCGTCGAGCAGGCCCCGGTCGCGGAGGCGGTCCTGCGCGGCGGCCCAGTCCTCGGCGGACCAGCCCCGGCTGCGCTGGACGAACCGCGGGGTGAAGCTCTTGCCCGTGGCGGTGTGCGTGACGAGCGCCTCGATCCCGTCGAGCCCTGCGGCGAGCAACGCGGCGAGATGGCCGTCCCCGCGGTGCTCGCGCAGCAGCGTCGCGGCGTGCCACAGGGCGAGGTGCGGCTGCTCGGGCACGGGGAGTTCCGCGTTGGCGGCGTAGAGGGGACGGGCCTCGCGGGTGCAGGCCTCGGCGGCGCGCAGGGCGAGCACGGCCGCGTCCGCGATCTCGGCGGAGGCGATGCCGTCCGCGCCGAGCAGCCGGGTCAGGACGGTGTCGGCGATGCGCAGCCGCGCGTCGAGGACGGCCGCGGGCGCGGCGAGTTCCCAGGCGCGCGGGATGACGGGCGCGATGACCGCGTGGTTGAAGTTGTAGAAGGTCGCGGCGACCGTTCCCGCCGTCACCGCGCCGAGCGGTGCGGCGCGCCCCGCGAAGTAGGCCATGGCGCCGCGCTCCAGCCCGATCGCCGAGAGCATGTCGTCGTACTCGGGGGAGAAGTAGACGACGGAGTGCAGGGAGTTCAGGGTGTTGTGGCAGCGCCGTCCGGCGCGCGGTTCCAGGGCGGTGGCGGTCATGGACAACAGGTTACCGACCGGTTGGCATGTCATAAGAGGTGCCTCTGGGGACAGCGGATTCCGTGGTGGAGAAGCGGCAACGACACTGTTTCCGCAGACATGGGGCATCACAAGCGCTGATATGGCTAGTCTGAGCGCCGCCCGCCCCGAAGCCCCTGGAGGCCCCCATGCCCGCCGCCGACCGCACGCTCCCGGTCACCGACCGGACCCGTCACCGGCGCCTTCGCGAGCAGGGCAGCGTCTCCCGCGACGACCTGGACGCGGTGCTGGGTGCCGGCTTCGTGTGCCATCTGGCCGTCGTGGTCGACGGCACCCCGCTCGCCGTGCCGACGGTCTACGGTCACGACGCCGGGACCGGCACGCTGTACCTGCACGGCTCGGTCGCCAGCCGCAGCCTCGTGCAGGCGCCCGGCGCCCAGGTCTGCGTCACCGTCACCCACGTCGACGGCCTGGTCCTCGCGCGGTCCGTCTTCGAGCACGGCGTCAACTACCGCAGCGCCATGGTCGTCGGAGTGCCGCGCCGGGTCACGGACCCTGAGGAGCGGTTGCACGGGCTGCGCGTGCTCAGTGAGCAGTGCGCCCCGGGCCAGTGGGACTACGCCCGCCGCCCCGACCGCCGGGAACTGGCGGCCACCGACCTGCTCGCCCTCGCCACCGACGAGGCCTCCGTCAAGATCCGCACCGGCCACCCGGGCGACGGCGACGGCCCCGACGCCGCGCTGCCGCTCTGGGCGGGAGTGGTCCCGCTCGGCACGACCCGGGGCACCCCGGTCCCCGACCCCGCGTTGCGCGCCGGCATCCCCCTGCCGCCGCACCTCGTGGATTAGCCCCCCACCGACCAGCTGAACCGCGGTTCGCGCCGCTCCAGGAACGCCGCCACGCCCTCCGCGGTGTCGCTGCTGTCCGCGGCCTGCCGGGCCCAGTGCTCCACACGGGAGGGGGCGGGGTCCGGGGCCGTGAAGTCCTTGGCTGCGGCCTGGGTGAGCTGCGAGCGGACGGCCAGCAGGCCCGCGTACTCCTCGACGCGCTTGTCCAGGGCGCCGTCCGGCAGCACCTCGTCCACCAGTCCGGTCCGCAGGGCGCGTTCGTGGTCGATGAGCTCGGCGGAGAAGAGCAGGTGCTTGGCCGTGGACGGGCCGACCAGGCCGGTCAGCCGGCGGGTCGAGGAGGCCGGGTAGACGATCCCGAGCCGCGCGGGCGTGACCCCGAAACGCGCGCCCTCGGCGGCGAAGCGCAGGTCGCAGGCGGCCGCGAGCTGGCAGCCGCCGCCGACGCAGAAGCCGCGGACGGCCGCCAGCGACGGCTTGGGGAAGGCGGCCAGCGCCTCCTCCGCCTCGACGGCCGCGCCCTGTGCCGCGCCCGGGCCGCCGGCCGCGTCACGCAGGTCGGAGATGTCGGCGCCCGCGCAGAAGGTGCCGTCGGCGCCGGTGAGCACCAGCACCCGTACGGCGGGATCGTCCGCCAGCCGGTCCAGCAGACGCGGGAGTTCGCGCCACATGGCCAGGGTCATGGCGTTGCGCTTGGCCGGATTGCTGATGGTCACGGTGGCGGTGGCGCCCGCCGTCTCCAGCAGCAGACCGGGCCCGGACGGGTCGGACATGCCCGCATCCCCCACTCGTCGTGTCGTCGCGGGAATCCGCGCCGGCCGTGTGCCCATTGGCGCGCACCACGGTCACGGGGATCCTATCGGTGCCTCCGGCCGGGCAATCGGGGGTATATGTCCGGTAGCCGGCCCGGACCGGTCCCGACGCGTTCAAGGAGGCGGCCATGGCTCCGTTCACGGGACGCAAGAAGTACCCGGACCCCCCGGAGGCCGGGCTCAAGCGCAGTTTCGGCTGGGTCGCCGCGCTCGGCGTGGTCCTCGTCGTCTGCGGCCTGATCGGGCTCTTCTACGTGGGAATCGCGACCATCACCTCCATGGTGCTGTTCGGCTGGCTGCTCCTCATCGGCGGGATCGTGGGTCTGGCGCAGGCCGTGCAGAACCGCGACCACAACTACTTCTGGCTGGCCCTGGTCGTCGCGGCCCTGTACATCGCGGCGGGTGTGGTCGTGATCCGCAATCCGGCGCAGACGGCCGCGGCCCTGACGATGTTCGCGGCGCTGCTGTTCCTGACCGGCGGGATCTTCCGGCTGTTCGGCGGGCTGGTGGTGCGCGGACCGCAGATGGTGTGGACGCTGATCCAGGGGGCGATCGGCATTCTGCTGGCCGTCCTGGTGCTGGCGAACTGGCCGCACAGCAGTGTCTACGTGATCGGCGCCTTCTTCTCTGTGGCACTGCTCTTCGACGGTCTGGGCCTGCTCGGGGCGGGTCTGGGCGGCCGCCGGATCGTCGGCATGGTGGCCGACGCCCGGCAGACCCCACTGGAGCATTGAAACCGGTACCGGCGCGTCATCATGGCGCATCGAGCCCACCAACTCCGGTCACTCCGTGTCGCAGGCGGTCGAAAGCTGCGGATTTACGGTCAGCGACTCGGGGTGGAGTCCCCGGCTGCCGACACTCGGAACGTGAGGCGGACCCCGTCGCCGCCCAGCGGGCCGGGAAGGGGAACCGCGGGGAGCATCGCTGAATGCGAGGGTGAACGCCGCCATGGACGTACGCGGGAGCGTCCCGCCCGAACCGGTGCCGCCGGTGGCACCGGACTTTCCGCGCCCCTATGAGGGCGTGTGGCGCTTCACCGCCTCCGCGCTGGACTCCTCGGTGCCGCAGGCCCGGCACGCCGTCCGGGACCTGCTCGTGCGGCAGCGCGTGCCCATCGACGACGACCTGCTGCAAGGCCTGCTGCTGATCGTCTCCGAGCTGGTGACGAACGCGGTGCGGCACGCCGCGCTGCTCTCCCCGGAGATCGCGGTGGAGGTCGCCGTCGGCCTCGACTGGGTCCGCGTGGCGGTCGAGGACAACCACCCCTACCGCCCCAAGGCGCTCCAGGTGGACGACGCGGACACCAATGGACGCGGCCTGCTGCTGGTCAAGTCGGTCACCGCCGAGGCGGGCGGGATGTGCGACGTGCAGCAGACCGCTTCCGGGGGAAAGGTCATCTGGGCGGCGCTTCCGCTGCCGCCCGGCGCTCCGTTGTGACGGGCGGCGGCTACCAGCCGGCGCGCTCGCCCGTGAGCTCGCGCACGGCGGGCAGTGCCGCCCCCAGCACGGTCCGGAACCAGGCGGAGAACGGCCCGGACTCCTCCAGCGCGGCCAGCTCCCGCGGGGTCACGAAGGCGGTCTCGCCGATCTCCTCCGGGTCCGGGTGCAGCGGCGCGGTCATCAGCCCCACGAAGAGGTGGTTGTACTCCTGCTCCACCAGGCCCGACGCCGGGTCCGGGTGGTTGTAGCGGACCGTGCCGGCCTCGCGCAGCGACGCGGGGGCCGCGCCCAGCTCCTCGGCGGTGCGGCGCGCGGCGGCGACGAATGGCGGCTCCTGCGGGTACGGGTGGCCGCAGCAGGTGTTGGACCACACGCCGGGGGAGTGGTACTTGCCCAGGGCACGGCGCTGCAGCAGCAGCCGGCCCTCGCCGTCGAAGAGGAAGACCGAGAAGGCCCTGTGGAGCCGGCCCGGCGGCAGGTGCGCCGAGAGCTTCTCCGCGGTGCCGATCGTCACGCCGGTCTCGTCGACCAGTTCGAGCATGATCGGAGCCGAGGCACCGTTGGCGGAGGTGTCCGGGGCGGGGGTGAGGGGCCGGCCGGCGGCGGGACTCGTGGGCATGGCCATCCTTTGCATCGACGACAAGACCTCAGTTTGCCTCACGCGGGGGGTCCGGAGGTCGTCGCAGCGCGCTCAATGTCGGTGACGCTGTGTCGATCGCGCCGCCCGGCCGCCCACGGCGTCAGTGGCACAGCCGTGCCTCGTGCTCCGCGTGGCCGCCGGGTTCCAGCTGGAATGTGCAGTGCTCCACGTCGAAGTGGCTGCCCAGGCAGCCCTGCAGGTCGTGGAGGACCTTCTCGTGGCCCACGGCGTCCAGGGTGTCCGGGCTCACCACCACATGGGCGGAGAGCACCGGCATGCCCGAGGTGATGGTCCACACGTGCAGGTCGTGCAGGCCCTCGACGCCGGGCAGTCCGAGGATGTGGTTGCGGACGTCCGCCATGTCGACGTCCCGGGGGGCCGCCTCCAGGAGGACGTCGATGGCCTCCCGCAGCAGCTTCCACGTGCGCGGGACGATCATCACACCGATGAGCAGCGAAGCCACCGGGTCGGCCTGCTGCCACCCGGTGGTGAGGATCACCACGGCCGCCACGACCACCGCGAACGAACCCAAGGCGTCCGCCATGACCTCCAGGAACGCGCCGCGGACGTTCAGGCTCTCGCGCTGCCCGCGCATCAGCAGCAGCAGCGACACCGAGTTGGCCACCAGGCCGATCACGCCGAAGACGACGGTGAGCCCGCCCTCGACCGCGGTCGGGCTGATCAGCCGGGAGACCGCCTCGTAGAAGATGAACGCGCCCACGCCGAACAGCAGCACGGCGTTGGCGACCGCCGACAGGATCTCCGCCCGTGCCAGGCCGAACGTACGGCGCTCGCTGGGCGGGCGGTTGGCGAAGTGGATCGCCACCAGCGCCATGGCCAGGCCCGCCGCGTCCGTGGCCATGTGGCCCGCGTCGGCGAGCAGCGCGAGGGAACCGGTGAGGGCGCTGCCCACCACCTCCGCCACCAGGATCAGCAGCGTGATGCCGAGCGCGATCCGCAGCCGCCCGCGGAACTGGGCCGCCGCCGTCCCGGTCAGCCCCGCGGCGGACCCGTGGCTGTGGCCGTGGTCGTGCCCGTGACCTGCCCCCATCGTCTGGGCCTCCCCTGTCGCCGTCCGTGCTCGGGCGCCGGCCCGCAACGGCCGGCGTGCCCCAGTGAACAACGGTGACCGTCCGTGGGCAACTCGCCACCGATCACCGTTGTCATGTGCGGTGACCTGCGGCGATGGCGCGGGTACGGGGAGTGTTCCGGAGGCCGACGGGTCAGGGGCGGCGGGCCTCCGGGTACCGCAGGCACCAGCCCTCCCACGCCGACTCGACCATCTCCCGGACCCCGCGCACGGCGCTCCAGTCCAGCTCCTTGCGGATCAGTTCGGCGGAGGCCACCACGCTCGCCGGATCCCCGGCGCGGCGCGGGAAGACCACCGGCGTCACGTCCGGGTACCCGGCGACCTCGGTGATGAGGTCGACCAGTTCACGAACGGAGACACCCTCGCCGCGTCCGATGTTGACGGTCAGGTCCTCGGCGGTGTCCCGGCCGGTGACCCAGCGGGCCGCCGCGAGATGCGCGTCGGCCAGGTCCTCGACGTGGATGTAGTCGCGCACGCAGGTGCCGTCGGGGGTCGGGTAGTCGTCACCGAAGATCCGCGGGGGCTCACCCTTGGTGAGCTTCTCGAACACCATCGGGACGACGTTGAAGACCCCGGTGTCCGCCAGCTCCGGCACGGCCGCGCCCGCGACGTTGAAGTACCGCAGGCAGGCAGTGGAGATCCCGTGGGCCCGGCCCGCGGCCCGCACCAGCCACTCGCCGGCGAGCTTCGTCTCCCCGTAGGGGCTCAGCGGCAGGCACGGCGTGGACTCGGTCACCAGCGGCACGTCGGGCAGGCCGTACACCGCGGCGGAGGAGGAGAAGACGAAACGGCCGATCCCGGCCGCGGTCACCGCCTCCAAGAGGATGCCGAGGCCGCCCACGTTCTCCCGGTAGTACCGCAGCGGCTGCTCCACGGACTCGCCGACCTGCTTCCGCGCCGCCAGGTGCACGACACCCGTGACGCCGTGCTCGGCGATCGTGCGGTCCAGCAGGTCCCGGTCGAGTGTGGAACCGGTCACCCTCGGCACGTCGGCGGGGACCCGCGAGGCCACGCCGGCCGAGTCGTCGTCGTAGACCACGACACGCTCCCCGGCGCGGGTCATCGCCCGCACGACATGAGAACCGATGAATCCCGTGCCACCAGTGATCAGCCACGTCATGGCGTTCACCCTAGCGGCGGATCCGCACGGAGGGTTGTCCCTTCGCCCCCGAACCGTGATGATGATCAAGCCATCCGCACGAAGGTCAGGGAAACACCCGGTGAACGGAACCTTCCGGGAATCCGATAGCCTCTGCCCTCACAGCCGCCCCGACATGGCGCGCCAGGATGTCCGGCCGGCATGTCAGCGCTCGGTGCCGACCGGCACCGCCCCACCCGTCCACTGCGTGTCCCAGGGAGTGAGTCCGTCTGTCGACCGTCATACTCACCGGTCCTCCGGTCGCGGGTTCACCGATCGAGGCCGATCTGCGCGGCCTCGGTTTCGAGGTGGTCGCGGCGGACGGCGCCGGTGCCCTCGCGGCACGCATGGCCGCCGTCCCGCCCGCCGAGCGCATAGCGGTCGTCGACCCGCGCTTCGTCGGTCATGTGCACGCGCTGCGGCTCGCGCTGACCGACCCCCGCTTCGACGCCGCCGCCGTGCCGGGCGCCCTGTCCGTCCGCGCGGCCGCCCGCCCCGCGCTCGTACGGGCTCTGGCACCGGCCGGCGGCCGGGACCGGGGCGCGGGCCGTACCGCCGTCACGGGCGCCGAGAGCCTGCCCGACGAGCTGGCCGCCGGCCTGGACGCCGAGGGCGTCACCGTGCAGCGCCCGGAACTCGGGGTCCTGGTCGCCCGGGTCCCGGCCGACGCGCCGGAGCGGGCGCTGGCCCAGGAGGCCGTCGCCGCGGTGGACGACGAGGCGGTGCGCCTGCGCGGCGCCGTGAAGGCCCGCGACGGCTTCTTCACCACGCACTTCGTCAGCCCCTACTCCCGCTACCTCGCGCGCTGGTGCGCCCGGCGCGGCCTCACGCCGAACCAGGTGACGACCGCCTCGCTGCTGGTCGCCCTGATCGCCGCCGGCTGCGCCGCCACCGGCACCCGTTCCGGCTTCGTCGCGGCGGGTGTGCTGCTCATCGCGTCCTTCGTGCTGGACTGCACCGACGGGCAGCTCGCCCGCTACTCGCTCCAGTACTCCACGCTCGGGGCCTGGCTCGACGCCACCTTCGACCGCGTCAAGGAGTACGCGTACTACGCGGGGCTCGCGCTCGGCGCGGCCCGCGGCAGCGACGACGTGTGGGCGCTCGCCCTCGGCGCGATGGTCCTGCAGACCTGCCGCCACATGGTCGACTTCGCGTTCACCGAGGCCACCTACGACGCGGACGCGAAGGCCGGCCGCACCGCCGCCCTGTCCGACCGGCTCGACCGGGTCGGCTGGGCGGTGTGGATACGCAGGATCATCGTGCTGCCCATCGGCGAACGCTGGGCGCTGATCGCGATCCTCACTGCGGTCGCCACGCCGCGTGTCACCTTCGTGGTACTGATCATCGGCTGTGTCTTCGCCGCCTGCTACACGACCGCCGGCCGTGTCCTGCGCTCGCTGACCCGTCGGGCCGTACGCACCGACCGCGCCGCCGCCGCGCTGGCCGAGCTCGCCGACACCGGGCCCCTCGCCGAGGCCGTCGCCCGCCTGCTGCGCGGCCGCGGTCTCCCGGCCGCCGCCGCGGTGGGCGCGGCAGTGATGATCGCCACGTCACTGGCGGCCCCGGCGGGCAGCTGGTGGCCGCTCGTGGCTGCCGCCGTCTACGTGGTCACCTCGGGTCTCGCCGTCGCGGGACCGCTCAAGGGCGGTTTCGACTGGCTGGTCGTGCCCCTGTTCCGGGTGGCCGAGTACGGCACCGTGCTGGCCCTCGCGGCCGCCTCCGAAGTGAACGGGTCCTTGCCGGCAGCTTTCTTTCTGGTTGCCGTGGTCGCCTACCATCACTACGACACGGTGTACCGCATCCGCGGCGGTACCGGGGCGCCCCCCCGGGCCCTGGTACGCGCGACGGGCGGGCACGAGGGACGGACGCTGCTGGTCACGGCCGCGTCCGTGGCCCTGGCGCACAGCACGGGGTTCACGGTGGCGCTGACGGTTCTCGCCGTCGTACCAGCCCTGCTGGTGCTCACCGAGAGCATCCGCTTCTGGATGTCCTCGGGAGCGCCCGCCCTGCACGACGAAACAGGAGAACCCGCATGATCGGCCTCGTGCTGGCGGCCGGCGCCGGAAGGCGTCTTCGCCCCTACACCGACACCCTGCCCAAGGCCCTGGTACCGGTGGACCCGGCGGGCGAGGGCAGGACGACCGTCCTGGACCTGACGCTGCGCAACTTCGCCGAGGTCGGCCTGACCGACGCCGCCGTCGTCGTGGGGTACCGCAAGGAGGCCGTGCATGAGCGCCGGACCGCGCTGGAGGCCAAGTACGGCGTCAAGCTCCACCTCGTCGAGAACGACAAGGCCGAGGAGTGGAACAACGCCTACTCCCTGTGGTGCGCCCGTGACGTGCTGGCCGAGGGCGTGATCCTGGCGAACGGCGACACCGTGCACCCGGTCTCCGTCGAGCAGAAGCTGCTGGAGGCCCGCGGTGGCGCCCGCCGCATCATCCTCGCCCTGGACACGGTCAAGGACCTGGCCGACGAGGAGATGAAGGTCGTCACCGCCGAGGACCAGGGTGTGCGGCGGATCACCAAGCTGATGGACCCGGCCACCGCCAGCGGCGAGTACATCGGCGTCACCCTCATCGAAGGCGCCGCCGCGGCCGACCTCGCCGACGCGCTCAAGGCGACCTACGAGCGCGACCCGCAGCTGTACTACGAGGACGGCTACCAGGAGCTGGTCGACCGCGGCCTGCGCGTCGACGTCGCGCCCATCGGCGAGGTCCCCTGGGTCGAGATAGACAACCACGACGACCTGAACCGGGCCCGGGAGATCGCGTGCCGGTACTGACGAGGCTCATCCCCTCGCCGGTCGTCGTCGACATCCGTGCCGGGGCACTCGACGACCTGGCGGTCGTCCTGGCGGACCAGCGCATATCCAGCTCCGGCCGGCTGGCCGTCGCGGTCAGCGGCGGCTCCGGCCAGGTGCTGCGCGAACGGCTGGCCCCGGCGCTGCCCGGCGCAGAGTGGTTCGAGGTGGCCGGCGGCACCATCGACGGTGCCGTCAGGCTCGCCGACGCCATGCGCGGCAAAAGGTACGACGCGGTGGTGGCCCTCGGCGGCGGCAAGATCATCGATGCCGCCAAGTACGCCGCGGCCCGCGTCGGGCTGCCGGTGGTGGCCGTCGCGACCAACCTGGCGCACGACGGCCTGTGCTCGCCGGTGTCCACGCTGGACAACGACAACGGCCGCGGCTCCTACGGCGTGCCGAGCCCCATCGCCATGATGATCGACCTCGACGTGATCCGTGAGGCCCCGGTCCGCTTCGTGCGCTCCGGCATCGGCGACGCGATCTCCAACATCTCCTGCATCGCGGACTGGGAGCTGTCCCACCGCGAGACGGGCGAGCCGATCGACGGCCTGGCCGCCGCGATGGCCCGTACCGCCGGCGAGTCCGTGCTGCGGCACCCCGGCGGCATAGGCGACGACGAGTTCCTGACCGTGCTCGCCGAGGCGCTGGTGCTCACCGGCATCGCGATGTCGATCAGCGGCGACAGCCGGCCCGCGTCGGGTGCCTGCCACGAGATCAGCCACGCGATCGACCTGCTGTACCCGCGGCGGGCCGCCGCCCACGGTGAACAGGTCGGCATCGGCGCCGCCTTCGCGATGTTCCTGCGCGGCGCCGAGGAGCAGGCGGGGCTCTTCGCGGAGACCCTGCGCACCCATGGACTGCCCGTCACACCCGGCGAAATCGGCTTCACCGAGGACGAGTTCGTCAAGGCCGTCGCCTACGCACCGCAGACCCGCCCCGGGCGCTACACGATCCTCGAGCACCTGGAACTTTCCACCGACGAGATCAGGGACACATACGCAGACTATGCCAAAACCATCGGTAGCTGAGCTGCGGCCGGTCGTTCACCCCGCAGGGCTGAAGGACCGCCGCAGCGGTGAGCACTGGGCCGGGCGCATCTACATGCGCGAGGTCTCCCTGCGCTGGACCCGTCATCTGGTGAACAGCCGGGTGACACCCAACCAGCTCACATATCTGATGATCGTCGCGGGCATCGCGGCCGGCGCGGCACTCCTGGTGCCGGGCCCGGCCGGAGCCGTGGCCGCCGCCTTGCTGATCCAGCTCTACCTGCTGCTGGACTGCGTGGACGGCGAGGTCGCCCGCTGGCGCAAACAGACCTCGATAACCGGCGTCTACCTCGACCGGGTGGGCCACTACCTGTCCGAGGCCGCGCTGCTGATCGGCTTCGGCGTGCGCGCCGCCGACCTCTTCCACCGGGACGGCGCGAGCACCCAGTGGGGCTGGGCGTTCCTCGGGACGCTGGCCGCGCTGGGCGCGATCCTGATCAAGGCGGAGACCGACCTGGTGGACGTCGCCCGGGCGCGCAGCGGCCTGCCCGCGGTGCAGGACGAGGCCTCCGTGCCGCGCTCCTCCGGTCTGGCGCTGGCCCGCCGCGCCGCGGCCGCCCTGAAGTTCCACCGGCTGGTCGGCGGGGTCGAGGCCTCGCTGCTGATCCTGGCTGCCGGCGTCGCGGACGCCTTCCACGGCGACCTGCTGTTCACCCGCGTGGCGGTGTGCGCCCTGGCCGCCATCGCCGTACTCCAGACGCTGCTGCACCTGGTCTCGATCCTCGCCTCGAGCAGGCTGAGGTGATCGCGGTGGGGACGTCGGCGGAATCGGTGCGCCTCGGCGCGGTGATCATCACTATGGGCAACCGTCCGAAGGAGCTCGGCGACCTGCTGGACTCGGTCGCCAAGCAGGCCGGCCCGGCGATAGAGGTCGCCGTCGTCGGCAACGGTTCCCCGCTGCCCGAGCTGCCGGCCGGCGTGCGCACCGTGGAGCTGCCCGAGAATCTGGGCATCCCCGGCGGACGCAACGTCGGCATCGAGGCCTTCGGCCCCGGCGGCCGGGACGTCGACGTCCTCCTGTTCCTCGACGACGACGGGCTGCTGCCCAACGAGGACACCGCGGCGCTGGTCCGCGAGGCCTTCACCGACGACGCCCGGCTGGGCATCGTCAGCTTCCGGATAGCCGATCCGGAGTCCGGCACCACGCAGCGCCGCCACGTCCCCCGGCTGCGCGCCTCCGACCCGATGCGCTCCTCGCGTGTCACCACCTTCCTGGGCGGGGCCAACGCCGTCCGCACCGCGGTCTTCCAGCAGGTCGGCGGATTGCCGGACGAGTTCTTCTACGCCCACGAGGAGACCGACCTCGCCTGGCGGGCCCTCGACGCGGGCTGGCTGATCGACTACCGCTCGGACATGGTCCTGTACCACCCGCTGACCGCTCCGAGCCGGCACGCCGTCTACCACCGCATGGTGGCCCGCAACCGGGTGTGGCTCGCCCGGCGCAATCTGCCCTGGGCGCTGGTGCCGGCGTACCTGGGCGTCTGGCTGCTGCTGACCCTGCTGCGGCGGCCGTCGCGTCCGGCGCTGCGCGCCTGGTTCGGCGGCTTCCGGGAGGGCTGGTCGACGCCGTGCGGCCCGCGCCGGCCCATGCGGTGGTCCACCGTCTGGCGGCTCGCCCGACTGGGCCGGCCCCCGATCATCTGACAAGCTCGAAAGTCGACAGCACTCGGCGCATCCGGCGCCTTCCGGCCGGATGCGCGCCCACGGGACGAAAGTGTCGACAGTGAGCGAGACAACGCACGACGGTACGGTCGCCGCGGGTGCCGGATCGGCGTCGTCCGCGGACGGCCGCCTGACGCCTGCGGAGCTCGCGGCCAAGTACGGCCTCGCCGTCAGCGGCGCCCGGCCGGGCCTTGCCGCGTACGTGCGGCAGTTGTGGGGCCGCAGGCACTTCATCGCGTCGTTCGCCAGGGCCCGGGCGTCCGCGCAGTACACCCAGGCCCGCCTCGGCCAGCTGTGGCAGGTGCTGACGCCGCTGCTCAACGCGGCCGTCTACTACTTCATCTTCGGCCTGCTGCTCGGCACCGACCGCGGGGTCGACAACTTCATCGCGTTCCTGGTGACGGGCGTCTTCGTCTTCACCTACACCCAGTCCTCGGTGATGGCCGGGGTCCGCTCGGTCTCCGGCAACCTCGGCCTGATCAGGGCGCTGCACTTCCCCCGTGCCTCGCTGCCGGTGGCGTTCACGCTGGTGCAGCTGCAGCAACTGCTGATGTCGATGCTCGTGCTGCTGGCCATCGTGCTCATGACCGGCGAGGTGCCGCGTACGGCCTGGCTGCTCGCCGTGCCGGCGCTGCTGCTGCAGTCGGTGTTCAACGCCGGTCTCGCGATGATCATGGCGCGGCTGGGCAGCAGGATGACCGACCTGGCCCAGCTCATGCCGTTCATCCTGCGCACATGGATGTACACCTCCGGCGTGATGTACAGCATCACGCACTTCACGGCGCACGCCACCGCGCCCGTGCAGCTGGCCCTGCAGCTGAATCCGGCCGCCGTCTACATCGACCTCGTGCGCTACGCGCTGATCGACAGCTTCACCGCGGAGCAGCTGCCCCCGCATGTCTGGGCCGTCGCGCTGGGCTGGGCCCTGGCGACCGGTGTGGGTGGTTTCGTCTATTTCTGGAAGGCCGAAGAGCAGTACGGCCGCGGCTGACCGCGAAATTCATCGCCTGTTGGGGCGGCCTTAGTGAGACAAGTGGCCGAAACGGTCATTCGGGACCTGTGTGGCTCCTGATTTTTCCGGGACTTTGCCAGCACCCTGGAAGGCGGCCCTCCGAATGTGCGTTGGAGCTTGCGGATCGACATCGTTGTGCACCCCGGCGCACGCCCGGGTGGCTCTGCGCCGTAAGCTGTAGCGGTACTCAATCGCCGGATCTCAGGTGATACGTCCGGAGAGTCGGTTCGGGTGCGCGGCGGCCCGGAGCAGGAGATATGGCAGCGGCGTGTCCGAAATTGGGTGTTATGGGCTATCAGTGTAGAACGGGGGATGTGACGGCTATGGCTCTGTGGACCCCTGGGGAGAAAGCGCCCACCGCCCGGACACCGGGACGTCCACGGTGACCGGCCTCCGCCCCGCGGCGTCGGGCGACGCGGCTCCGGACGCCCATTCACAGGCAGTGCTCGCCAAGGCGACCAGGGAGAACTTCCCGGTCGCCCCGTTCTTCCTGCCCCGCTCCTGGCGGGGCGACCTGATGGCGGTCTACGGCTACGCCCGGCTCGTGGACGACATCGGCGACGGCGACCTGGCCGGCGGGGGCCGCGAGGACGCCCTGCGCCTGGGGCTGCCCGCCGACGCCGCCGACGACCGCCTGGCCATGCTGGACGCCTTCGAGGCCGATCTGCGCCGGGTCTTCGACGGCCCGCCGGACACGGTCCGGCACCCCCTGCTCCGCGCCCTGCGGCCCACCGTGCTGCGGCACGGCCTCACCCCCGAGCCGTTCCTCGGTCTGGTGGAGGCCAATCGGCAGGACCAGGTCGTCCGCCGCTACGCCACGTTCGAGGACCTGCTCGCCTACTGCGAGCTGTCGGCCAACCCGGTCGGCCGCCTCGTCCTGGGCATCACCGGCACCTCCACTCCCGAGCGGGTCCGCCTCTCGGACGCGATCTGCACCGCGCTGCAGATCGTGGAGCACCTCCAGGACGTGACCGAGGACCTCGGCCGCGACCGCATCTACCTGCCTGCCGAGGACATGAAGCGCTTCGGCGTGACCGAAACCGATCTCACCACCGCTACCGCGGGCGCATCGGTGCGCGCGCTGGTGGCCCATGAAGCGGAACGCGCCCGCGATCTTCTGAATGAAGGCACCCCCTTGGTGGGTAGCGTCCACGGCAGGCTCAGACTGCTGCTCGCCGGATTCGTCGGGGGAGGGCGCGCCGCCCTCCGGGCGATCGCGGACGCCGGGTACGACGTGCTGCCTGGGCCGCCGAAGGCGGGCAAGTACAGCCTCCTGCGCGAGGTGGGGTCGACATTGCGAAGAGAGGGGTGAGCCGGACAGTGAACGGCTCCGATCGCATGTCCGGACCGGTGCTCGCGGCATACGCCTACTGCGAGAGCGTCACCGGCCACCAAGCCCGCAACTTCGCCTACGGCATCCGGCTGCTGCCCACCCCCAAACGGCAGGCGATGTCGGCTCTGTACGCCTTCTCCCGCCGGGTCGACGACATCGGCGACGGCGACCTCGCGCCCGCCGAGAAGCAGGCCCGGCTGGACCAGACGCGCGCGGTGCTGGCGCGGGTCCGCGCCGGCGAGGTCACCGAGGAGGACACCGACCCGGTGGCCGTGGCCCTCGCGGATTCCGCCCGCCGCTTCCCGATCCCGCTCGGCGGGCTCGACGAGCTGATCGACGGCGTCCAGATGGACCTGCGCGGCGACACCTACGAGACCTGGGAGGACCTGGCGGCCTACTGCCGCTGCGTCGCCGGGGCCATCGGCAGGCTCTCGCTCGGCGTCTTCGGAACGGCGACGTCCGCGGAGGAACGCGAGCGTGCCGCCGAGTACGCCGACACGCTCGGGCTCGCGCTCCAACTCACCAACATCCTGCGGGACCTGCGCGAGGACGCGACCAACGGGCGGACCTACCTGCCCGCCAACGACCTTGCCAAGTTCGGCTGTTCGGAGGGCTTCCACTCCGACACCCCGCCGCCCGGGGCGGACTTCGCCGGCCTGATGGAGTTCGAGGTGCGCCGGGCCCGCGCCCTGTTCGCCGACGGCTACCGGCTGCTTCCCATGCTGGACCGCCGCAGCGGCGCCTGTGTCTCCGCGATGGCGGGCATCTACCGCCGGCTGCTGGAGCGCATCGCCGCCGACCCCGAGGCCGTACTGCGCGGCCGGGTCTCGCTGCCCGCCCACGAGAAGGCGTACGTCGCGGCCCGCGGCCTTGCCGGAGTCGATGCCCGCCGGGCGGCCAGGAGGCGCGTGTGACACCCGCCCCAGCCGCCACGGGCGCCGCCGCCGCTCCGGGCGGCGCGTCCGAACCGGGTACGGCAGCATCCCCGCGGCGGACGAACGTGTTTTCGCGCCGGGTGGCAACCGGCACCGTGTCCGGTGCGTCACTGTCGGCAACGGTACGGTGCGCCTTTCGAGGCGGGCCGAGGGGGAGGGCGCATGGCTGAGCACACGGCCGTCGTGGTCGGTGGCGGGCTCGCGGGCACGACCGCGGCCCTGGCCCTGGCCGACGCCGGGCTGCGCGTGACCCTGCTGGAGGCCCGGCCCCGGCTGGGCGGCCTCGCGTTCTCCTTCCGCCGCGGCGACCTGACCGTCGACAACGGCCAGCACGTCTTCCTGCGCTGCTGCGACGCGTACCGCCGGTTCCTGGACCGGATCGACGCGGCCGACCTCGTCACCGTGCAGGACCGGCTCGACGTGCCCGTGCTCGACGTCGGCCGCACGCGGCCGCGGCTCGGCCGGCTGCGGCGTGCCGCGCTCCCCGTGCCGCTGCACCTGGCCGCGAGCCTGGCCACCTACCCGCACCTGTCGCTCGCCGAGCGAGCCTCCGTCGGGCGGGCCGCGCTCGCCCTGCGGGGCCTGGACCTCGCCGACCCCGCGCTGGACGCCGTGGACTTCGGCAGCTGGCTGAGCCGGCGCGGCCAGTCGCCGCGCACGATCGAGGCCCTGTGGGACCTGGTCGGCGTCGCGACCCTCAACGCCACCGCGGGGAACTCCTCGCTGGGCCTGGCCGCGATGGTCTTCAAGACCGGCCTGCTGTCCGACCCGGGCGCCGCCGACATCGGCTGGGCCTCCCGGCCGCTCGGCGAACTGCACGACGACCGGGCCCGCACGGCCCTGGACAAGGCCGGGGTGCGGACCCTGCTGCGGGCCCGCGTCACCTCGGTCACCCGCACGGACGCGGCCGAGCCGGTACGGTCCGGCGGCGACACGGACGACCATGCCGCTGTCTGGGAGGTCGAGGCCGAGACCGGCCCCGGCCGCGCCGAGCGCCTCACCGCCGACGTCGTGGTGCTGGCCGTCCCGCAGCAGGAGGCGCACGGACTGCTGCCCGCGGGCGCCCTGGAGGACCCAGGCGCCCTGCTGCGCATCGGCACCGCGCCCATCCTCAACGTCCACGTCGTCTACGACCGCGAGGTGCTGCGGCAGCCCTTCCTCGCGGCCCTCGGCAGCCCCGTGCAGTGGGTCTTCGACCGTACGGAGCCCTCCGGGCTCACCGGCGGCGGCCAGTACCTGGCCCTGTCCCAGTCCGCGGCCGAGGAGGAGATCGACCTCCCGGTGGCGGAGCTGCGGGCGCGCTACCTGCCCGAGCTGGAGCGGCTGCTCCCGGCCACGCGCGACGCCGTCGTACGCGACTTCTTCGTCACCAGGGAGCGGACGGCGACCTTCGCGCCCACCCCCGGTGTCGGCGCCCTGCGCCCCGGTCCCCGTACCCGGGCACCCGGCGTGTGGCTCGCCGGCGCGTGGACCGCGACCGGCTGGCCCGCGACCATGGAAAGCGCAGTCCGCAGCGGTTTGCAAGCCTCCCGTGCAGCTTTGACCGCACTCCGCCATCCCTTCGACCCACGCCCCTTCGAAATCGAAGGCCTGGAGCCGGCATGAGCCTCACCAGTGCAACCAGAGGAGACAATGTGACCGCTGGCCACGAGCAGATGAACACGGGCGTCGACAGAGCGACCGTGACCGCGCTCCTGGAGCGCGGCCGCGAGCTGTCCACGCCGGTGCTGCGCGCCGCCGTGGACCGTCTCGCACCCCCCATGGACACGGTCGCCGCCTATCACTTCGGGTGGATCGACGCCGCGGGCAACCCCACCCACGGTGACAGCGGCAAGGCCGTCCGTCCCGCACTGGCCCTGCTCTCCGCCGAGGCCGCGGGGGCGGGCCCGGAGACCGGCATCCCCGGCGCGGTCGCGGTCGAGCTGGTGCACAACTTCTCGCTGCTGCACGACGACCTGATGGACGGGGACGAGCAGCGCCGGCACCGCGACACGGTCTGGAAGGTGCACGGCCCCGCCCAGGCGATCCTGGTCGGCGACGCGCTGTTCGCGCTCGCGAACGAGATCCTGCTGGAGCAGGGCACCGCGGAGGCCGGCCGGGCCACCCGGCGGATCACCACCGCCACGCGGAAGCTGATCGACGGTCAGGCGCAGGACATCTCCTTCGAGCACCGCGAGCGGGTCACCGTCGAGGAGTGCCTGGAGATGGAGGGCAACAAGACCGGCGCTCTGCTGGCCTGCGCCTCCTCCATCGGCGCGGTGCTCGGCGGGGCCTCCGAGGCGGACGCCGACGCCCTGGAGGAGTACGGCTACCACCTGGGCCTGGCCTTCCAGGCCATCGACGACCTGCTGGGCATCTGGGGCGACCCGGCGGCGACCGGCAAGCAGACCTGGAGCGACCTGCGCCAGCGCAAGAAGTCGCTGCCGGTGGTGGCGGCGCTGGCCGCCGGGGGCCCGGCCTCGGAGCGCCTGGCGGAGCTGCTGGCAGCGGATGCGAAGGCAGCGGATTCGTTGGACCGTAATGATATTGAGTCCTTCGACGAGGAAGAGTTCGCGACGAGGGCGGCGTTGATCGAGGAGGCTGGGGGTCGGGAGTGGACATCCCAGGAGGCCCGACGCCAGTACGCCACCGCAATTTCCGCACTCGACAAAATGGACATGTCGGGTGACGTTCGCCGTAAGCTCGTGGGCCTGGCGGATTTTGTGGTGGTTCGCGAGAAGTAAGGACGCAAGTGGAGCGCAGTACGTCGCCGGCCGGGAGCGCGTAACGGCCGACGGCAGCCCCAACACCGCAGACAGAACGACTGTGCAAAGGGGAAGCCATGACAGCGACGACCGACGGCGGTTCCGGGGGCATTGCGGCCTCCGGGGCACCCTCGGCCAGCACGAGGACAGCGGGCAGACCGACGCATGCGACGCCCGGTTCGTCACGCGACGGCACGACACGTCCCATCGAGACGGAGGCGGCGCGCGCGGCGCGTCGCGCCACCGACCACCTGCTGGCCCGTCAGCACCCTGACGGATGGTGGAAGGGCGACCTCGAGACCAATGTGACGATGGACGCCGAGGACCTGCTGCTCCGTCAGTTCCTCGGTATCCAGGACGAACGGATCGTCGCGGCCGCCGCCCGCTGGATCAGGTCCCAGCAGCGCGCCGACGGCGCCTGGTCGACCTTCCACGGCGGTCCCGGCGACGTCTCGGCCACCGTCGAGGCGTACGTCGCGCTCCGGCTCGCGGGGGACGCACCTGACGCCCCGTGGATGGCGTCGGCCTCCGCCTTCGTACGCGAGCAGGGCGGTGTCGCCCGGGCCCGGGTCTTCACGAGGATCTGGCTCGCCCTGTTCGGCTGGTGGCGCTGGGAGGACCTGCCGGAGCTGCCGCCCGAGCTGATCTTCCTGCCCAAGTGGGCGCCGCTGAACATCTACTCCTTCGCCAGCTGGGCGCGGCAGACCATCGTGCCGCTCACCATCGTCGCCGCCCACCGTCCGGTGCGGCCGGTCTCCTTCGGGATCGACGAACTCCATGTCGACCCGGCGCTGCCGAACCCGCCGGTCAAGCGGGCGTTCCTGGGCAGCTGGGACGGGGTGTTCCAGCGGCTCGACCGGGCCCTGCACGCCTACCGCAAGGTCAGCGTCCGCCCGCTGCGCCAGGCCGCGCTACGCTCCGCCGCCCGCTGGATCATCGAGCGGCAGGAGAACGACGGCTGCTTCGGCGGCATCCAGCCCCCCGCCGTCTACTCGGTGATCGCACTCCACCTGCTCGGCTACGACCTCGACCACCCCGTGCTCCGCGCCGGCCTGCGGGCCCTGGACGACTTCGCGGTCTGGCCGGAGGAGGACACGCGCATGATCGAGGCGTGTCAGTCCCCGGTCTGGGACACCTGCCTGGCGGCCATCGCCCTCGCCGACGCGGGCGTCCCGGCCGACGACCCGGCGCTGGTCAAGGCGGCCGAGTGGATGCTCGGCGAACAGATCAGCAAGCGCGGCGACTGGGCCGTGCAGCGGCCCGATCTGCCGTCCGGGGGCTGGGCGTTCGAGTTCGAGAACGACACCTACCCCGACATCGACGACACCGCCGAGGTCGTGCTCGCCCTGCTGCGTGTCGACCACCCGGAGCCGGGCCGGCTGCGGTCCGCCGTCGAGCGCGGCGTCCGCTGGAACCTGGGCATGCAGTCCAAGAACGGCGCGTGGGGCGCGTTCGACGCCGACAACACCAGCGCCTTCCCCAACCGGCTGCCCTTCTGCGACTTCGGGGAGGTCATCGACCCGCCCTCGGCCGACGTGACGGCGCACGTGGTCGAGATGCTCGCCGCCCTCGGCATGGAGCACGACCCCCACGCCCGGCGCGGCATCGACTGGCTGCTCTCCGAACAGGAGCCGAACGGCGCCTGGTTCGGCCGCTGGGGCGTCAACTACATCTACGGCACCGGCTCGGTGGTCCCCGCCCTCGTCGCGGCCGGGCTCCCGGGCAGCCACCCCGCCGTCCGGCGGGCCGTGGAGTGGCTGGAGTCGGTGCAGAACGAGGACGGCGGCTGGGGCGAGGACCTGCGGTCCTACTCCTCCGCCGACTGGGCCGGCCGCGGCGAGTCGACCCCCTCCCAGACCGCCTGGGCGCTGATGGCGCTGCTGGCGGCCGGTGAGCGGGAGAGCGAGTGCGTCACACGCGGCGTGCGCCGGCTCGTCGAGACCCAGAAGGAGGACGGCTCCTGGGACGAGCCCTACTTCACGGGCACCGGCTTCCCACGGGACTTCTCCATCAACTACCACCTCTACCGGATGGTGTTCCCGCTCACCGCCCTCGGGCGCTACGTGCACGGGGAGCCCTTCGGCGGCGTACGGAAGGGGGACTGATGGGGCCGTCCGGCCCACCTCTGCTCATCGTCTGCGCGCTGCGGGTGGAACGGTTCGCACTGCGCGGCGGCGGCCGCGCACGCGCGGCGGCGGGGGCCCACCCGCGCGGCAAGGGGGAGGGACCCCCGGTCGTCTTCGTGCGCACAGGTATGGGGCCGCAGGCCGCGGAGCGCGCCGTGACCGAGGCGCTGCGCGACCCCGCGCTCGACGGGGCCCCCGTTCTCACCACCGGCTTCTGCGCCGGACTGGCCACCGGAATGCGGCCCGGCGACGTGGTCGTCGCCGACGGCCCGCAGGACGGTGCGACACTGGCCGCCGCGCTCAAGGCGGCCGGGCACACCGTGCACATCGGCCGGCTCGCCGAGTCGGACCATGTCGTACGGGGACCGGAGCGCACGGCACTCCGGTCCACCGGTGCCATCGCCGTCGACATGGAGTCGGCGGCGATGATGCGGGCCGCGCTCGCCCGGGGTCCTCGCCCGGTCGCGGCGGCACGTGTGGTCGTCGACACGCCCGAGTTCGAGCTCGTGCGTCTCGGCACCCTCCGCACCGGAATCACCGCGTTCCGCGTACTGAGGGATCTTCTTCCGGCGTTTCTTGATTGGCACCGCTCTACCGCGCTCCCCTGGAGGTGAGCTAGATGGCCATGCCTCTCCGTCAGTCCATCCGGGTCGGCACCTACCTCTTCGAACAGAAAATGCTCCGCAGGCGCGAGAAGTTCCCTCTCATCGTCGAACTGGAGCCGCTCTTCGCCTGCAACCTCGCATGCGAGGGCTGCGGGAAGATCCAGCACCCCGCCGGGGTGCTCAAGCAGCGCATGCCCGTGGCCCAAGCCGTCGGCGCGGTCCTGGAATCGGGTGCGCCGATGGTCTCCATCGCCGGTGGCGAACCGTTGATGCACCCGCAGATCGACGAGATCGTGCGGCAGTTGGTGGCGAAGAAGAAGTACGTCTTCCTCTGCACCAACGCCATGCTGCTCCGCAAGAAGCTCGACAAGTTCACGCCGTCGCGGTATTTCGCGTTCGCCGTGCACATCGACGGCCTGCGCGAGCGGCACGACGAATCGGTGGCCAAGGAGGGCGTCTTCGACGAGGCCGTCGAGGCGATCAAGGAGGCCAAGCGGCGCGGTTTCCGGGTCACCACGAATTCGACCTTCTTCAACACCGACACCCCGCAGACCATCGTCGAGGTGCTCAACTTCCTCAATGACGAGCTCGAGGTCGACGAGATGATGATCTCGCCGGCGTACGCCTACGAGAAGGCTCCCGACCAGGAGCACTTCCTCGGCGTCGAGCAGACCCGCGAGCTGTTCCGGAAGGCCTTCTCCGGTGGCAACCGGGCGCGGTGGCGGCTCAACCACAGTCCGCTCTTCCTGGACTTCCTGGAGGGGAAGGTCGACTTCCCCTGCACGGCGTGGGCCATCCCCAACTACTCGCTCTTCGGCTGGCAGCGCCCCTGCTACCTGATGAGCGACGGGTACGTGACCACGTACAGGGAGCTCATCGAGGACACCGACTGGAGCAAGTACGGCCGCGGCAAGGACCCGCGCTGCGCCAACTGCATGGCGCACTGCGGCTACGAGCCGACCGCCGTCCTGGCCACGATGACCTCCCTGAAGGAGTCCATCAGGGCCAGCCGCGAGACCGTCGCCGGAAACCGCGGGAAGTGACGTCGCGATGACAGCAGTCGAGCGTGTGTCGCTCGGCCTGCCCTCCGTACCGGCCCGACCGCTCGCGGAGCGCCGCCGTTCGCGGCGCATCCAGGTCGGGCCGGTGGCGGTGGGCGGCGACGCGCCGGTGTCCGTCCAGTCGATGACGACCACACTGACCGCCGACGTCAACGCGACGCTGCAGCAGATCGCCGAACTGACGGCGGCCGGCTGCCAGATCGTGCGGGTCGCCTGCCCTTCGCAGGACGACGCGGACGCGCTGCCGCAGATCGCGAGGAAGTCGCAGATCCCGGTGATCGCGGACATCCACTTCCAGCCGAAGTACGTGTTCGCGGCGATCGACGCGGGCTGCGCGGCGGTGCGGGTGAACCCGGGCAACATCCGGCAGTTCGACGACAAGGTGAAGGAGATCGCGAAGGCGGCCTCCGACGCCGGTACGCCGATCCGGATCGGGGTGAACGCCGGGTCGCTGGACCGGCGTCTGCTGGAGAAGTACGGCAAGGCGACGCCCGAGGCGCTGGTGGAGTCGGCGCTGTGGGAGTGCTCGCTGTTCGAGGAGCACGGGTTCCGGGACATCAAGATCTCGGTGAAGCACAACGACCCGGTGGTGATGGTCAACGCGTACCGTCTGCTGGCGGCGCAGTGCGACTATCCGCTGCACCTGGGTGTGACCGAGGCGGGTCCGGCGTTCCAGGGCACGATCAAGTCGGCGGTGGCGTTCGGCGCGCTGCTGAGCGAGGGTATCGGGGACACGATCCGGGTGTCGCTGTCGGCCCCTCCGGCGGAGGAGGTCAAGGTCGGCATCCAGATCCTGGAGTCGCTGAACCTGCGGCAGCGGCGGCTGGAGATCGTCTCGTGCCCGTCGTGCGGTCGTGCGCAGGTGGATGTGTACAAGCTGGCCGACCAGGTGACGGCGGGTCTGGAGGGCATGGAGGTCCCGCTGCGGGTCGCGGTGATGGGCTGTGTCGTCAACGGTCCGGGTGAGGCGCGCGAGGCGGACCTGGGGGTGGCCTCGGGCAACGGCAAGGGGCAGATCTTCGTGAAGGGCGAGGTCATCAAGACCGTGCCGGAGTCGAAGATCGTGGAGACCCTCATCGAGGAGGCCATGAAGCTCGCCGAGCAGATGGAGGCCGACGGAATCCCGTCAGGGGAGCCGCAGATCAGTGTGAGTTGAGCGAACCATCCCCGGAGGGGAGCGAGGTGGGAAAGTGTCGCTGCTCGAAAACATCCGTGGTCCGCGCGATCTGAAAGTCCTCCCGCAGGAGCGGCTGGTCGAACTCGCGTCGGAGATCCGTGACTTCCTGGTGCAGGCGGTCGCCAGAACCGGTGGCCACCTGGGGCCCAATCTCGGCGTGGTCGAGCTGACGATCGCGCTGCACCGGGTCTTCGACTCGCCGGCCGACCGGATCCTGTGGGACACGGGTCATCAGTCCTATGTGCACAAGATGCTGACAGGACGTCAGGATTTCTCCAAACTGCGCGGCAAGGGGGGGCTCTCCGGTTATCCGTCGCGCGCCGAGTCCGAGCACGACGTCATCGAGAACAGCCACGCCTCCACGGTGCTGGGCTGGGCGGACGGGCTCGCCAAGGCCAACCAGGTGCTCGGCCGCCAGGACCACGTCGTCGCCGTCATCGGCGACGGCGCGCTGACCGGTGGCATGGCCTGGGAGGCGCTGAACAACATCGCCGCCGCGAAGGACCGCCCGCTCATCGTCGTCGTCAACGACAACGAGCGCTCCTACGCGCCGACCATCGGCGGCCTCGCCAACCACCTGGCCGCGCTGCGCACCACCGACGGCTACGAGCGCTTCCTCGCCTGGGGCAAGCAGGTGCTCCACCAGACGCCGGTCGTCGGCAAGCCGCTGTACGAGTCCCTGCACGGGGCGAAGAAGGGCTTCAAGGACGCCTTCGCGCCCCAGGGCATGTTCGAGGACCTGGGGCTTAAGTACGTCGGCCCCATCGACGGCCACGACGTCGCGGCGGTGGAGTCCGCGCTGCGCCGGGCCCGCCGCTTCAGCGGGCCGGTCCTGGTGCACTGCCTCACCGAGAAGGGCCGCGGGTACGCCTTCGCCGAGCGCGACGAGGCCGACCGCTTCCACGCGGTCGGCGCCATGGACCCGCTGACCTGCGAGCCGCTGACCCCGTCGAGCGGTCCGAAGTGGACCTCGGTCTTCGGCGACGAGATGCTGAGGATCGGTGCCGAGCGCAAGGACGTCGTGGCGATCACCGCGGCGATGCTCCAGCCGGTGGGCCTGGACAAGTTCGCGAAGGCCTTCCCGCGCCGCGTGTACGACGTGGGGATCGCCGAGCAGCACGCGGCGGTCTCGGCCGCGGGTCTGGCCACCGGCGGCCTGCACCCGGTGGTCGCGGTCTACGCGACGTTCCTCAACCGGGCCTTCGACCAGGTGCTGATGGACGTGGCGCTGCACAAGTGCGGGGTCACCTTCGTCCTGGACCGGGCCGGTGTGACGGGCGACGACGGCGCCTCGCACAACGGCATGTGGGACATGTCGATCCTCCAGGTCGTGCCCGGCCTGCGGATCGCCGCGCCGCGCGACGCCGACCAGTTGCGCGCCCAGTTGCGCGAGGCGCTCGACGTGGACGACGCGCCGACGGTCGTCCGCTTCCCGAAGGAGACGGTCGGCGAGCCGCTGCCGGCCATCGACCGGGCCGGCGGCATGGACGTCCTGCACCGCGGTGAGCGCCCCGACGTCCTCATGGTCTCCGTCGGCGCGCTGGGGCACGTCTGCCTGGCCGCGGCCGCCCTGCTGCGCGAGCGCGGGATCGGCGTCACCGTCGTCGACCCCCGCTGGGTCAAGCCGCTGGACGCGGCCCTGCCGGGACTGGCGGCGGCGCACCGCATGGTGGCCGTCGTGGAGGACAACGGCCGTGCGGGCGGCGTCGGTTCGGCCGTGGCCCAGGCACTGCGGGACGCCGACACCGATGTGCCGGTACGGGACTTCGGCATCCCGCAGCAGTTCCTCGCCCACGCCAAGCGCGGTGAACTGCTGGCCGACATCGGGCTCACCCCGGCGGAGATCGCGGGCCGCATCGGCGCGACCCTCGCCCGTCTCGGGGCGCACACGGAGCAACGGACCGAGGAGTACACGAGCGATGACACCGCCCGATCCTGAGCCGAAGGGCTTCGACCTGGCGACGCTGCTGGCCGAGCGGGGCGCGGAGCGCTACGACCTGCACGGCCGCTACCTCAACCACCAACTGCCGCGGATGCTGCACACCATCGGCTTCGACCGGGTCTACGAGCGGGCGGAGGGCGCCTACTTCTGGGACGACGAGGGCCAGGACTACCTGGACATGCTCGCCGGGTTCGGCGTCATGGGCCTCGGCCGCCACCACCCGGTGGTCCGCAAGGCCCTGCACGACGTGCTGGACGCCGGTCTGGCCGACCTCACGCGCTTCGACTGCCAGCCGCTGCCGGGGCTGCTCGCCGAGAAGCTGCTGTCGTACACCCCGCACCTGGACCGGGTGTTCTTCGGCAACAGCGGCACGGAGGCGGTGGAGACGGCCCTGAAGTTCGCCCGCTTCGTCACCGGCAGGCCGCGCGTGCTCTACTGCGACCACGCCTTCCACGGGCTGACCACGGGCTCCCTGTCCGTCAACGGGGAGGGCGGCTTCCGCGACGGTTTCGCCCCGCTGCTGCCCGACACGGCGGTGCCGCTGGGCGACCTGGCGGCGCTGGAGCGGGAACTGGCCCGCGGCGACGTGGCGGCGCTGATCGTCGAGCCCATCCAGGGCAAGGGCGTCCACGCGGCGCCCCCGGGCTACCTGCGGGCCGCGCAGGACCTGCTGCACCGGCACAAGGCCCTGCTGATCGCGGACGAGGTGCAGACCGGCCTCGGCCGTACCGGCGACTTCTTCGCCTACCAGCACGACGAGGGCGTGGAACCGGACCTGGTGTGCGTCAGCAAGGCGCTCTCCGGGGGCTACGTGCCGGTCGGCGCCACGCTCGGCAAGGACTGGATCTTCAAGAAGGTCTACTCCTCCATGGACCGGGTGCTGGTGCACTCCGCCAGCTTCGGTTCCAACGCGCAGGCGATGGTGGCGGGCCTGGCGACGCTGTCCGTGATGGAGGACGAGCAGATCGTGGCCAACGCCCGGGCCAGCGGCGACTTGCTGCGCACGCGGCTGGCCGCGCTGGTGGACCGCTACGAGCTGCTGCACGAGGTCCGCGGCCGCGGGCTGATGATCGGCATCGAGTTCGGCCGCCCGAAATCGCTCGGCCTGCGCAGCCGCTGGACGATGCTGCAGGCGGCCCGCAAGGGGCTGTTCGCGCAGATGGTCGTCGTACCGCTGCTGCAGCGGCACCGCATCCTCACCCAGGTCTCCGGGGACCACCTGGAGGTGATCAAACTGATCCCGCCGCTGGTCATCGGTGAGCCGGAGGTGGACCGCTTCGTGACCGCCTTCACCGCCGTGATGGACGACGCACACGGCGGCGGTGGCCTGATGTGGGAGTTCGGCAGGACACTGGTCAAGCAGGCGGTCGCCCACCGCTGACCGCCCGCCCGACTGCTTTTGCCCCGGAGGCAAGTTTTTTGCCTCCGGGGCGAAGTGTGTCTATACCTGAAGCATGACCTCGACACCGGGGCAGGACGAGCCCCTGCCGGATGTCGCACCCCGGCTGCGGGACCTGCGCCGCCGCGGCGGCCTGACCCTCGAAGCGGCCGCCGCCCGCGCCGGGCTCTCGCCGGCGCACCTGTCGCGGCTGGAGACCGGGCAGCGGCAGCCGTCGCTCCCCATGCTGCTCGCCCTCGCCCGCACCTACGGCACCTCGGTCTCCGAGCTGCTCGGCGAGACCGCCCCGGAGCGCGACCCCGTCGTGCGCGCCGGGACCGCGGAGCCCGCCGACGCCGGCGGCTGGACGTACTGGCCGACGGGGAACCCGGGACGCGCGATGCAGGCCCTGCGCCTGCACGTCCCGCCGGGCCCCCAGGACGGCCTGGTGCGGGTGCACCCCGGGGAGGAATGGCTGTACGTGCTGAAGGGCGAGCTGCGGCTCACCCTCGGCGAGGCCGTGGACCGGCTCGCACCCGGCGACAGCGCCCACTTCGACTCCATGACCCCGCACCGCATCGCGGCCGCCTCGCCCGGCGGCGTCGACCTGCTCTTCGTCCACACGCTGCTGCGCAGCCCCGTCGCGGACCTCTGCCTGGGCAACGGCCGGGCACCGCGACCGCACGGCACCCCCTGACCCGTCCGATGAGAGGACTCCCCGTGTCCGTCAAGACCTCCGGTTCCGAAAAGGCCCCGATGGGCTTCAAGGTCCGTGCCTTCATCTACCTGGTGGGGGTGCACATCATCGCCGCGTTCTTCTTCCTGATCTTCCACCTGGCCGGGGCCAAGTAGACCCCGGCGGGCCGGTTCACGCCGGGTCCGCGGCCCCGTTCTCCAGGAGCAGCGAGCGCAGCCGCTCGCGGCGCTCCGGGGTGAGGCCCAGCCCGTCCTCCAGGTACCGGTCGACCGACCCCCAGTGCTCCTCGATCGTGTCGAAGGCGGCCTCCAGGTACTCCCGGCGGGCGTCGAAGAGCGGGCTCAGCAGCTCCATGACCTCGGGAGTGCCGGCCGGCTCGGCGTGCTCGCCGCGCTGGACGCGGTAGCGGCGGTGCGCCTCGTTGCTCTTGAGGTAGTCCGCCACGATCGCCTCCCGCTCGACACCCAGGGCCAGCAGGATCACCGCGATCGAGGTACCCGCGCGGTCCTTGCCCGCCGCGCAGTGCAGCAGCGCGGGCACGGACGCCTCCTCGGCCAGCAGCTCCAGCATGCGGCTGTGCTCGGCGGTGCGGTCCAGCACGATCCGGTGGTAGGCCTCCAGCATGCGCGCGGCGGCCCGGCCGTCGCCGAGGGTGGTGCGCAGCGCCTCGATGTCGCCCTCGCGGACGGTGGTCCAGAACTCGGCACCATGGGCGGGGTCGCTGAGCGGCATGTTCACGTTGCGCACGCCCGGCAGGTCGACGTCGGGGCCCTCCAGCTTGATGTCGGAGGCGTTCCGGAAGTCGAAGACCGTGTGCAGGCCGAGGGAGGCGAGGAAGGCGGCGTCCTGCTCGGTGGTGTGCGCCAGGTGCCCGCTGCGGAAGAGCCGTCCGTGCCGTACCCGGCGGCCGTCGGTCGTCGGGAGCCCGCCGACGTCACGGAAGTTGCGCACCCCGGTCAGCTCGGGCTCCGACGAGGCGGTCTGCGGCGTCTGCTGGGTCACCGGGGCTCCTTTGCTCGCGGGCCGGGCGGTGCTGGTCACCGGCGGCCGGACCACTGCTGACCCTACGACACCCGGGTTCCGTTGACGTACCGAGCGGTATGTGACGTCCGGGCACGGCCACCCCGTGGCGGGAGGGCCGCCGGACGGCCCGGGGGCCCGCCGTATTCCGCCCGCGGCGCATTTGAGCGGGTGGGATGAATCACCCCGCGTCAGGCCCTGGTTACGGTGGCGTAGCCCGTTTCGGTAGGTGGATGATCTGCTGACGTGGCAGACGATTCGACAAGAGACAACAGTGGCGCGATCGGGTCGTACGCAGCCGTAGGGGACAGCTTCACGGAAGGTGTGGGCGACCCCGGACCGGACGGAAACTTCATCGGCTGGGCCGACCGGCTCGCCGTTCTCCTCTCCGATCGCCGCCCCGAGCACGACTTCCGGTACGCGAACCTGGCGGTGCGCGGCCGGCTCCTCGACCAGATCGTCGACGAGCAGGTGCCCCGGGCCATCGAACTCCGTCCGGACCTGGTGACCTTCTGTGCGGGCGGCAACGACATCCTCCGGCCGGGCAGCGACCCCGACGACGTGGCCGAGCGCTACGAGGCGGCGGTCGCCCGCCTCACGGACGCCGTCGGCACCGTCGTGCTCTGCACCGGCTTCGACACCCGCGGCATTCCCGTGCTGCGCCACCTGCGCGGCAAGATCGCCACGTACACGGCCCACGTGCGGGCCATCGCCGACCGCCACGACAGCCCCGTGCTGGACCTGTGGTCGCTGCGCTCGGTGCAGGACCGCCGGGCCTGGGACTCCGACCGGCTGCACCTGTCGGCGGAGGGCCACACCCGGGTCGCGCTGCGCGCCGGGCAGGTGCTGGGGCTCGACGTGCCGGCCGACCCGGACCAGCCCTGGCCGCCGGAGCCGTTCCGTGCGCCCGCGGAGATCCGCAGGGACAACATCCAGTGGGCGCGGGAGTACCTCGTGCCGTGGATCGGGCGGCGGCTGCGCGGCGAGTCCTCGGGCGACCACGTGGAGCCCAAGCGCCCCGACCTGCTGCCGCTGTAGGTCCCGTTCGGCCGGTTCTCAGCCCGGTCGCCGGACCGCCCGGGCCGCCCGCACGGACGATGCGCTCACACGGCGCTCGCGCCGGCGACCAGTTCGGCCCAGACGACACGGCCCAGGCCGTCGTCGGAGGGCCGGACTCCCCACGCCCGCGACAGCGCACCCACGAGCAGCAGCCCGCGGCCGCCCTCCTCGTCCACGCCCGCCGCACGCGGCCGGGGCGCCGTCGGCGCGCGCCCCTGGTCGGTGACCTCGAGACGCAGCCGCTCGCCGTCGAACCACAGCGCGCACGCGATGTACTCGCTGCCGGTGTGCCGGACGGCGTTGGTGAAGAGCTCGGAGACGATCATCTCGGCGTCGTCGCGCAGACCTTCGTCCGCCTCCCACTCCCGCAGCCGCGCCCGCACGCGATGGCGTGCCGCGGCGACCGAGGACCCGTGGGCGGGCAAACGGAACAGGTCGTGACAGCGACGGGCGTCGAGGTCGCCACGGCGCTCTAACCGCAGAGCGTCTGGTGAGGAGGCCACGTCAGTACTATGCGGTTTCGTTCGAACTGTTGGCAAGATGCGATCTGTAATTTGCAGAACGACCCTCGCGCACTGTTCGATTCCGATGACGGCATGACACACTGCTCTCGGTCGAGGGGAGTTGGGGAAGTGGTCGTGACGGACGCACGGGCGGCCGGTGCTCCCACCGTCCTGCGGGTGGTGCTCGGGAAGCGGTTGCAGGACCTCCGCGAGAAGGCCGGGCTGAGCTTCGAGGACGCGGGCCGGGCGCTGGACGTCACCCATGCCACCATCCGGCGCATGGAGAAGGCCGAAGTCGGCCTGAAGATCCCCTACGTCGAGAAACTGCTGCACACCTACGGGGTCGTGGACCCGGCAGAGGTCGAGGCCTTTGTCTCCCTCGCCCGCGAGGCCAACCGCCCCGGCTGGTGGCACCGTTACCGCGACGTGCTGCCCGACTGGTTCAGCGCCTTCGTCAGCATCGAGGGCGAGGCCGGCGTCATCCGCGCCTACGAACCGCACTACATCCCCGGGCTGCTGCAGACCGAGGACTACGCGCGTGAAGTGCTGCGGGCCGGCCGTCCGCGAGCCTCCGCGGAGGAGGTCGAGCGGGTCGTCGCGGTGCGTCTGGAGCGGCAGGCCCTGCTCGCCCGCCCGGACGCGCCCCTGGTGTGGATCGTCATCGACGAGACGGTGCTGCGCAGACCCATCGGCGGCCCGGAACTGATGCGTGCACAGATCTCCCGGCTCATCGACAGCTGCGCGCTGCCGAACGTGCGGTTGCAGATCATGCGGTTCTCCGACGGCCCGCACCCCGCCATGTACGGGCCGTTCCACATCTTCCGCTTCCGGACCGACGAACTGCCCGACGTCGTCTACTCCGAGAACCTGGTCGGCTCCGTCTACTTCGACGACCGCGACGACGTCTCGTCCTTCCTCGAGGCGCTGGACCGGATGTGCGCACAGGCCGCGCCGGCCCAGCGGACCGAGGAGATCCTCCGCGACATCCTCCGGGAGACATGACGTGCGGCCGCAGCACCCCGACGGCCCGTACCCGGCCCCGGCCCCGTCTCGACGTACGCCCGCCCGGAAAGCACCTGCCCCACGGGCACCGGCGGGGGGATGATGTCATGCACACGGGGCGCCGGAGCGGGCCGGGCAGCCCCTCGACGCCCCGCGCGGCTGCCTCATCTGCCGCGACGCACCCCACCGCACCCCACCGCACCGACCTGGATCCACCCGGACCAGAGGATTCCGAACGGAGTACGGCGTTGACCGACAAGGGCTTCTCCGCGGACGAGATCGACACCAGCAGGCCTCACCCTGCCCGGATGTACGACTACTACCTCGGCGGCAAGGACAACTACGAGGCCGACCGCGAAGCCGCCGAGATGGTCATCCGCATGACCCCCGACGCGCGCCCCAGCGCCCGCGCCAACCGGGACTTCATGCGGCGCGCCGTTCGCCACTCCGCGGCCCAGGGCATCCGGCAGTTCATCGACATCGGCACCGGGATCCCCACCTCGCCCAACACCCACGAGGTCGCCCGGACCGTCGTCCCCGACGCGCGCATCGCCTATGTCGACAACGACCCGATCGTCGCCGCCCACGCCGGTGCCCGGCTCACCAACACCGGCAACGCGGGCTTCTTCCTCGCAGACGTCCGCGACCCCGACTCGATCCTCGAGCACGCCATGCTGCGCGAACTCATCGACTTCGACGAGCCGGTGGCGCTGATGCTCGTCGCCCTCCTGCACTTCGTGCGCGACGACGAGGACCCCACGGGCATCGTGCGCACCCTCGGCAAGAACCTGCCGAGCGGCAGCCGGCTGATCCTGTCCCACGCGACCACCGACTTCCACCGGGACGTGGACGC
Organism: Streptomyces sp. NPDC088733; assembly: GCF_044751185.1. Lineage (NCBI taxonomy): Bacteria > Bacillati > Actinomycetota > Actinomycetes > Kitasatosporales > Streptomycetaceae > Streptomyces > Streptomyces sp. NPDC088733. Next base: position 321,075 of record NZ_JBIVLH010000006.1, read on the forward strand.
CGACGCGGGCGAGGCGTACAAGAACGCCACCTCCACGCTCACGCTCCGCGGCAGGGAGCACATCGAGCCCTTCTTCGACGGGTTCCCGCTGGTCGAGCCGGGCCTGGTGCAGGTCCCGAGCTGGCGGCCCGACACCCCGCTGCCCGAGACCGGCGAGCACACCCGGATCGCCTTCTGGGGCGGTGTCGGCCACAAGCCCTGACGGGCCCCTCTGGTCACCGCCCCTTGCCCGTTGCCTACGGCCCACGTCCGGCGTTCAGGCGCCGGGCACGGGCCGCGCGATCGCGTGGACCGGCCGGCGCGCCGCGGCGGGTATCCGCTCCAGGACCCCGCCGGCGAACACGTCGTACAGCGGCAGCGTCTCCAGGTGGACATAGCCGATGTGGCAGTCGCACACCGCCAGCGGGCAGGCGCGCGGCCCCAGCGCGGCCCGGTAGGAGCCGTCGTAGAGGTTGCCCAGCTCGGCCCTGACGAAGTGGCAGCGGCGGACCGTGCCCTCGCCGTCCACGGAGACTACCGATTCGCCGGTGCGGCAGGGCAGTCCCGCGCTGCGGTGCGGGTGGCGGCTCCAGGGGAAGAGCGGGTCGAGGGCGGTCCACTCGTCCGCCTCGGCGTCGGTGTAGGTGTGGCCCTCTGCGGCGTTGATCCACAGGTAGACATGGTCCGGAAGGTCCGCGCGCAGCCGGCGAGCGGCCTCCAGGTGGTCCGGCAGGCCCACCACGCCCACGCTGAAACGAGCCCCTCGGTCAGCGAGTTCGCGGGTCTTGCCGAGGAAGCGGTCATAGGGCGTCTGCCCGGGGTGGAAGGTGCACCACAGGGCGAGCGTGGACAGGTCGGCGGCGTCCAGCCAGTCCGTGCGGCAGCTCAGATTCGTCTGGATCGCCACCCGGCCGATGTGCGGCAGCCGGCTCAGCTCCGCCAGGGTGCGCCGGTACCAGGAGCGCACCAGGCCCTCGCCCCACGGCGTGAACAGCAGCGACAGGCGGTCGCCGTGCTGCGCGGCCGCCCAGCCCGCGAAGCGTTCCAGCGCGGCCCGGTCGGCGGCCAGCTCGGCGCGGCTGTCCCGGCGCTTGGCGAAGGGGCAGTACGGGCAGTCGTAGTCGCACGAGGCGAGCGGGCCCCGGTAGAGAACCGTCAGATCCATGGCGGGCACCCTCACTTCAGTTCGTACGCGGCCATGCGGGCCCGCACCGCCGCGGAGAACAGCGCCGGGCCGATCGCGTCGGAGTGCGCCAGGCCCTCCGGGGACAGGCGCAGCAGCCCCGGCCCCGCGGCGGGGTCCAGCCAGCCGCGATCGGTGAAGCGCTCCAGCTCAGTGGCGAAGTCCTCGCCGGGCGCCGTGCCGAAACGGTCCCGGTAGTCGGCCGCGCGCAGGCCCTCGGCCTGCAGCAGCGACTGCAGGAGGTGCCGGCGGCGGCTCTCGTCGGCGTCCATCGCCCAGCCGAAGTCGGCTTCCGCGAAGTCCTCCTGGGGGCGCGCGGTGTAGTCGTCGACGATCCTGCGTATCTCCTGCATGCCGACGGCGTAGTCGAAGGAGTAGTGCAGGGCCGAGGTGTAGGAACGGGCGCCGCAGCCAAGGCCCACCATGCCGTCGGTCTGGCAGGCGTAGTCCCCGCCGCCGTCGGCCGGTGCGCCGGACCGGCGGAACATGCGCATCGACACCTGCTCGTAGCCGTGTGCGAGGAGGTGGTCGCGCCCGTGGCGGTACAGGCGCAGGCGCTGCTCGTCCCACGCGGTGTCGCCGTCCGTCGAGGCCTCGCCCGCCAGCCGGCCGAGACCGGTCAGCGGGCGCACGTACAGCGGGTAGAGGTAGAGCTCCTCGGGCCGCCAGGCGAGGGCCGCGTCGAGGGACCGCTGCCAGGACGCCTCGGTCTGGCCCTCGATGCCGTAGATCAGGTCGATGTTCAGGACGGGGATGCCGGCGTCCCGGACGCGGCCGAGGGCCGCATCGACGTCGGCGCGGCGCTGCGGGCGCACGGCGGCGCGCGCCTCGGCGTCGTCGAAGCTCTGCACACCCAGACTCAGCCGCGTCGTGCCGCGCGCGGCCAGCACGGAGAGCCGGTCCGCGGTCGCCGTGGCGGGGGAGGCCTCGACGGACAGCGGCACCGCCGTCAGGTCGGCGCCCAGGCCGTGTTCCGCCAGATCGCACAGCCGCTCCAGTTCGGCGGCCTCCAGGAAGGTCGGAGTGCCGCCGCCGAAGGCCGCGTTGGCGAACCGCGCCCCGTCGCCCAGTGCCTCGCGGACGGCCCGCGCCTGGCGTTCCATGGCGTCCAGGTAGGCCGTGGTCAGGCCGTCCGGGGCGCCGATCCGGGTGAAGAGGTTGCAGAAGCCGCAGCGCACTTCGCAGAAGGGGATGTGGAAGTAGAGGGAGAGGGCGTCCTTGGGCTCGTCCGCCCACAGCTCGCGCAGCCGGGCGCTCCCGCGGGGCAGTGGACGGTAGGCCGTCTTGTGCGGGTACGCGTAGACGTAGTGCTGGTAGGGGCGCTCAGGCACGGGCGCTGTCGCCGCCGGTGCCTGGGGGACGGTCATGTCGGTGCGGGTCATCGGGCCTCGTCGAGGAAGAAGTGGGCATAGGGCACGGTCCAGACGACCTCGTGGCCGATGCGGTGGCCGGTGTATCCGTCCTCCCCGTACGCCGTGCCGTGGTCGGAGCAGACGACCGCGAAGCAGCGCCGGCGGCTCGCGGCGGCGGTGAACAGCCGCTCGATGTGGCGGTCGACGTACTCCAGAGCCGCCGCGTGCGAGGCACGGGTGTCGCCGGACTCGCGGGTGGCGCCGGGCAGGTGGAACCAGTTGGGCTGGTGCAGCGCCGAGACGTTCACGAACAGGAAGAGCCGCTGCTCACGCGGCAGCCCGGCCACCACCTTCTCCGCGCGGGCGACCTGCGCCTCGAAGGAGGTGGGGGAGGGCACCCCGAACTCCGGCTCCCAGTGGCTCTCCTGGAACACCCCGGGCAGCACCGAGCCCAGCGGCCCCTGCTTGTTGAAGAAGCCCACCCCGCCGACGCACACCGTGCGGTATCCGGCGGCGGCCAGCCCCGACACCAGGTCGGGTGTGTCGTACACGAAGGTGCCGTCCGCGGTGCTCTCGCTGCCCGCGAACCGCGCGGCGAACAGCCGCGGGTGCGGGCCCGGTTCGGCGGGCGTGGGCAGGAAGCCGGCGAACATCGCCTGGTGGGAGGCGTAGGTGAAGCTGCCGGGCGCATGCCGGCGCTCCCACCGGCCACCGGGCAGATGCCGCGCCAGGTGCGGGATACGGCCCGCCGCCGCCAACTCCTCGGCCACGTCGTAGCGGAGGGTGTCGAGGGTGACCATCAGGATGTCGTGGCTGCCCACGACCTCGTTCATGTCAGGCTTCGGCGGTGCCGGCCGGGTTCTCACGGTCTCGCTCCTTGCGTCGTGCTCGCTCGCGCTCCATCACGGTCGGTACGGCGGCGACCTGTGCGGCGTAGGTGTCCAGGCCCTCGGCTCCGCTGCCGGGCAGTCCGGTCAGCCGCGGCAGGAGGTCCCCGAAGGCGTTGACCTCGCCGACGGCGAAGCGCCGCCAGCCCGTCGCGGGCAGGACGTCGACGCCGACGCAGAGGGTGCCCGGGAAACAGGCCGCCGCGCGCTCCGCGAGGCGCAGCGCGTCGTCCAGGGCCCCTCCGGCGGCTCTGATGGCCGCGCGGGCCGCGCCGAGGTCGCCGCGGCTGCCGCCGAGGTGAAGGTTGGTCATCGGGTGCCGGCTCGTGCGGACGACGGCATGCGTGGCCCGGCCTGCGACGACCACCACGCGCAGGTCGGCCGCGCGGCCGCCGAGGGAGGCTTTCGGCAGCCACCGCTCGACGTGCAGGCCGTCGGGGGCCAGGGCGTCGACCAGGGCAGCAACCTGCGGCTCGGTCGTGTAGTGCCGCACCCGCAGCGAGTTGAACAGCCGCCCGTCGTCCGTGGTCTCCACCGAGGTGGTGGCCCGGACCCTGCCGGGTCCGGCGACGGCGAGCGCCACGACCCCGGATGCGGACGAGCCGTGCGCGGCCTTGACGAAGGCCCGCGGGACACCCGCGTCCCTCAAGCCGTCCCGCAGGTCGTCCCAGCCGCCGACCGGGCCGGTCAGGGCGGGCGGGACCGGGACCCCCGCGGCGGCGAGCCGGGCGTGGCAGCGCCGCTTGTCGAACATGACGGCGACGTCCTCCGGGTCGGCGGAGGGCACCGCGCCGGCCCGGCGCGCCGCGTCCGCGACCTCCCGCACCGCCGCGGTGAAGCGGCGGTACCACAGCGCCGAGCCCTCGACCCGGGCCGGATCGCCGGCACCCCGCAGCAGACGGTCCACGTCGGCGTTCTCGCCGGGGGAGTCGATCCGCACGAACTCGCCCGGCTCGAACCCGTACCCGCCGCCCAGCACCTCCCGCCAGGCCAGCACCCGCGGAGCGGGGTGCCCCGCGGCGCGTACGGCATCGGCGAAGAGTGACGTGCGGCGGTTCTCGGGATTGCCGACGACGGCGAAGCGGACCGCCTCCGCGGCCGGCCCGCTCCGCGCGGGATCATTCGGAGACGGCGACATAGCGCCACTCCTCGTCCCGCCACCGGCGTGCCGTCTGGGCCTCGGAGAGGTCGACCTCGGTCCCGGTGGCACCGAAGGCGGCCCGCACCCGCTCGGCAACGGCCTCGCTCAGGAAGTGGTGGTGCAGGTCGAGCCGCTTGAGGTGGGTGAGGGGCTGCCCGTTCAGCAGTGCCTCGGCGCCGGTGTCGGTGAGGGTGCCCATGGACAGGCTCAGCGACTCCAGTTGCGCCACCACCGGCGCGGATGCCACAGCGGCGGCGATCTCGTCCTGCAACTCGCTGTCCTGGAGACCGAGGTGACGCAAGTCCGGATGCCGGCCGCCCGCCAGCAGCGGCGCCAGGTCGGCGACGGTCGCGTCGCCGCCGTAGTTCGACACCCCGAGCCACAGCTCCAGGCGCTCCAGGGCGGGCAGGTCGCTGGCGCCGACGGCGCGGACGACCTGCCCCGGCAGTCCGCCGGACTCGAAGCGCAGCACGCGCAGCGCCTCGTGCCGCACCGGGCGCAGGGTGAGGGGCTCCTCGCCCGCCCCGTGGGACCCCCCGCCGCGCACCCCCAGCTCCTCCAGCAGCGGGAAGCGTTCCAGCACGGGTGTGACGTCGGTCAGCGGGACCCAGGAGATCTCGCACTCCTCGCTGGTGACGTCGGCGAGGAACAGGGCGCGCAGGGCGGGGAAGCGCGCCGCGTCGGCCAGGATCAGCTCCAGGGCCGGGCGCAGTTCGGCGTACTCGTCGTCCCACCACGGGCCGAGGACCAGGGCCCGCACCTGCCGGGTGTCGACGGCCTGCGTGAAGCCCCGCCACAGTTCGTCGAAGGGCGTCTCGTCGGCCGCGAAGCAGTCCAGCCGCCAGGCCACGTCGCCGGCCGCGGGCAGATCTGCCCGGTCGGTCCCGGTCAGGGTGTGCACGGGCAGCCCGTGCAGAGTCCGAAGGTGTTCGGCGAAGGTCATGGCTGCCTCACTCCGCCACGGCGGTGTAGCGGAAGACGGAGCCGTCCTCGTCCTCGTCCTCGTCACCGGGCTCGGACAGGTCGACCTCGACGCCGGAGGGCTCCAGAGCCGCGCGCACCCGTTCGGCGACCGGGTCGCTCACGAAGTTGTGGTGCAGGTCCAGCCAGGACAGATGGGTGAGAGGCTGACCGGCCAGGAGGGCGGCGACGCCCTCGTCGGTGAGCACACCCAGCGACAGGTCCAGCGACTTGAGCTGTGCCACGACCGGCGCGGAGGCGACGGCGGCGGCGATCTCGTCCTGTATCTCGCTGTTGCGCAGGCCGAGATGGCGCAGTGCGGGCAGGCGGCCACCGGCGAGGAGCGGGGCGAGGTCGGCGACCGTCGCGTCGCCGCCGTACTCGTCGACGCCGAGCCACAGCTCCAGGTACTCCAGCGCGGGCAGTTCGCTCGCCGCGACACCGCGCACCACCTCGCCGGGCAGGCCGCCGGCCTCGAAGCACAGCGTGCGCAGGCGCTTGTGGCTCACCGCGGGGAAGCGCAGGCCCGTGCCGCCGCGGACGCCGAACTCCTCCAGCAGCGGATAGGCGTCGAGGACCGGGGTGACGTCGGACTGCTCGATCCAGGAGATCTCGGCCTCCTCCATCTCCAGGTCGCCGATGAACACGGCCTGCAGGGCGGTCAGCCGGTCCCGGGCTTCGACGAGCCGCTGTACGACGACCCCGGAGTCGTTGTCGTAGGGCTCGCCCCACTGGCCGATCACGAGGGCGCGGACCGATGCCGTGTCCACCGTATTGAGGAACCGGTCCCACAACGCCTCGAACGTCTCCGGGGCGTTGTTGCGGTAGGGGTCGACGGCCAGCCGCCAGGCCACGGCCCCGGCCTCCGGAAGTTCCCGCCGGGCGTCGGGTCCGGGGAATGCGAAGGCCGGCAGGCCGTGCAGTTCCTGCAGGTGTTCGACGTGGGACATGTCGCTGGTCTCCTGACGTGACGGGCCGGTGCTCTGCGCTCGCGAAGAGTTGTACCAAGCCCCTCCGACAGCGGTACGCGCGGGCTGTGGACGGCGAAGCCGCGCGGGGCCGTTGTCGGACCCCCCGCGTAGCGTCGTGGACATCGGGTCGGCGAGGCGCGCCGACGGCGAAGGGAGACACGCATGTACCGGCAGGGGGACGTCCTGATCGTGCCCGTCGCGGAGGCCGCCGTGCCACCGGGCACGGACCGGCTGCCGCGGCAGCCGAGGGACGGGCGGGGCAGGCTCGTGCTCGCGCTCGGCGAGGTGACCGGCCACGCCCACGCGGTCGTCGGGCCCGGCACGCTGGTGCGCGAGGCGGGGCCCTTCGGGGTGGCGTACCTCCATCTCCCCGACGGGGGACGGGTGGTGCACGAGGAGCACGCCGCCATACCCCTGCCGAAGGGCTGGTACCGGGTGGTGCGGCAGCGCGAGTACGTGCCCGGCGCGGTGCGCGTCGTGGCGGACTGAGAAGGACCGGGGAGCGGGAGCGATGACGGTGGCAGAGGCAGCAGGGGCAGTGGCGGTGGAAGCGGCGATCGGGGCGGCGGCGACCCCGATGGAGACGGCCGCGGTGTGGCGCGAGGTCGCCGCGGCGACGGGCCCGGCAGACCGCGCGGCGGCCGAGGAGGGGGTGCGGCAGTCCTACCGGCTGGCGGGTCTGCCCGTGCCGGAACGCATCGTGTGGGCCGGTTCGCCCCGGGAGGGCGTGGCCCTCGCGGCCCGACTGAGGCGGGAGGGGTCCGCGGGCCCGAGTGTCCGCGAGCGGGTGCGCACCCTGCCGTGGGCGGCGGCACGGGAGCGGGTCGCCGAGCGGATGGGCCCGGCCGGATGGGCGGCCCACTGGGCCCTGACCGGGGCCCCGTTGTGGGACGGCACCGTGCTGCTCGCCGAGCGGATACGGACCGGGGTCGCCGAGTCCGCCGCGAATGTGCCCGGCGGGGAGCCGGCGGTCCGCTCGGCCCTGCTCGACGCGGTCCTCGGCCAGCACGACGCGGCCTGGCTCGCGGCGTTCGACGGCCAGGAGGGCACCGGGGACTTGGCGGGGCTGGCCGCGGTGGCCCGGTCCGCGGGCTGGTGGTGGCCGTACGAGCGGATCGCCGTCGTCGCCGAACGCCCCGTGGAACTGCACCGGGACGAGGCCGGCCGCCTCGACCGGGGCGACGGCCCCGCGCTCGCCTTCCCCGACGGCTTCGCCCTGCACGCATGGCGCGGCATGCCGGTGCCGGCCGCGTTCCTCGACGGGCTGTCGGAGCTGACCCCGGCCCGGATACGCGAGGAGGAGAACGCGGAGCTGCGCCGGGTGATGCTGGAGTTCTACGGCTACGACCGCTACTTGGAGGAGTCCGGGGCGCAGCCGGTGCAGCGCGACGCGGCCGGCGTGCTGTGGCGGATCGAGCTGGTGGGGGACGAACCGCTCGTGATGGTCGAGGTCGTCAACTCCACGCCGGAGCCGGACGGCACCCACCGCACGTACTGGCTGCGGGTGCCGCCGCGGACCCGGACCGCGCGGGAGGGCGTCGCCTGGACCTTCGGCCTGGAGGAGGCGGACTACATACCGGAACGGGAGACCTGAGCGTCCAGGGTCTCCGCGTCCACGAGGGCGGCATTGCCCTCCGTGGCGCAGGCGTGCGCGCCGGCGACCGCGCCGAGCCGGGCACTCTCGGCGAAGTCCAGGCCGCGCGCCCTTCCGTACAGGAAGCCGCAGACGAAGGCGTCGCCCGCGCCGTTGGAGTCCCGCACGGGGCCGGGCGGGGGCACGGCGGGGATGTGCCGCGGGGTCCGTCCGCCGTCGCGCGCCAGGAGGTAGGCGCCCCCGGCGCCGGCGGTGGCGACAACCGCCGTGGCGCGTCCGTCGCGCAGGATGCCGCGCATGACGTCCGCGATGCGCTCGCCCGAGCCCGCCGCGCTGAGGAACACCAGGTCGGAGCGGCGGGCGAACTCCCGCTGGTGCTCAGCGAGTCCGTCCCAGTCGTGCAGATCGGTGGAGACGGGCAGGCCCAGCGCCTCGATGTCGTCGTACAGGAAGCGGGTGAAGTGCGAGATCGACAGATGCACGTGCCGGGCGCGCCGCAGGTGCGGGAGGTAGAAGTCGCGGGGCATCCGCAGGTCCGCGGGGTCACGGCCGTCGTAGAAGGACATACGGCGCCCGGTGGTGTCCACCAGGTTCACCGCCCGGCGGGTGCCCGCCGGTGAGATCAGTGCCTCGAAGTCCACGTCGCCCTTGGTGAGGCGCTCGCGGACCAGGCCGCCGAGCCAGTCGTCGCCGGTGAAGTCGAGGAACTTCACCGTCATCCCGAGCGCGCGGCAGCCGAGCGCCACATTGCCACCGGTCTGCCCCGGCCACTCCAGGATCGGCGGCACACCGAGGGAGTCCGCGGCCGGCACGGGCAGGCTGTCGACCCGCACCACCGTGTCCACTCCCGAACCGCCGACGACGAGGATGTCGTACAGCGCCTCATCCGTGGTCATGTGCACCTCCAATAGACCGCCCGGTGCGCCATGTTACGGCTGTGGCGGCCGTTCGGACGTGCGCTCGGCGATACGTTCGGACGCCCACTGGGCCCACTCCTCCTGCATGCGGGTGAAGCGCAGCCCCCATTCCAGGGCGAGCCGGCCGTAGAAGGAGAGGTCGCCCTCGTCCCAGTCGACGGTGCGTTCCAGTTCGGCCAGTTCCTGGTGGTACGCGACCGCGGTCGTGCCCTCGCGCTCCACGTACGTCCTGGCCTGCTCCGGGGCGACCTGGTTGAGGAAGAACACGCGCAGCAGTCCGTCGCTGCGGCGGACGCGCTGCGGTTCCACCTCGACGAGCCAGTGCAGCAGTTCCCGGCGGCCCTCGTCGGTGAGCGTGTACTCCTTGCGGCCGCGCGGGCCCTCGGCGGTGACGGCGACCAGCCCGGCGTCGGCGAGCCGGTTCAGCTCGGTGTACAGCTGGCTCTGGGTCGCGGGCCAGACGTTGACCAGTGACGTCTGGAACCTTCCGAGCAGGTCGTACCCGCTGGCCGGGCGCTCGGTGAGCAGCCCGAGGACGGCATGGCGCAGGCTCATGCCGCGCATCGTAACATGTCACCTTTGACAGGTGGCGGGTGGACAGTCCCCGCCGGACATGTCAGGAGTGAGGCGTCCCGTGCCGTCCGGGACGGCCACGGTCCGGCCGCGGGACGGGTGATCGCCCGTCCCGCGGCTCGGCCGCTCAGTGTGCCGCGGAGCCGGTGAGCAGCTCGGTCCACGCGGCGCGGACCTTGTCCAGGCCGAAGGACTCCCGGAGCCAGCCGCGCGCGTGCCCGGCCTCGGCCTCCCAGCCGTCCTCGACCAGGGTGTGGATCGCATCCGCCATCGCCTCGGGGGAATCGTGGATCCACCGGCGGTCGTAGATCGTGTCCGCGCCCGGCCAGGGCAGCAGTGCCGGGACGGCGCCGGAGGCCATTCCCTCGGCCGGGGCCAGGTGGAAGCTCTCGTCGTCGCTCGTGGAGAGCACGAAGCCGATCCGCCGCAGCCAACTGGCCACGTCGGCGCCGAAACTGTCGAAGACGACCGCGTCCTCCAGCAGCGGAGCGGACTGCACCCGGCGCAGGATCGCGTCGTAGTGCGTGCGCTCCTCAGGCTTGTTCCAGATCCACCAGTAGTCCCACGGCATCTTGGACTTCACCGACAGCTGCCAGCGCGGGTCCCGCGCGCGCAGTGCCTCCAGCACGTCCAGCCCCAGGTCCAGCCGCTTGCGGGCGGGGGCGATGCCGATCATGCCCAGGCGGTAGCGGGCGTCGGCGGACTTGGGACGGTCGAGCTGGCGGTCGTCCACCCAGTTGGGGATCGTCACGATCTTCTCGGCCGGCCAGCCGGTGCGCTCGCGGGTCAGCTCGCTGTAGTGCGGGCTGACGCAGACGATCTGGTCGACGGCGTCGATGTCGACCTTGTCGGGGTAGCCCGCGTACAGCTCGAAGCGGTGCAGCCGGACCAGCAGCCGGGAGCCGCGCCGCTTGTTGTGGCTGTACCAGATGGCCGCCGGGCCGCACCATTCCACGACCACGACATCGGCCCAGGCGGCCAGTTCACGGCTGACCGCCACATCGTGCTTGGCCAGCGCGGGCCACGCGTCGATGCGCACCTCGACCCCGGGCAGTGCCTGGAAGTGGTCGAGCAGCCGGGTGAAGAACTTCAGGTCGTGGCTGGCCACCACGACGCGCAGTGGCCGCGTGCGCTTCCCGAGTCCCGCCGGCTCCGGGGGGAAGGCCCGGTCGAGGTGACCGCGCAGCCGCTCGGCGGCCCGTTCCAGCGAGAAGTGCGCCGCGGCCTCCTGGCAGCGCTTCGCCGCCAGCCGGTAGGCCTCCTTGGAGCCGGCGGCGACGGCCACCGCCTCCGCCGCGTCCTCCAGGGTCCCGCGGCCGGGGACGAAGAGCGGGTAGTCGGCACCGAGCAGTGCCTCGTGCGCGGGTGTGCGGTTGAGCACCACCGGCAGCCCCAGGGTGCCGAACTCCAGCACCTTCGTGGACAGTTCGAGGCTCGCGTCCAGATCCGGGTGGCGCCAGCCGAGCCCCACGTCGCAGCCCGCCGCGATCCGCATCGCCTCCTGGCGGGGCATGCCGCCGTGGTGCACCACGCCCGGGGTGGTGCCGAGCGCGCGCTCCATGCGGTCGTGGAACTCCGGGTGCAGCGGGTCCTCATGGATCTTGTCGCCCACCGTGTGGAGCTCGGCCCGCACACCGCGCGCGGCGAGCGCGCGCGGCAGCTCCGTCATCTCCAGGGTGTTCCAGCGCGGCGCGAACTTGCCCGTGTAGACCATGCGTACGGGGTCACCCGCCGCCTGGTGCTCCTGCAGGTCGAAGTCGGGCAGCGGCACGCTCGGCGGGTAGAGCACGCACTTGCCGCAGGCCTCGGGCACGTACGCCTCGATGAAGCAGCGCAGTTCCTCGGTCTGGCACAGCAACTGCTGCGAGGCCTCGGCGATCCGGGCCAGGTCCTGGGCGGCCTCGGCGGTCATCTCCGCCGCCGACTGCGGGATGTCGGTCAGGTACGCCCAGATCCGCCCGTCGAAGTCGCCGTCCGCCACGATCTGGGTGACCGCCCGGCGGCCGCGCAGCACCAGCAGGTCGCAGGGCTGCTCCTCGTCCAGGGCACGCAGCTTCCGCGAGGCCTGGACGGGGGAGAGCACCCGGTCGGTCGTCACGACGGTGACACCCGGCAGAGCCGCGAGCGGGTCGACCAGCCGCCCGGTGCGCACCGGTGCCTTGAGGACCAGCCGGACCTCGCACCCCGCCAGCGACAGGGCCTGCACCATCGACTGCGCCCAGACCGCGGAGCCGTCGATGAGATTGAGGTCCACGTCCCCGTAGACCATCGCGCGAATCGTGCGCGGCGCCGTCATCGTGCGTCCTCCTGGCGGATCGTGAACAGCCGTGCCGCGCCCTCCGGGGCGCGCCACAGTGACTTGCGGACGAGTGCGGGCCGGAACCCGTTGACCTGCGGCACGAACCCCGAGCCGTCGGCGCTGTAGCCGACCGCGTCGGCGCCGGAGCACTCCTGGGCGCACATCAGGTCGAGAAGGTGGGCCGCCTCGCGTTCCTCGCCGAGGTCGGTCCAGTCGGCGACCCAGGGCGTGGTCGGCCCGTCGCCGGAGGCCCGTACGGTGACACCGCCGGCGGTGAGTTCCGCCAGTTCCGTGCCGGGCGTGGGAACCAGCACCTCGGCGGGCCGGTGGAGCTGCGCCAGGACCTGCCCGATGAGCCGGGAGATCTCCTCGCCGTCACGCGGGTCGGCGAGCACGGCGATGCGCCGGCCGTCCAGCGGGTCGACGGCGCCGGCGATCCGGGCGAGCTGCGACAGCCGGACCCGGGTGGCCCGGGCGGCGAAGATCTCCCGCAGGTCGGCCCGTTCCGTGGTCGCCAGGTCCAGCCGGGCCGGCTGCACGCCGGTGTCGCCGTCGATGACGGCGTCCCAGGGGAAGCGGGACAGCCCCGGGGCGCCCGACGCGGGACCGTCGCGCCACAGGACGGTCGGGCGGCCCGCGGCGCGCGCGGTCGAGAGCAGCTCGGCGAGCCGCCGGTCCAGGTCGGGCGCGAGTCCGGTGCCGGTGTGCGTCCACGGGCCGGGGCCCGTGCAGGCGCTGAGCTGCACGACCAGCACGTCGGGGTCCGTGCGCTCCGCGACGAGCGTGGCGTCGTGCGGCAGCGCGCGGTTGACGACCGCGTCATGGGCGAAGTCGGCCGCCGTCGCCGCGTTGAGCACACCGGCGACGACCAGGCGGTCCCGGGGCCCCGCGGAGAAGGCGCGGTGCGCGAGGTGCAGCCGGTCCCCGTCGGCCGCGGCGGCCTCGGCCAGCGCGGAGGCACCCGTCTTCGGCCGGGCCGCGACCGGCCCGCCGCTCTTGCTGCGCCCGCGCCACATCCCGTACAGCTCGCGCGGCAGCCGTGCCGAGCCGCGCAGCGGGGAGCGGGCCGCGGAGATCAGCACCTGGCCGACCCGCAGCGAGGTGGAGCCCTGGAGCATGGCGACCCGGGCCTCCAGCACGCCGACCCGGTCCCGGGCCTGGCGCAGCGCCGCGGCGATCTGGTCGCGTTCGCGGACCGCGGCGACCGCCCGGTCCGCGCCGCTCTCGTCGCGCAGCGTCTCCAGGGCCCGGCTGTCCTCCTCGTGGCGCCGTTCCAGGTCGAGCAGCCGGTCGCGCTGGGCGCGTGAGACGAAGTCGGTCAGGACGTACTCGCCGGCGATGCGCAGCGCGGTGGCGTTGCCGTCGCCCTCGCCGGGCACCGGGCGGCCCGCACCGTCGTGGAGCGGCAGCAGGCTGTCGGTGCACGCGAAGACGGCGCCGCCGTGCAGGTGGACGTAGCCCAGCCCGGCGGCGCGCAGCACCTGGCAGCGGTGGGCGACCAGCCCGTCCAGCAGCCGGTGGTAGGGCAGTTCGGTCGTGGTGTGGCCGAAGACGACGAGGCCGCGGCCGCCGGGCCGCATCCGGCCGAGTGCGGCCGTGAACGCTTCTTCGTTTCCGTGCCGCGCGGGATCCGGGCCGTACGACAGCAGGAGGAGCTGTCCCTCGCCGACCGGTTCCCGGTCGTCCGGGCCGGAGCGGGTGAGGCCGATGCCCTCGGGCAGGTGCAGATACGGCTCGAGGGGAATGCCGCCGCCGGTCGCGTCGACGATCTCGGTCACGCCGTCAAGGTGCGGGTGGAGCAGATCGAGCAGGCGCATCAGGAGGTCCTCGTGAAGACATGGAAACCGACCCGGTTCTCCCGGAAACCGTACGGCGTGAAACCCGTGTGGCGCAGGCCCAGCGGTTCCACGACGGCCCGGTACTCGGCCGCGGGGCGGTGCAGGATGTAGTCGCCCCGGGGCGTCCGGACCGGCGCGTCCTCGTCGGAGACGATGAGACGGCCGGTCAGGCGCACCAGGGAGGCGAGGTTGATCAGGGACGACTCCCAGAGCGCGTCGTCCATGACGTGGAAGAGCACATCGACGCCGAGCACCACGTCGTACAGCCACGGGCTGCGCCACGCGTCGAGCTGCGAGACCGCGTAGCGCGGGCCGCCGCCGAGTGCGCGGGCCTGCTCGACGGCCTCGGGGCTGGCGTCGAAGGCGTCGACGCGGTGGCCGCAGCGGCTCAGGGCGCGGGCGAACCACCCCTTGCCGCAGCCGGCGTCGAGCACGAACAAGGGGTCGGTGCCGTTGCCGGCGTCGCCGGTGTGGCGCAGCAGCTCGGCCAGGCGGACGGCGTAGAAGACCTCGTTGCCCGCGCGTTCCAGGCCGATGTGCCCGCTGGAGGCCAACTCGTCGTGGCGCCGGTGGCGGTTCTCCCAGTAGTCCCGGGTCTTCTGCCCCGACGGATCAGACATGGTGCTCCAGCCATTCGGTCATGATCCTGGCGATGCGCTCGCCCGAGCGGCCGTCCCACAGGGGCGGCCCCTCCGGGGCGGCCAGCCCGCCGTTCAGCACCTTGAGCAGCGCGGGCACCAGGCTGTCGGGGTCCACCAGCCGGTTGGTGCCGTGGGTGACGGTCACCGGGCGCTCGGTGTTGGGGCGCAGCGTCAGGCACGGCACGCCGAGTACGGTCGTCTCCTCCTGCACGCCGCCGGAGTCGGTGATGACGGCGGTGGCGCCGCGCAGCAGGCCCATGAAGTCGAGGTATCCGAGCGGTTCGACGATCCGCACGCCCGGCGCCCCGGCCAGGCCCGCCGCCTCCAGGGCGGCGCGTCCGCGCGGGTGCAGCGGGATCACCAGCTCCAGCTGCTCGGCGGCGCCGCGCAGTGCCTGCACGGCGGCGGCCGCCGCGGCCGGGTCGTCGACGTTGGCCGGACGGTGCAGGGTCACCACGCCGTAGCGTTCGGACAGTCCGTGCGCGGCGCGGGCCGCCTCGGGGTCGAAGCGCGGCAGGTGGGACATGAGGGTGTCGATCATGGGGTTGCCCACGAAGTGCACCCGTGCCGGGTCCACACCCTCGTTGGCGAGATGGCCGACGCCCTCGGGGCTGGTGACGAAGAGCAGGTCGGACAGCTGGTCGGTCACCCGCCGGTTGACCTCCTCCGGCATGGTCATGTCGAAGCTGCGGAGCCCCGACTCGACGTGGGCGACCGGCAGTCCCAGCTTCGACGCGACGAGCGCCGCCGCGAGCGTGGAGTTCACGTCACCGTAGACGGTGACGAGTGCGGGGGAGCGGGCGGACAGCTCGTCCTCCAGCGCGACCAGCAGCGCGGCGGTCTGCCGCGCGTGGCTGCCGGAGCCGACGCCGAGGTCCACATCCGGCTCGGGCAGGCCGAGTTCCCGGAAGAAGATGTCCGACATGCGCTCGTCGTAGTGCTGCCCCGTGTGCACGACGGACTGCGGCTGACCCGCTGCCCGCAACGCGGCGACCACGGGGGCGGCCTTGACGAAGTTCGGCCTGGCGCCGACTACATGGACTACCGAGCCGAGCACGGTGACTCCTGTTGGGTGGAGGTGCGTAGGGTGGACTTGTGCGACGTCGTACTGTGCGTGCCTTGATTCTTGCCGCTTCCGTAGCGGCCCGTCATCTTCGTAGCGATCCGGTGCGGGCTGCCGGCCTCGCCCTGCGCCTTGCGCCGGGCCCGGTCCGCCGTCCCGCCGGCTGGGCCCTGTCCCGGCTCCCGGCTCGTGATCCGCACCGGGTCCGTGGTGCAGGGGGTGATGCCTACGGACCGACCGCGGTGCTCGCGCCGCGCGGTACTCCGGGGACCCCGGTACCGGGGCGTGTGCTGCACCTGGTCACCAACTCGCTGCCGTACCGGAACGCCGGGTACACCGTACGCACCCACGCGATCGCGCGCGCCCAGCGACAGGCCGGGCTCGACCCGCAGGTGGTCACCCGGCTGGGCTTCCCGGTGGCGCAGGGTGTGTGGGACGGCCGGCCCACGCAGGTGGTGGACGGGGTGCCCTACCACCGGCTGCTGCCCGCGACCATGCCGGCGGCACCCGGTGCCGTTCTGGCCCGCAACGCGGAACTGGCCGCCCGTCTGGTCGAACAGCTGCGCCCGTCGGTGCTCCACGCGGCCACCGACCACCCGAACGGCCGAGTGGCGCTGGCGTTGCGCGAGTCGTTCGGACTCCCCGTCGTGTACGAGGTGCGCGGCTTCCTGGAGGAGACCTGGCTGACCCAGGGGCCCGGCCGTAGCCCGGACTCCGCGTCCTTCCGCGAGCGGCGGGCGCTGGAGACGCACTGCATGCGCGAGGCCGACATGGTGTTCACCCTCGGTGAGGCCATGAAGGAGGAGATCGTCTCGCGCGGAGTTCCCGAGGAGCGGATTCTCGTTGTGCCGAACGCCGTGGACGACGTCTTTCTGGAACCGCTTCCGGACGCGGGTCCGCTGCGTGCCCGGCTGGGTATCGCCCCGGACGAATTCGTCGTCGGCACGGTCTCCACGCTCACCCCGCACGAGGGCATCGGCACCCTGCTGGCAGCGGGCGCCGAACTGCGGCGCCGGGGCGTGCCCCTGCGCCTGCTCATCGTCGGTGACGGACCGTTGCGCCCGGCGCTCGAGCGGCAGGCGGCCGAGTTGGGCCTCGGCGACAGCGCGATTTTCACCGGCCGCGTACCTTACTCGGAGGTGCGGTCGTATCACGCGGTATTGGACGTTTTCGCTGTTCCGCGGACGCCCGATCGGGTATGTCAATTGGTGACCCCACTGAAACCGGTCGAGGCGATGGCGAGTGGTCTTCCTGTTGCTGCAAGTGATCTCAAGGCCATGGGCGAACTCGTCGAAGACGAAGTGAACGGAAAACTAATTTCATCAGACGATCCTTACGCGTGGGCAGAAACGCTCGAAGTATTGCTCTATAGTGCGAAACTACGACGGATCATGGGTGAGGCTGCCCGCACCCGAGTGGCTAGTGATCGTACCTGGGCACATATCGCCGGGCGGACGCGCGACGCCTACCGGAGGCTGGGCGCCTCATAGCGCTCGGGATGGTGCGGCAAATGACGGTGGACCTCGCAGTTGTAGGCCTCGGATACGTGGGACTTCCTCTCGCCCGCGAAGCCACGGCAGTGGGACTCAGTGTGGTGGGGCACGACCTCGACGCCAGAGTGGTGGACGGGCTCAACGCCGGCCGTTCCCACGTGGACGATGTCTCCGACCTCGATCTGGAGCGGATGCTGGCGGCGGGTTTCACCGCCAGCACCGCGCCGGACAGCCTCTCGGAGGCCCAGACGGTCATCATCTGCGTCCCGACCCCGCTGTCCGCCGACGGCGGGCCCGACCTCACCGCCGTCACCGGCGCCGGTGAGGCCATCGCGGCCCGCCTGCGGCCCGGGATGCTGGTCGTCCTGGAGTCGACGACCTACCCGGGCACCACGGACGAGGTCCTGCGGCCCATCCTGGAACGCTCGGGACTTCGCGCGGGAGTGGACTTCGCGCTCGCCTTCTCACCCGAGCGCATCGACCCGGGCAACAAGAAGTACGGCCTGCGCGAGACCCCCAAGATCGTGGGCGGGCACACCCCGGAGTGCGCGGAGCGCGCCGTCGCCTTCTACAGCAAGCTGGTCGACACCGTCGTCCAGGCCAAGGGCACCCGCGAGGCCGAGATGGCCAAGCTGCTGGAGAACACCTACCGGCACGTCAACATCGCGCTGGTCAACGAGCTGGCGGTGCTCTGCCGCGAACTCGACGTCGACATCTGGAACGCCATCGACTGCGCGGCGACCAAGCCGTTCGGCTTCCAGGCCTTCCGGCCCGGCGCCGGCGTCGGCGGCCACTGCATCCCCATCGACCCGAACTACCTTTCCTACAAGGTCCGCACCCTCGGCTACGAGTTCCGCTTCGTCGAGCTCGCCAGGGAGATCAACCACCGCATGCCCGAGTACGTGGTGCGCCGTTCGCAGGACCTTCTCAACGAGGCGGGCAAGCCCGTGAACGGCTCACGGGTGCTGCTGCTCGGCGTCACCTACAAGCCCGACATCGCCGACCAGCGGGAGACCCCGGCGATCCCCATCGCCCGGCTGCTGCGCAAGCTCGGCGCCCATGTGAGCTATGACGACCCGTACGTGGACAGCTGGACCGTCGACGGCAAGCCGGTGGCACCGGCCGGGGACCTGCCCTCCGCCCTGGCTGAGCACGACCTGACCATCCTTCTCCAGGACCACAGCGCGTACGACCTGCAGGACATCGCCGATCGGGCGCGCCTGCTGTTCGACACGCGCGGACGCGTGAACCGGCCCGACGTCGAGGTGCTGTGATGCACGTTCTTGTGGTGACCATCGTGCACCACCCCGAGGACGCCCGGATAATGCACAGGCAGATCGCGGCGCTCCTCGACCGCGGGCACACCGTCACGTACGCCGCGCCCTTCAGCGCGCGGGGCGTGACGCCACGGCCCGACGTGGAAGCGGTCGATCTGCCGCGCGCCATGGGGCGCGACCGGCGCGCCGCGGTGCGGGCCGCGCGCCGGATGCTCGACGCGCGCGGACCCGCGGCGGACGTCGTCCTGCTGCACGACCCGGAGCTGCTGCTCGCCCTGCCCGGTGCGCTGCGGCACTGGCGGCGCATCGGCGCCCGGCGGCCCGCCGTGGTCTGGGACGTGCACGAGGACACGGCGGCGGCGATCGCGATGAAGGGCTGGGTGCCGAAGCTGCTGCGCCCGCCGGTGCGGCTCGCGGTGCGCGCCGCGGAGCGGATCGCCGAACGGCATCTGCACCTGCTGCTCGCCGAGGACGCCTACCAGGAGAGGTTCCGGCGCATCCACCCCGTCGTGCCCAACCTGGTGACGGTGCCGCCGGGCAACCCGGTGCCCCCGGGCGACGACCGGGTGGTCTACCTCGGGCAGCTGTCCCGTGCCCGGGGCACCGAGGAACTCATCGCCATGGCACGGCTGCTGGCCCCTGAGGTCAAGGTCGAGGTGATCGGCGCCGCCGACGGCGACGTTCGGGCTTTACTGTCCGCCGCCGACCGCGACGGCGTGCTGCGCTGGCACGGTTTCCTGCCCAACGACGAGGCGCTCGGCCGGCTGCGCGGAGCGCTCGCCGGGATGTCCCTGCTGCGTGACGAGGCCAATTACCGCCATTCCCGGCCGACCAAGGTCGTGGAGTACATGGCGTACGGCATCCCCGTCGTCAGCACCCCCAACCCGCTCGCTGCCGATCTGGTCAAGGAGCACGACTGCGGGATCCTCGTGCCCTACGAGGACCCCGCCGCGGCGGCGGAGGCCGTGCGGCGGCTGCGCACCGACGCGGAGCTGCGCGGCCTGATGGGCGCGCGGGGGCACGCGGCGGCGCTGTCGGTTCTCAACTGGCCCGACCGGGCTGGGGAGTTCGTCGCAGGTCTGGAGGACTGGGCGGCAGCGGCCGCTGCCGCCGCCGCCCAGCCGGGTGCCGCGGCGATCACCTCACGGTGAGCGCGGTGTCGTCGATGACGAAGGACGTCGGGATCTGCGAGCCCTCGGTGCCGGTGAACCTGAGCGTCACCGTCTGGCCCGCGAAGCCGGCGAGGCTGAAGCTCTTGAGCGCCCAGCCGGAGCCGGCGTCCAGGTTGGACCAGGTGCCCAGGGTGGTGGAGCCGGCGGCCGCGGTCAGCTTGTCGTAGGCCGTGGTCGTGGTGGTCTCGTCGGTGTCCACGTGCAGGTAGAAGCTGAACGTGGCCGAGGTGCAGGCCGCGGGGATCGTCACCGTCTGGGCGAGGGTGTCGGTGTGCGCGGAACCGTAGCCGTCGAGCCACGCCTTGTAGGAGCCGGTGCGGGCCGCCTGGTCCGCCGAGTTGGTGATGACACCGCTGGAGGCCGTCCAGGCGGTGCTGCCCGACTCGAAGCCCGGGTTGCCGAGCAGTTGGGCGGCGGTGCAGGTGCCGCCGCCCCCGCCCCCGCTGCCGGTCGCGCCCGAGAGCCACTCGGTGGCGTTCAGGGCGAGCGCGGCGTTGGTGGCGCCGGAGTCGTTCCAGCCGTCGTAGAGGGTGTTTCCGGAGGCGCCGGTGCCGTCGTCGATGGGCGAGCTGTCGCCCCAGAAGGCGACCCGGCCGCTGCCGAAGGTGCTGGTGGCGAAGAAGGCGCCGGTGTTGCCGGAGTAGCCGGTGCGGTAGAGCAGGCCCTTGACGGAGGAGTTGTCGGCGGGCTTCAGGGTGGCGGTGGTGCCGCTGGCGATCAGGCTCTTGGTGACGGTGCCGAAGGAACCGTGCAGCACGGCGTTGGTGCTGTCGCTGACGGCCTTCGGGTAGTCCGAGCCGATGCTGAGCGTGTCGACGGAGAAGCCGAACGGGTCGGTGCTGTCGACGGAGTTGTTGCCCATCAGGTCGTTGATGACCTCGACCGCGTCCTCGCCGTCGTTGTTGCGGTCGGCGCCGGTGTGGTCGGAGATGAGGAAGAGCCCGCCGCCGGCCTGCACGAACTTCATCACGGCGGTCTTCTCGGCGGCGGTGAGCAGCACGTTCGGCTCGGGCAGCACGAAGGTGTCGAAGTTCTTCAGGTCCGTGGCGCTGGACGTGCCGTAGGTGATGGTGCCGCCCGACGGCAGGGTCTTCAGGGAGTAGGCGCCGGTCCGCTGCAGGGCCACGCCCCAGGAGGACAGGGCGCCGGTCCAGTCGGTTTCCGCCGAGGGGGTGGCGTCCTGGCCGAGCGGGTCGGGCTGGCTGGTGCTGATGACCCAGTCGGCGTTGCCGGCCGTCTCGGCGTGGGCGTTGTCGAACAGGACGCGGTGCGGGGTGGCCGCGTGGACGGCGGTGGGGGCGGCCGCCTGCAGGGCGGTGGCCGTGAGCAGCGCGCCGAGGACCGCGGCGGACGCGGTGAGCCGGCGGGTGGGGGCAGATCGGGGCATCCTGCAGAACCTCCTGTGTGGGGGTGTTCAGAGAGGCGGTGCGGACTGATTCTGCGCGCGTAGATCAAGGGGGGACGTGCGTCGCACATGACGAACTATTGAACGGTACATGGCAAGTTCGCCGCCGGGGTGGCGGACGGCAGGACGTTCGCCCGGCGGCGGAACCGGCTGTCGTTCAACCGATGTGCGGCCCGTTGCGCCGCACACCGTCCAGTTCCAGGACGAAATCGGCGCCCAGGGCGGAGGAGGGGGTGTGCGTGCCGCGCGGCAGATCCGGCAGCCGCGGCACGATCCGCAGCACCGAATCCACCGTCAGGGCATAACCGTTGGGCGTGGACAGCGCCGCCTGGGCCTCGCCGCCGCGCGGATCGCGGGCGCGCGCCCACACCTGAGAGCGGGTACGGGCCAGCGCCCGTTCGCCCGGGCCGCGCACGAAGCGGTCGATCCCGGCGCGGGCAGCACGCCGCACCGGCCCGACCGCCAGCAGCCGGTCCACCAGCGGAGCGGCCGGCAGCCACGTGTAGGTCGAGATGTTCGGGATGCCCGTCGAGTGGTACGCCGTGCTCACATCGCCCCACGCGACACTCGCCACCGGACGGTCGCCGGTGCGGAAGGAGGCCGTGACGCGGTGCCGGCCCAGCGGTACGTCGCGGATCACGCCGTCGATCCTGGCCCGGCCGCCCGCCCCGTTGTCCAGCGCCTCCAGTGCGGAGCGGGCGGTGCCGGGACTGGCCCCACCCCCGGCGAGGAACGCCAGGTCCAGGTGGGTCGCACCGGGCAGCGCGGCCGCCACGGTCGCCGCCAGGCAGTCGGTCGGCACGACGTCGAAGCCCGCGCCGGGCAGCAGCGTCACCCCGGCCGCGCGGGCGCGGTCGCCGAGCGCGTGCAGCCGCTCCAGCACGTCGATCTCGCCGGTGATGTCGAGATAGTGCGTCCCGGTGACCAGGCACGCCTCCACCATCGGCAGCGCCGTCGCCGAGAAGGGGCCGGCGCAGTGTGCGACCGATGCCATCCCGGTCAGGGCCTCGCGGAGACCGGCGGCGTCACCGAGGCCCACCACCCGGTACGGCAGCCCGAGTTCCGACGCCAGGGGCTCCAGCGCGGTGGCGCTGCGTCCGGCCAGCACCGGGCGTTCCCCCCGGGCCACGGCTTCCCGCGCGATCAGGCGTCCGGTGTACCCGGTGGCTCCGTACAGCATCCACGTCACGCGAGCGGCTCCCCTCGAATCGGTGGTCCGGAGCCGATGTTACCCGCCGGTCACCACGGGGCGCAGCGAGTGGCGCGGTGCCGGGGGAGGCGACGGAAGGGCGATCATCCGACCAGCCGCTGAAACGACAATGACACGCCCTCGAACGAGGGGGGCGTGCTCACCCGATCCAGTGGCGCGGCGGGGCTGGGACGTACCACCGGCGTATGCGCTGCGTTGCATGGGGACATGGAGAGCACATCCATCGCTGCCCGCGGGTGCCTGATCGCCGGCCACGCCGACCATCACCTCACCTACGCCGAACTCACCGGCGCGTACTGGCTGGACCCGCCGATCTACTCCGAACTCGTCGCCGACTGGCGGGGCGCGGGGCGGACGGTCCCGCGCCGCACGGGCGCGGACGAGCCGGAGCCGGACCCGCTCAGCGGTGACAGTCGGCCGCGACCGCGGCCTGGAACAGAGCCAGTTCCACCACGGTAGGGGTGTGCAGCGTCCCGTTGCCGTCCGGTGGCACGAGCCACCGCAGCGCCCCCGCCCCCGCCGCCCGGTACGGCGGCGGGACCGCGATCCACGCGCCCGCGCCGGCGTACCGGATGCCCGAGCCCACCCATCTGCTCACCGGATCCGGGGGCAGGAAGAAGCCCACCCGATGGGACGCCGCGTCCGCGAGCGTCGGGCCCGGCTCCGCCCCCGGCATGCGCAAGAGGGCGTCGAGGGCGAGCAGTCCGAGATCCTCGGGGACGCTCAGCACGTCCCAGAACCGTCCCGCGGGCAGCAGTGCGGTGCCGCTCTCCCCGTGCTCCCACTCGCGTTTGCACGCCCGCGGATCCGCCGCGGCGGCCGCCAGCCATTCCGTTGCCTGCTTCGGTGCCGTATTCCTCATGGGCCTTACCATGGTAGATATTTCTACCTGGCGGAAGGGGTGGCGGGGCATGGCGTTTGAGGGTCGAAAACACTTGTTTTCCGAATGCGCGTACGCCCCTGTGAGCTGCGGCGCATGGAGTGACGGCCCTTCCCAAGGGTGATTTCTCGCCAGCAATTCCGAATGGCCCCGACAGGCCCCGGCGGCTTTTGTTTCCGGATTCGCGGAGGGCCGCCGGGGCCGGGGTCAGAGGGCGGCGGGCGGGGCTCCCTCGAAGGCGGCGGTGAGGACCGCGCGGACGTCGTCCGCGAGGGCGGGGCGGGGGTTGGCGTACGGAGCGGCGGTGGCGATCTCCGCGGCGCGGTTGATGTCCGCCCGGCCGAGGCCGAGTTCGGCCAGGGAGCGGGGGGCGCCGAGCCGGCCGCCGAGGGAGTGCAGGGCGGCGGCCGGGTCGTCGGTGGCCATGGCGCGACCGAGCGCCGCCGAAGCCGCGGGCGCGGCGGGGGCGTTGAAGGCCAGCACGTACGGCAGCAGCACGGTGTGGGTCTCCGAGTGCGGGAGGCCGAAGGTGCCGCCGAGCACGTGGGCCAGCTTGTGATGCAGGCCCATGGTCGTCGCGCCGAGGCACGCGCCGCACAGCCACGCCCCGTACAGGGCGTCGCCGCGGGCCCCGGGACCGGCCGGGTCGGCGACGACACGGGGGAGCGCGCCGGCCAGGGCCCGCACCCCCTCCTCGGCCATCAGCGAGACGATGGGCGTGGAATCGGGCGCGTACAGTGCCTCGACGGCGTGGGCCATCGCGTTGACGCCGCTGGTGACGGAGAGCGCGGGCGGCATCGACACCGTCAGTTCCGGGTCGTAGACGACGCTGCGCGGCAGGACGCGGGGGTCGCGACCGGTGCGCTTGACGGCGTCCTCGGTCAGTCCCCACACCGACGTCATCTCCGAGCCGGAGTACGTCGTCGGCACGGCGATCAGCGGCAGTCCCGTACGCAGCGCGACCGCCTTGCCGAGGCCGACCGCCGAGCCGCCGCCGACCGCGACCAGGCCGTCCGCGTCCACGTCCCGGGCGGCCTCGACGGCCTCGTCGGCCGCCTTCACCGGGACGTGCATCACCGCGCCCGGGTGGACACCCGCGCAGGCCGCGCCGAGCGAGTCGGCGACGGCCCGCGCGGTGTCCAGGCCGTGCCGCCCGGACACCACCAGCACACGGGTCAGCCCGAGCCGGTCCGCCTCGCCGGCGACGGCGGTGGTGGCGGACCCGGCGCGGAAGACGACCCGCATCGGCAGGGACTCGTGGACGAAGTCCAGGCCGTCGGCGCTCATGACGGCCGCAGCACGATGTCGAAGCCGGCCAGCCGGAACGGGGCCTTCACCCCGTACTCCGCCGCGAGCGCGGCGTCGTCGACCTCGGTGAACGTCTGCACCAGGCTCTTCTTCACCGCGAACACCGCGTCCGAGTCCAGGTACGCGCTGTCCTCGACGAAGATGTGCGTGGTCACCGGCTGGAAGCCGGTGTGCGCCGCGATGAAGTGGATGTGCGCCGGCCGGTACGGATGGCGCTCGGTGGCGCCGAGCAGTTCGCCGACCGGGCCGTCCGTCGGGATCGGGTAGTGCGCCGGGACGACCGTGCTGAAGCGGAAGCGCCCCTCCTCGTCGGTGGTGAACAGCCCGCGCCCGTTGCCTTGCGGCTGCGCCCCCGGCTGCTGCACGTCGTAGAAGCCGTTGCCGTCGGCCTGCCACACGTCCACCATCGCGCCCGCCAGCGGGGTGCCGTCCACCGACAGCACCCGCCCGGTCACCACGCACGGCTGCCCGGTGCCCATCATGTCGATCGAGTCGCCGAAGCCGCGCTCGGGCGAGTCGACCATGTGGAACGGGCCGAGCACGGTGGAGTCGGTGACCGGCTCACCGGCCGTGCCCGCGGCCTTGCGCTGGTTGATCGTCTCGACCAGCATCGACACGCCGAGGACGTCGGAGAGCAGGATGAACTCCTGCCGTGTGTCGTCGCACTTCTGCCCGGTGCGGGTCAGGAAGTCGACTCCCCACTCCCACTCCTCCATCGTGGGCTCGACCTCGCGGATGAAGTCGTGCAGATGGCGTGTCAGGCTGCCCAGGATCTCGCGCAGCCGCGGATCGGGCGTGCCGGCGAAGCTCTCCACGACCGCCGGGGTCGCGCTCTCTTCGGTGAAGTCCATCGTGGCTCCTTGTCAGTCCCGTCCCAGGATGCGCCGCAGCGCCCCGCCGAGCACGGACCGTGCCTCGGCCTCGTCGCCCGCCCCGCCCGTCTGCCGGAAGGCGACGTACAGGTCCGGGCGGACCAGCAGCACGCCGGTGTCGCCGGTCTCGCGCAGCCGCGCCCAGTCGCCGTAGGGGTCCTCGTAGTCCTGCCCGGGGCCGATCACGGCGGTTCCGATGTCCAGCCCCAGCTCGGCGCCGACGGCGCGGGCGGCCGCCACCCAGGTTTCGCCGCCGATGCCCGTGAGCAGCGTGAAGCGTCCGCGGCCGCCCAGGTCCAGGGTGGACAGGGCGCGGGTGCCCGCGGTCAGCCAGGCGTGCGGCAGCTTGGCGCCGGGGCGGCTGCTGGGCTGGTGGTGGAGTTCGGGGTCCCGGTCGAAACCGGGGTCCGCGGTGCCGTCGGGGACGACCGCCGCCGAGGAGTAGCGCTGGTTGAGCTCGACGCCGTGGGCGTTGAACTCGTAGCGCTTGAAGTCGATCGCCTCGCGCAGCCGCTGCCGGCGCTTCTCGCCGGCGGGCGAGGCCTCCTTGCGCGCCTCCATGTTGGCGACGAGCTGCTCCGGGCTCTGCGGGGCGAGCAGGTCCAGCGCCTCGAAGACCGGGGCGGTCTCGCCGATGGACTTGTTGGCGCGGGTGACGATCTGCTTGCCGACCGGGGCGCGTTCGGCGGTGTAGCTGTCGAGCAGCGACGGCGCCGCGGTGCCGTCGAGCACCAGCTTCAGCTTCCACGCCAGGTTGTAGGAGTCCTGGACGGAGGTGTTGGATCCCAGTCCGTTGGACGGCGGGTGCCGGTGAGTGGCGTCGCCCGCGCAGAAGACCCGGCCGCTGGAGTACGTCGTGGCGTACATCTCGTTGACCGTCCAGGACGAGCTGGAGCGGATCGTCACCGGCAGGTCGTCGTCGCCGATCAGCCGGCGGACCACCGACAGGGCGTACTCCTCGGTGAGGTCCGGCGGGGCGGCCTCGACGTCGTAGCCCCACACGATCAGCCACTCGTTCCACGGCTTGACGTTGCGCACCAGGCCCGCGCCGATGCCGCCGACCGTCGCCCCGGGGGTCAGGACCCAGTAGAGGGTGCCCGGCCGGTGGGCGGTCCAGCGGGACAGGTCGGCGTCGAAGAGGATGTTGATGCTCCCCGCCACCCCCATCCTGCCGTCCATCGGCAGGCCCGCGTCCTCGGCGACCTGGCTGCGGCCGCCGTCGGCGCCGATGAGGTACTTGGCGCGGATGGTGTACTCGTCGCCGCGCAGGGTGTCCTGCACGGTCACGGTCACGCCGTCCGCGTCCTGCACGAAGGACTTGTAGACGGTGCCGTAGCGCAGCTTGGTCCCGCGGGCGACGGCGGCGTCGACGAGCACCGGCTCCATGAGATGCTGCGGCATGTCGCACATGCGGGTCGGGCTGGCGAGTTCGTGCGCGGCCTGGACCAGCGGGTCGTTGCCCCAGGAGCGCAGGCGGCCCAGCTCCTCGCCCGCGATGCTGGTGCAGAAGACCGTGTTGTCCATCAGCGGCTGGGGTGTCGCCTTGGCGATCACCTCCTGCTCGACGCCCAGGTCGCGCAGGACCTCCATGGTGCGCTGATTGGTGATGTGCGCCCGGGGGGTCGCCGACAGGCGGTCGTACCGGGTCACGACGACGTTGGGGACTCCGTACGTGCTGAGGGCGAGCGCGGCGGTCGCCCCGGCGGGCCCGCTCCCCACGATCAGCACATCGGTTTCGATGCTCTCCATCAAAGCGGCTCCCTGACGGATAATTGAAATGGCAACGAAACGAATGGTGATCCCGCGGGAGGTTTTCGGCGTGTCTCAATCCGATACACCGCACGAGGCACTGCTGCTCGGTGCCTACCTGCGCGAGCGGCCGGAGGCGCGTGCGGTCGTCGCCGCCGACGGCAGGTCGCGGCTCGTGAGTGCCGAGGCCGCCAGAAGGCTCTCCGAAGAAGCCCTGGACCTGCTGGAACGGCGGGCCGGGGGCATGGTGAGGGACGGCCGCGCGGAGGGCTGCGAGCTGCCTCTGCCGGGCGGCGGCTGGTCCGCCCGGCTGCGCGCCGTGCAGGACGCCGGCGAGGTCATCGGCGCCGTGGCGGTCCTCACGCCCACCGGCGACGCGGGCACCCCGCCGCCCGTCGTGCCGGACCCGCGGCTGCCGGGGCTCGTCGGCGCCTCGGGGTCCTGGCGCTCCGCGGCGGCCCGTGCCGTGCAGCTCGGGCACTCACCCGGCACGCTGCTGATCGCGGGTGAGCCCGGCACCGGCAAGACCGGCGTGGCCCGCGCCGTGCGCCCGGACGCCGTCGAGCTCGACGCGGCCCAGGCCACCGCGGGGGCCGCGCACGAGTGGGTGGAGCGGCTGGCCGCCATGGACGCCCCGGTGCCGGTGCTCGTCCGGCACCTGGAGGCGCTGGACGCGGGCGCCGCCGCACTGCTGGTGGCACTGCTGGACCGCTTCCCCCGGATGCCGCTGACCGCCACCTCCACGCCGGGGGACCCGGTGGGCGGCGCGTGCGTGGACCGGCTCCTGGGACGGCTGGCGGCCCGCTCCGTGACACTGCCGCCGCTGCGTGAGCGCCCCGAGGACCTGCCGGGCCTGCTGGCCGCGCTGAGCCCGCGCCCCGCGCCCGGTTATCCGCCGCTGACCTGGACGGTGGAGGCCAGGCGGGTCCTGGAGCGGCACAGCTGGCCGGGGAACGTGGCGGAGCTGCGGCTGGTCGTGCGCGAGCTGGCCGACCGGCGCCGGCTGACGGCGCCGGTCCGCCCCGACGAACTGCCGGACGCCGTGCGCGGCGCGGCCGGCGGGCGCCGGCTGGGCAGTCTGGAGCGGGCCGAGCGCGACGCGATCCTGGACGCGCTGCGCACCCACGGCGGCAACAAGGCGCGCGCCGCGCAGGCGCTCGGTATCGCCCGTGCGACGGTCTACCGCAAACTGCGGAGCTACGGCATCCAGGGAATATAGTTTAGAATTCAACATGTTAGCCCGGCTGTACGCACGCCCCCCGCAGGAGGAGACCCCCATGACCACCCAGCTGGATGTCCGCCGCGCAGGACAGCGGTTCCACACCCGTGCGGGCTGGCTCGACTCGCACCACTGCTTCTCCTTCAGCCACCACTACGACCCGAAGAACACCCACTTCGGCCTGCTGCTGGTCTCCAACGACGACGTCGTCGCGCCCGGCACCGGCTTCGACACCCACCCGCACCGCGACATGGAGATCGTCACCTGGGTGCTCGACGGCGGCCTCGTCCACCAGGACTCCGAGGGCCACAACGGCGTGATCTACCCGGGCCTCGCCCAGCGCATGAGCGCCGGCACCGGCATCCTGCACAGCGAGAAGAACGACTCCTGGAAGATCACCGGCGGCGCCGAGCACAAGGACCCCGTCCACTTCGTGCAGATGTGGGTCTTCCCCGACGAACAGGGCATCAAGCCCGGCTACGAGCAGCTGGACATCAACGACGAACTCGCCCGCGGCGGCTGGGTCACCGTCGCCTCCGGCATGGACCGCGACCGCGACCAGCGCGCCATCTCCATCGCGCAGAAGCACGCCGCCCTGCGGGCCTCCCGCATGACCGCGGACCAGAGCCTCGCGCTGCCGACCGCGCCCTTCGTCCACGTGTACGTCGCCAAGGGCGAGGTCGCGCTGGAAGGCGCCGGCCTGCTGTCGAAGGGCGACGCCGTACGCGTCACCGGGTCCGAGGGCCAGCGGCTGACCGCCGGCGCCGAGGGCGCGGAAGTCCTGGTGTGGGAAATGGACGCCGCCGTCACCTTCGGGTGACGACGTGGTAGACCTGAGGGCCATGACCCGCACTCTCGCCCACGCGCCGATCATGGTCCTCAACGGTCCCAACCTCAACCTGCTCGGGCAACGGCAGCCGGAGATCTACGGCCCCGAGACGCTCGCCGACGTCGAGGCCCTCTGCGCGACGACGGCCGCGCGCCACGGCGGCTCCGTCGACTGCCGCCAGAGCAACCACGAGGGGCAGCTCGTGGACTGGATCCACGAGGCGCGCGAAGGGCACTGCGGGATCGTCATCAACGGGGCCGCCTATACGCACACCTCGATCGCGCTGCTCGACGCGCTGAACGTCTGCGAAGGACTGCCGGTGGTGGAGGTGCACATCTCCAACATCCACCGGCGCGAGTCCTTCCGGCACCACAGCTACCTCTCGCAGCGCGCCGACGGTGTCATCGTCGGCTGCGGCATCCAGGGCTACGCCTTCGCCGTGGAACGCGTGGTGTCGCTGCTCGCGGCGGCCTGAGCCCCCGGCGGTCAGGCCTCGCCCGGCCGCCAGTCCGGCCACTCGCCCGGGTGGTCGGCCCAGTGCACCTGCTGGGGATCGGACACATCGATGTCCGGGAACGCGTCGCGCACCCGCAGCTCGAACTCCTCGCGCTCCAGCTGCTGCCAGCCACGGCCGCGGAGGTGCACCCGCCGGTAGCGGTGGTCCTCCGCGAGCGGGGCGACGTCCACCTTGTGGGTTGTCTCCATGCCTCCAGGGTGCACCTGAGCGCGCCGGGCCGCAGGTCTGGCCACCACCACCTCGGCCGGGCGCAGCAGATGCCCGCCGACCCGGTAACCCGGGCGCACGACCTCCGCGCACACCGGGCCCTCCCCCTCCGCCCCGCCCGCGGTGCCCACCGCCTCGTGCCGCACCGGGTCGAAGGGGTCGCCCGGCGTGCCGAAGGACCGCAGGCCCAGCTCGCCGAGCCGGGTCTCCAGCACCTCCACGACCGCACCGAACCCCTGCGTCACCTCGCCCAGCTCCCTGGCCCGGTCCACCGCGTCCAGGACCGGCAGCAGGCCGCGCAGCACATTGGCGACGGCGATCTCGCGCACCGCCAGGCGGTCCCGGTGCACGCGCTTGCGGTAGTTGTCGTACTCCGCCTTCAGCCGCTTGAGGTCCGCCGTGCGCTCGGCCAGGCGCGCACGCAGCTCACCCGTCCCCTCCGGCGGGGCGGCGCCGTTCATCCCGTGCCCCCCTCCCGCTTGTCGTCGTCGACGATCTCGGCGTCCACCACGTCGCCGTCGCCGTCGTCGCCCGCGGCGGACGGCGGGGGTTCGGCCCCCTGGCCGGCGCCCGCGGACTCGGCCTGGGCCCGGGCGTACATCGCCGTGCCGATCTTCTGCGCCGTCGCGCTCAGCCGCTCGGTCGAGGTGCGGATGGCCGCCGTGTCGTCGCCCTCGGCCGCGAGCTTCTCCTTCAGGTCCGCGACCGCCGCCTCCGTCTCGGACCGCAGATCGGCCGGGACCTTGTCGGGGTTGTCGCGCAGCAGCTTCTCGGTCGAGTAGACCAGGCCCTCCGCGGTGTTGCGGGTCTCGGCGGCCTCGCGGCGCCTGTGGTCCTCCTCGGCGTACTGCTCGGCCTCGCGCATCATGCGGTCGATGTCGGTCTTCGGCAGCCCGGAGCCGCCCGTGACCGTCATCTTCTGCGTGGTGCCGGTCCCCAGGTCCTTCGCCGCCACGTGCATGATGCCGTTCGCGTCGATGTCGAAGGAGACCTCGACCTGCGGCACCCCGCGCGGCGCGGGGGGCAGCCCGGTCAGCTCGAACACGCCCAGCTTCTTGTTGTACGCCGCGATCTCGCGCTCGCCCTGGAACACCTGGATCTGCACCGACGGCTGGTTGTCCTCGGCCGTGGTGAAGATCTCCGAGCGCTTGGTCGGGATGGTCGTGTTGCGCTCGATCAGCTTGGTCATAATGCCGCCCTTGGTCTCGATGCCCAGGGACAGCGGGGTGACGTCGAGCAGCAGCACGTCCTTGACCTCGCCCTTGAGGACACCGGCCTGGAGACTCGCGCCGATGGCCACGACCTCGTCCGGGTTCACGCCCTTGTGCGGGTCCTTGCCCGTCAGCGACTTGACCAGGTCCGTCACCGCCGGCATCCGGGTGGAACCGCCGACGAGGATCACGTGGTCCACGTCGGAGACGTCGATCCGGGCGTCCTGCACCGCCTGGTGGAAGGGCGACTTGCAGCGCTCCAGCAGATCCGCGGTCAGCTGCTGGAACTGGGCGCGGGTCAGCTTCTCGTCCAGGTGCAGCGGACCCTCGGCGGACGCCGTGATGTAGGGCAGGTTGACGGTCGTCTCGGTCGACGACGACAGCTCGATCTTCGCTCGCTCTGCGGCCTCGCGCAGGCGCTGCAACGCCATTTTGTCCTGGGACAGGTCCAGCCCGTAGCCGCTCTTGAAGCGCTCGACGAGATGGTCCACGATGCGCTGGTCCCAGTCGTCGCCGCCCAGCTGTGTGTCGCCGTTGGTGGCCTTGACCTCCACCACGCCCTCGCCGATGTCGAGCAGGGACACGTCGAAGGTGCCGCCGCCCAGGTCGAAGACGAGGATCGTCTGGTCGTTCTCCTTGTCCAGGCCGTAGGCCAGCGCCGCGGCGGTGGGCTCGTTGATGATGCGCAGGACCTTGAGCCCGGCGATCTCGCCGGCCTCCTTGGTCGCGGTGCGCTGCACGTCGTCGAAGTACGCCGGGACGGTGATCACCGCGTCCGTCACGTCCTCGCCGAGGTACGACTCCGCGTCCCGCTTCAGCTTCTGCAGCACCCGCGCCGAGATCTCCTGGGCGGTGAAGCGCTTGCCGTCGATCTCGCCGGAGTCCGGGAACCGCCAGTCGGGGTCACCCATGTGCCGCTTGGCCGAGCGCGCCGTGCGCTCCACATTGGTCACGGCCTGGCGCTTGGCGATCTCGCCGACGAGGACCTCGCCGCCCTTGCCGAAGGCCACCACGGAAGGCGTGGTCCGCGCTCCCTCGGTGTTGGTGATGACGGTGGGCTCACCGCCCTCCAGCGCGCAGACCACCGAATTGGTGGTGCCGAGGTCAATACCGACCGGACGTGTCATGTCAGTCGCCTCCTCCCCTCCAGGGTGCGACGACGCGGGGCCGATCACCAGACGGCGGGGCCGGGCGGAGGAGGCCGCCCCCTTCCGGAATATTCGCGCTGTCGGTGACGGCGGGCGCTGCTAGCGTCGGCCAGATGTCCTCACTGAGTGCAGGAGTGATCCTCTTCCACGACCAACACCTCGCCGTGCACGACGACTTGACCCTGCCCCTGGCACCCGTCCCGCCGCGCGGCAACCCCGCGGCGGCAGCCCGGGAGGCGGCCCGCAGCGCCCTCGGCGTGGACGCCCGCATCGACGCCTCACCCTGCCTGGAGGTGCGCGCGACCGCGGGCACCGAGCTGTACTTCCGCGCCGCGGCACCGCCCCTGCCCGCCCCCGCCCCGCCCCGGCTGCTCACCCGGCAGGAGGCACTGCACCTGCCGCTCGCGCCGTGGACCGCGTGGGAGGCCATCCTGCGCTCCTGGGACGGGCCGCCCTGGTGGCGGGGCCGGCTCGTCCTGGAGGAGCCCGTCGGCCGGCCGCCCAAGCGGACCCGCGCCGGGGCAGTGATCATCCGCGACGGGCACATGCTGCTGATCCGTTACCGGCACCGCCGCGGCGACTACTACGAGATACCCGGCGGCGGCGTCGAGCCCGGGGAGACCCCGCAGGCCGCGGTCGTGCGCGAGCTCGCCGAGGAGACCGGGCTCACCGGCACCGTCGGCCGCGAGATCGCCCGTGTCGACCGGGTCCACCGCGGCTCGCACCCGGGCCACTACTTCCTCGTCGAGGTCGCCGGCACCATCGGCCCGCGGTCCTCCCTCGACCTGGAGAAGGGCGCCGCCCCGGTCTGGGTCCCCGTCGCGGACCTGCGGCACCTGCCCCTGTGGCCCAAACGGCTCGGCTGGCGCATCGCCCACTGGCACGACGCGGGCTGGCCGCAGCAACCCGCCGAGTTCTGCGACTCGCTGCTCGACCTCGAGGTGCCCTGCGACTGGTGATCGCCCGGCGGAAAACGCGGGGCGCGGGGCCGCGCGCGGTGGCAGGATCACCGGCATGACACACATCGTCCTGGTCCAGGGGGACATCACCGAACAGGCTGTGGACGCCGTCGTCAATGCCGCCAACTCCTCGCTCCTGGGCGGTGGCGGCGTCGACGGCGCGATCCACCGCCGCGGCGGTCCGCAGATCCTGGAGGAGTGCCGCGCACTGCGCGCCTCCCACTACGGTCGCGGACTGCCGACCGGGCAGGCCGTCGCCACCACCGCGGGGCGGCTGCCCGCCCGCTGGGTCATCCACACCGTCGGCCCGGTGTGGTCGGCCACGGAGGACCGCTCGGCGCAGCTGGCCTCGTGCTACCGGGAGTCGCTGCGCGTGGCGGACGAGCTGGGCGCCCGTACGGTGGCGTTCCCGGCGGTCTCCACGGGGGTGTACGGCTGGCCGCTGGAGGGTGGGGCGCGGATTGCGCTGGAGACTGTGCGGGGGGTGCGGGGGGCGCGGGGCGCCCTGGAGGAGGTGCGGTTCGTGCTCTTCGACGAG
Source organism: Streptomyces sp. NPDC088733 (assembly GCF_044751185.1). Classification (NCBI taxonomy): domain Bacteria; kingdom Bacillati; phylum Actinomycetota; class Actinomycetes; order Kitasatosporales; family Streptomycetaceae; genus Streptomyces; species Streptomyces sp. NPDC088733. Next base: position 354,467 of record NZ_JBIVLH010000006.1, read on the forward strand.
CGTGCCTACGCGGTCTTCGAGGCCGTCCTCTCGGCAGGCTGATCCTGCCAGGTTTTTCCCCCGCCCTCCCGCCCGTGTGCCCTGTGAAGTCTGGGCGCCCCGACGCGCGTTGTTGGGGGGCCGGGTTCGGGGCCTCCGGGGCTGCCATTCTGGACAGCACATTTAGGTGCCTCAGGCACTCGGATTGATCGCTCCGGGTTGTGCACCCAAATATGCTCCACAGTCCAGAACGCCACCCCTACGACCCCGCCCCCTCCGTAGTTGCATGCGCCTGATCCCCGGTGGGTGGGCGAGGAGGCGGTCCGGGGTCGCTGCAAGTGCTCATTTGAACCCCCACCGGCCGAAAGTCGCCCCAACGACCCCGGGAGGGGGTGCGCCGGGGTCCGCCCGCAGGGGACGAGCGGAGACCGCGGTGCGCAACACGTTGGCGTAGACCGCGAGCCCCGAGGACGGACTCCGGAGCGGCGCCGACCTCCACAACGCACGCAGCGCAGGGCCCGCACTTACCGCGCCGGGCACACGGGCGGGAGGGCGGGGAAAAACCCAGGCAGCCAGCGCAGCGCGGCGTTACCGGAGGGCCAGGACGGAGTCCACCGTGTCCGCCTCCGCGGCGGACTTGTCCTCGCGATACCGCAGCACACGGGCGAACCGGAGCGTGACCCCCGCGGGATAGCGGGAGGACCGCTGCAGCCCGTCGAAGGCGATCTCGACGACGAGCTCGGGGCGGACGCGGACGATCCAGCCGTCGTCGCTGACGGCGAGCTCCTGCAGGCGTTCGGTCTGCCACGCGAGCATCGCGTCCGTGAGGCCCTTGAAGGTCTTGCCGAGCATCGCGAACGTGCCGTTGGGGCGCCGGGCGCCGAGGTGGAGGTTGGAGAGCTTGCCGGTGCGGCGGCCGTGGCCCCATTCGGCGGCGAGGACCACCAGGTCCAGGGTGTGCACAGGTTTCACCTTGAGCCACGCGGCGCCGCGCCGCCCCGCGCTGTAGGGGGCGTCGAGGGCTTTGACGACGACGCCTTCGTGGCCGCGTTCCAGGACCTGCGTGGCGAACTCCCGTGCCGCCTCGCGGGTGGCGGGGTCGGCCGGGTCGGCCGCGACCAGGCGCCGGACGCGGCGGGGGCCGGGGGCGATGCGGGCCAGTTCGGCGTGGCGTTCCGCGGTGGTCAGGTCCAGCAGGTCGCGGCCGTCGACGGACAGGAGGTCGAAGAAGACGGGTGCCACCGGCAGGGCGGCCCGGGCGGTGGCGACGTCGAGGCGTGAGCCGACGCGGGAGGAGGTCTCCTGGAAGGGGCGCGGGCGGCCGTCGTCGCCGAAGGAGATGACCTCGCCGTCGAGGACGGCCTCGTCCACCGCCAATTCCAGGGCGGCGGTGACGACTTCGGGCAGCCGGTCGGTGATCTCGTCCAGGGTGCGGGTGTAGACGCGGACGCCGGGGCCGGTGCGGTGCACCTGGACGCGGATCCCGTCGAGTTTCTCCTCCAGCGCGCAGGGGCCGAGGCGGTCCAGGGCCTCGTCCACGTCCTTGGCGGTCTGGGCGAGCATCGGCTGCACCGGGCGCCCGACCTCCAGACGGAACGCGGCCAGGGCGTCCGGCCCGTCCGCCAGGACCGAGCGCGCGACCGCGCCCAGCGAGCCGCCGAGCATGACCGCCCGCCGTACGTCCTCCGCGGGTGCTCCGGCGGCGGCCGCGAGCCCTTCGACGGCCAGGGCGTCGAGTGCCCCCTGCCGCAGTTCCCCGCCGATCAGCCCGAGCAGGAACGCCTGCTCCTCGCGCGTGGCCGCGCCCATCAGCTCCGCCACGAGGCGTTTGCGCTCCGCGGTGGCGCCCTTGCCGGTCACCGCGGCGATCCGGTCCAGGGTGCCGTGCACCTCGGCGACGGTCAGACGGGGCTCGGCGGCCGGCTCGTGGCGTTCGCGCAGGGTGCTCCAGCCGACGCCCGTGCGGCGCTGCGGAAGCCGCCCCGCGATGTACGTGATGACCACGGGCGCCTCGTCGGGGTCGGCGGCCGTCAGCAGGCGGGCGAGCGCCGCGACCTTCTCCGACCGGGCGGACGTGGCCGCGATCTCCTGGGACGTACGCGCGATCTCCGCGAGCAGCATGGCTCCATGGTCGCCCAGAGGCGGCCCCGGCGCAGCGGTCCCCGCGGTTCCCGCGCGGTCACGCGGCCCGGCTGCCGTCCGCCATCTGCCGGCGCTGCACCAGCCGTGAGATGTCGCCGCCGGTGACGATGCCGACCGGGCGGCCGCCGTCCACGACCACCACGCGCACGCCCGCGGCGCCGGACCGCAGGTGCTCCAGGGCGTCGCTGACGAGCTCGTCCGGGGAGCCGGTGGTGACCTGGGACAGCGGGACGGCGACGTCGCGGACCCGCACCTCGGCGCGGCGCTCGGCCGGCACGGAGGTCAGGCGCCGCACCGAGACCAGCCCGGACAGCCGGCCGTCGAAGTCGAGCAGCGGCAGCACCGAGTGCCGGGAGCGCAGGGCGACCTCGTCGATGAAGCGGTCCACGGCCAGCCAGTCGGAGCCGGTGGCCACCGGGGAGGACATCGCGTCCCCGAGGCGTACGCCGCGCAGGGCGGAGCCGATGACGGCGCGCTGCCGTTCGGCGCCCGCGGTGAGGGCCATGAACAGCCCGACGAGCGCCAGCCACAGGCCGCCGGGGACGCCGCGGGCGAACGCCAGCCAGCCGCCGAGGACCAGCAGCACCCCGACGACCTGCCCGCCGCGGCCCGCGGCGCGGTCGGCGCGGTCGCGGTCCCCGGTCCGCCACCACAGCAGTGCCTGGAACACCCGTCCGCCGTCCAGCGGCGCCGCGGGCAGCAGGTTGAAGACGCCGAGGAGCAGGTTGGCCCAGCCCAGCCAGACCAGCAGCGCCCCGGGGACGGAGCGGTGGGTCGCCTCCGCCACGCCGATGCCCGCGCCGAGCGCGACGCCTCCGATGACGAGACTGGCCAGCGGCCCGCTGACCGCGACCAGGAAGGCCGTGCCCGCCGAGGTGGGCCGGTCCATGCGCGTCATGCCGCCCATCGCCCACAAGGTGACGTCCTGCACGGAGATGTGCTTGCGCAGGGCCGTCCTCGCGTGCGCGATCTCGTGCACGAGCAGGCTCGCCATCAGCAGGACCGCGCCCACGGCGGCCGCCAGGGTGTAGACGCCGGCGGACAGCCCGGGGATCCACGCGGGCAGGGTGTCACGGCCGAGCCCGTACGCGAGCAGCACGACGAGTACGGGGACGCTCCAGTGCATCCGCAGCGGTACCCCGTAGACCTGTCCCATCCGGATCGAGCCGTTCATGACACATGACCCCTTCGGGAGCCCCTTCCAGTGTCACTCCGTACGGGCCGCGGTGGCGCGGTGTTCCTGGGGGCTGATCCCGCGCACCCGCTTGAAGGCGGCGCTCAGCGCGAAGGGGCTGCCGTAGCCGACCCGGCGGGCGACCGCGCCGAGGGTGGCGTCCGGTTCGCGCAGCAGGTCCGCGGCGAGCGTGAGACGCCAGCCGGTCAGATAGGCCATCGGGGGTTCGCCGACGAGTTCGCCGAAGCGGCGGGCGAGTGCCGCCCGGGAGACACCGGCCTCGGCGGCCAGCCCGGCCACCGTCCAGGGGTGCGCGGGGTTGTTCTGGAGCAGGCGCAGCGCCCGGCCCACCACGGGGTCGGCGAAGGCCCGGTACCAGGCGGGGGCCGACGGCCCGCGCCGGGCGAACCAGGTGCGCAGCACCGAGATCAGCAGGAGGTCCAGCAGCCGGTCCAGGACCGCCTCCTGCCCCGGTTCGTCCTTGACGATCTCCTCGGACAGCAGCGCGGGCAGCGGGCTCTCCCAGTCGCCGGCGGGGAGCACGAGCAGCGGGGGCAGGGCGTCGAGCAGGCGGCGGCCGACCTCGCCGCGCAGCTGGTACGTGCCGACAAGCATGACGTCCGCACCGTCGGCCTGGTTGCCCCAGGTCCGTACGCCCAGCGCCATGGTGTCGGCCAGGTCGTGCCCGTCCGCGGTGCGGCACACCTCGCCGGGCAGGATCCACGCCAGCGGTGCGGTCGTGGGCCGGTCGGCGACGGTGTACGGGGCCGGGCCGCGCGCGACGGCGACGTCACCGGGGCCGAGCCGTACCGCTTCGCCCTGCTCGGGCACGATCCACGCCCCGCCCCGTGCGACCGTCATGACGCACAGCGGGGTGCGGTCCTCGATCCGTACCGACCACGGCGGTTCCATGACCATGCGCAGCAGGAACGCGCCCCGCGCGCGGGGTCCGTCCAGCAGACCCGTCAGTGCGTCCATACGGGTCAGCGTAGACGCTCGCGCATGGAGAGGAGCGGATCGGCCATGGTGCGTCTCACTGGGCGGCCGCTTCACTGAGGGCATGACGCAGAATTCCGTATCGGACCTCGCACCCACCGCCCTCGTCCTCGGCGGCGCTGGCAAGACCGGCCGCCACGTCGCCCGGGCGCTGACCGCCCGCGGCCTCGCGGTGCGCACCGCCTCCCGCTCCGGCGAACCGCCCTTCGACTGGGCGGACCGCGCCGGCTGGGAGGCCGTGCTCGACGGCGCGAGCCTCGCCTACCTCGCCTACCACCCCGACATCGGCGACCCGGGAGCCGCCGCCGCGCTCGGCGACTTCGCCGCGCTCGCCGCCGCGAGCGGAGTGCGCCGCCTCGTCCTCCTGTCCGCCCGCGGCGAGGACCTCGCCCGGCCGGCCGAGGACGCCGTGCGCGGCGGCGGCGTCGACTGCACGGTGATCCGGGCCAGTTGGTTCTCCCAGAACTTCACCGAGGGCCTGTTCCTCGACGGTGTCCGCGACGGCGAGATCGTCTTCCCGGCCGGCGCGGTCGGCGAACCCTTCGTCGACGCACGGGACATCGCCGACGTCGCGGTGGCCGCGCTCACCGGCGACGGGCACACCGGCCGCACCTACGAGGTGACCGGCCCGCGCCTGCTCACCTTCGCCGAAGCCGCGGCGGAGATCGCTGCCGCCACCGGCCGCGCCGTCCGCTACACCGCCGTCGCGCCCCGCGCGTACGGTCCGCGACTCGCCGCCCTCGGGCTGCCGGACGAGACGGTCGGCTTCCTCACCCAGCTCTTCGGCGAACTGCTCGACGGGCGCAACGCCCACCTCACCGACGACGTCGCGCGGGTCCTCGGCCGCGCCCCGCGCGACTTCCGGGACTTTGCCCGCGAGGCCGCCGCCGCGGGGGTGTGGGACCGCTGACGTCACGGTGTCGTCCGCCGGTCAGGGCCGCACCGCCGTACCTGGCGGGAAGCGCGCGGCCCGCCGGCCGGCGGGGGAGCGGCCCGGAGCCGGCCGGTGCGGGCGAGTGGTACCGCTTGCTGTGCGGCGGACCTGGTGCGGTCGTGACGCGGGGGAACGGTGGGGCGGCCGTGAACCCGCCCTGAGCCGGGGCGAGTTCCGGCCGCCGGGGCCCGGCCGGATGCGGACGTGTTCCTTCCGGCCAGAGGCACGGGGGCTCGGCCATTCCTGTGGGAATTCCATGGGGATTCTGTACGCGTCCTGTGACGCATGGTGTCGTGTACGCGACACCGGACGGGGAGCAGGACCCGGTGTCGGCCATCCTTCGACGACCGGAAGGAAACCCCTCAATGACGTTACGTGCGATCACCCTCAGCGGTGTCGCCGCCGCATCGCTTCTCAGCCCCCTGGCCTGGGAGCCGAACGGTGCGACACCGCCCCCGCCCGACCGCATCGTCATCGACGTCGCCACCGTGAACGGCTCGGGATGCCCCGCGGGCACGGCCGCCGTGGCCGTCTCGCCGGACAACGAGGCGTTCACCGTCACGTACAGCCAGTACGTGGCCCAGGTGGGCGTCGGCTCCAAGCCGACCGACTTCCGCAAGAACTGCCAGCTCAACCTGAACGTGCACGTGCCGCAGGGCTTCACCTACGCGATCGCCGCGGCCGACTACCGGGGCTTCGCACACCTGGAACGGGGCGCCTCCGGCGTGGAGAAGGCCAGTTACTACTTCCAGGGCTCGCCCGACACCAGCGCCATCAGCCACACCTTCCGCGGCTCCCTGGACGACAACTGGCAGGCCACCGACAGCGTCGACGTCGCGGCCCTGGTCTGGGCGCCCTGCGGCGAACTCCGCAACTTCAACATCAACACCGAACTGCGGGTCGCCGCCGGCACGTCCGACCCCTCCCGCACCACGAGCTTCATGACGATGGACTCGACGGACGGCAGCATCAGGACCACCTACCACCTCGCGTGGAAGGTGTGCCCCGCAAGCTGACGGACCGGGCCCCGGCGCACTCCCGGCCGGGGCCCGACCCGGCTGCCCGGCAGCCGGGTCAGCTCCCGCGGACGCGGCGGGCCTCGGCCACGAGCGGCGGGGGCAACTCCGGCCCCGCGCACGCGTAGTCGATCAGCAGGTTCCGGTAGGCGGTGTTCACGAGCTCCGGCGCCAGGGCGATCAGGGCCCTCAGGTCGTCGGACGAGCCGGACAGACGCGTGCGGTAGGCGGCGCCGGCCGCACGCAGGGAGATTTCGTGGGGCTCGTGTTCCAGGCCCCGTTCGACGAGGGCCGCGGCCGCGGCGAAGTCGCCCTGCTCGGCGCGTACGTCCGCCAGGTCGAGGTGGAGCGACCAGTTGGCGGGCTCCAGGGCCAAGGCGCTCTCGAAGGCGGCCGCGGCCCGGTCCAGGTCGCCCATCGCGCGCCAGGTGGCCGCCCGGGCGACCTCGGTCCACATGACCCGCTCGACGGCATCGGCGCGGTCGCACAGGGCGAAGGCCAGGTCGTGGCGGCCGCAGGCCCGGGGCAGCCGGGCCATGGCCGCCAGCGACTCCGGGACGGGATGCCGTTCGGACACCACGTCGAGGGCGTGGAACCAGGGCGCGAACCGTTCCCGCATCGCGTCGGTGTCCAGGTCGGGGCCGTGGTCCAGGCTTCGCAGGCACGCCTCGGCCAGCGCCTCGGCGCTCACCGCGCCGAGGAAACGCGCGTCGCCGAACCAGGGCGCGGCACCCCACGCCACGTCGGGCCGCACACCTGTGACCGAGCCGAGGGCCATCGCGGCGTCGTCCATCTCCCCGTCGAGGAAGAAGAAGTACGCCCGCGCCGGCACGGAGCGCAGGGAACCGTCCCCTTCGAGGCGCTCCTTCAGCTCCGGGCGCCGGTCCCGCCACAACTCCGCGAGGGCCGCATAGGGCTCCGGCGCCGCCGGTGCGGAGGCCATGGCCCCCACCAGTAGCGCCACGGCGGCGACCGGGTCTCCGCCGCAGTGCGCCATCACTCCGGCGAGACCGACTCCCGCCGCCACTGACCGATTCGACATCGCCCGAGAATATCCATGGCCAAAGGCTCCGCGACCCGGGTGGGTTCCTTCCCGGCGCACTCGCGCGGGTGCGGGCTGCCACAATCCGGAGGCGCAGGAATGAACGTGGTGTGGGCGGCAACGGCGTGGGAATCACGGCGGTTCGACGCGGCGGAGAGGAACTCGCATGCGACCGAGCTGGAGGACCGGTTCGACGCGCTGCGTTCCCGAGGCGAGGGGTACCTCGAAGTCCGTCGTCCGGGCAGCGGATTTCCCTTGCTGGCCCTGGGCTTTCGGGGTGAGCACGCGGTCGTCCATCTGTTCCGTGACGCCGAGGAGACGTTCCTGCTCGCCGGGGACGGCACGGTGGGGGGCGATGCCGTGGTGGAGGTCCCCGTCATGGACGACCTGGCCGCCTTCGGCGGCGACTTCGTCCTCGCCGTCGATCGCGCGTGGGCCGTCGTGCGTGACTTCGTGCGGACCGGGGCGGTGGGGGATCCGGGCGAGTGGTGCGAGCTGTGAGGAGTTCCTTTCAGGCGGCCGTGATCGCGCCCGCCACCAGGGCCGGTTCGTCGATCTGGACGTAGTGGCCGGCCCGCAGGAGGAGCCGCAGTTCGCTGTGCGGGAAGAGGACGGCGAACTGGCGGGCCACGCGGGCGTTCAGCCAGCGGTCCCGGGCGCCGAAGACGACGCGGACGCGCGGCTGGAAGTCCTGGAGTTCCGGGATGCGCCGGCGGCGGCTCAGCATCGCCCGCGGCAGTTCGGCGTTCAGGCGCCAGAAGGCCGGTCGGGCGGCCGGGAACTCCTCGTACAGGAGCGCCACGCTGGCCTCGCGCACCACGGGGTCGCGGATGAACGAGCCGACCTGCCAGGCGAACAGGCGCCGGTCCAGGTCGGGGCGGCGCCGGGCGACGGCGCGGGCCCCGGCGCGCAGCAGCGGCGTCGAGTAGAGCGCGATCGCCGGCGGCCGCCGTAGGGAGGGCGTCCAGTGGTAGTAGGTGTTGAGCAGGACGAGCCGGGCGACGCGGCCGGGGTGGGCGAGTGCCCAGTCGATCGCGGGCGGGCCCGAGGCGTCGTGCGCCACGAGGATCAGCCGGCGGTCGCGGAGCCCGGTGGCCGGGGAGTCCGCGACGGCGGCGAGGTCGGCCTCCTGCTCGGCGACGCAGTAGGGGTGGCCGGGCGGCTTGTCGGAGCGTCCCCAGCCGAGGAAGTCGAAGCGGACGACGGGCGCGTGGTCCCTGAGGTGCGGCATGAGCCGGTCGTAGAGACGGCAGCTGTCGGGGAAGCCGTGCATCAGGACGACGGGGGTGCCCGTGCCGCGGGAGACCTCGGCGTAGAGCAGGTGGGGGCCGCGGGAGACGGCGGGTGTCTCGGTGCCAGGGGCCATGGCGATCTCCCCTCGGCCGCGTCGGTGGGCCCTTTGTTCAGCTTAGCGCTCCGCGCCCAGGGGGTTGTGGGAGCGCTCCCAAAGGGCCATGATGCCCGCATGACCTCACCGGTGGCCATTCGCCCCTACCGCCCGGAGGACCGGGACGACCTCTACGACATCTGCGTGCGCACCGGCCATGAGGGCGGCGACGCCCGCGCCCTGTACGCGGACCAGGACCTGCTGCCCGACATCTTCGCCGGCCCGTACGCGCACCTGGAGCCGGACCTCGCCTTCGTCGTGGACGACGGGACGCGCGTGGTCGGCTACATCGTCGGCGCCGCCGACACCGTGGCCTTCGTGCGGCGCTTCCGCGACGCCTGGCTGCCGGTCGTCGCCGACCGCCACCCGCGGCCGAAGGGCGTGCCGGTGACCGCGGACGAGGAGATGGCCCGGCTGCTGCACTGGCCCGAGCGGATGGTCGTGCCCGAACTCTCCGAGTACCCGGCGCATCTGCACATCGACCTGCTGCCGGAGTACCAGCGGGCGGGCTTCGGCAGGAAGCTGATGGCGCGTCTGCTCGCCGCGCTCGCGGCGCGGGGCGCGGATGCCGTGCACCTGGGCATGGTCACGGCGAACACCCCGGCGCGCGCCTTCTACGACCGCCTCGGATTCCACGAGATCCCCGTCGTCGACCCCGGTCCGCTGACCTACCTGGGGCGGAGGACGGACGACCCGGTGCGCTGAGGTGCGGGGGCGTTCCGTACGCGGTCTAGAAAGCGCTTGCACCCGCGGGTAGGGTCCACGACGGCCCACCAGCGGCCGGAGAGGAGCCACCCCCGTGACGCGTTCCGCGCCCCCGCACCCCTTCGCCCTGCCGCCCGAGGACCGGGACCTGAGCCCGCACACCGGATGGACCCGGGCCCACTGGGAGGCCGTCGCCGACGGGCTGCTCGCGGCCGTCGCCCCGCACGCCACCCCGGGCCGCGCGCTGTACCACCTGCCCGGCGGCCGCCCCAGCAGCTCCGGCATGCGCTCGGACGGACTGGAGGGCTACGCCCGGACCTTCCTGCTCGCCGCGATCCGCGTCGCGGGAGCCGGCGGCGCCGACCCCGCCGGGCTCCTGGACCGCTACGCCGACGGCCTGGCCGCGGGCACCGCCCGCCCCGGCGGCGACGGACCCGAGGACTGGCCGGTCGTCACCGACCGCAGCCAGCCCCTGGTCGAGGCCGCGTCGATCGCCCTCGCCCTGCGCCTGACCCGCGCCCACCTGTGGGACCGCCTCGACGACGCGGTGCGCGAGCGCGCCACCGCGTGGCTGTCCCGCGCGGTCACCGCCGAACCCTGGGCCTGCAACTGGGAGCTGTTCCCCGTCACCGTCGCCGGATTCCTCGGCGACAAGGACGCCGTCACCCGGGGCCTGGACGGCATCGAGCGCTGGTACGTCGGCGACGGCTGGTACACCGACGGCGACCGCCGCGCTTTTGACTACTACAACGGCTGGGCCCTGCACCTGTACCCCGTGCTGGAGGCCTGGCTCTCCGGCGACGCCGACCGCCTCGACCGCTACGGCGAGCGGCTGCGCGTCCACCTCGCCGACTACGCCCGGCTCTTCGGCGCCGACGGCTCGCCCGTGCACCAGGGCCGCTCCCTCACCTACCGCATGGCCACCGCCTGCCCCCTGTGGCTCGGCGCCCTCACCGGCCACACCCCGCTCGCCCCGGGGACCACGCGGCGGCTGGCGTCCGGCGCCCTGCGCCACTTCCTCGACCGCGGCGCGGCCGGCCCCGGCGGGCTGCTGTCGCTGGGCTGGCACGGCCCGTACGCGCCCGTGCTCCAGGGCTACTCCGGCCCGGCGTCCCCGTACTGGGCGAGCAAGGGCTTCCTCGGGCTGCTGCTCCCCGCGGACCACGAGGTGTGGACGGCCGGCGAGGAGCCCGCGCCCGCCGAGCGCTCCGACGCCCTGACCGCGCTGCCCGCGCCCAACTGGCTGCTGCAGTCCACCGTCGCGGACGGCGTGGTGCGCCTGCACAACCACGGCAGCGAGGACGTCCGCTGGGACCCGCACTACACCCGCCTCGCGTACTCCAGCGCGACGGCCCCGGTGTCCGCCGCGGACCCGCCCGACAACCACTTCGGCCTCGTCCGCCCCGACGGGTCGGTCACCGCGCGGACCGGGATCGTCCCGCTCGGCGCGGGCCGGGGCTGGGCCGCCTCGCGCTCCGTCGCCGGTGAGGAGGGCGACGCGCACGGGCGTGTCGTCGCCGTCGTCCTGGCGCGCGGCGCCGCCGAGGTCCGCGTCCACCTGGTCACCGGTGCCGGTCCGGGCACGGCCGTACGGCAGACCGGCTGGGCGGCGGGAGAGGGGCTGCGCTCGGAGCTGCTGCCGCTGCACGGGCTCGCCGACGCCCCCGCGCTGCCGCCCGCCGCCACCGCGTGCACCCCGCACGCCGTCGTCCCGGCCGCCGCCGGGGTCACCACCGGGGACGGACGGTCGCGCGGCGACCTCTTCGTCTGCGCCGCGCGGCTGACCGGCGCGCCGGAGCCGGAACCGCTCTCCGCGCTGGTCCGGACCGAGGTGCGCGCCGGCTCCGCTGGGCACGAGGTGGCCGTCGTCTGGGCGGACGGGGCGACGCACCGCGCGCGCCTCACCCCGGACGGCGCGATCGTGGAATCCTCGCTCCCGGACGGTCGTTGAGGCGGGCATGAGCGATACGGAACTGCTGCGACTGCTCGCCGAGACCAACGGGGGCGTCCTGGTGACGATCAAGCGGGACGGCCGTCCCCAGCTGTCCAACGTCAACCACCACTACGACCCGGCGACCCGCGTGCTGCGGGTCTCCCTCACCGACGACCGCGCCAAGACCCGCAACCTGCGGCACGACGCCCGGGCGAGCTACCACGTGACCACCCCCGACCGCTGGGCGTGGACCGTCGCCGAGGGCACGGCCGAACTCACCCCCGTCGCCGCGGACCGGAATGACGCGACCGTCGAGGAACTCATCGACCTCTTCCGGGCCGTGCAGGGCGAGCACCCCGACTGGGACGACTACCGCCGCGCCATGGTCGAGGACAAACGCCTGGTCCTGAAGCTGCATGTGGAGCGCGCCTACGGCCAGCCCCGCGCCGCGGGATAGCCACACCGGGTCCGCGCCCCGTGACAGGACGTGTACGCAACGGAGAACGGGGCGCGGAACTGGAATGACCGATGTAGGAGTTGTCGCTGTACATACTGGTGCTGCCGGGACCCACGGTCACGGCGCGACCGTGACCGCCGACTACAGGGAGGTGCCGTGACCGGCTCCAGTCCGAAGCGTTCTCCGCTCGCCCGTCTCATCCCCGCTTTCGGAGACAATCCCTACGGGGAAAGGATGGAGCGCATCCAGCGGTCGCCCCACTTCGCCGACGGCGTCTTCACGAACCCGGTGAGCGCCAGGACGGCGCCCTCGGGTTCCATGCTGCGTTTCGCCCGTTCGTACTTCCGCAAGGAGGACCGGGTGCGCCGCGCCCCGGCCGGCGACATCCCGCTGTACGGGTCCACCCTGGCGGACCTGGCGGCACCGCCCGCGTCCGGCCTGCGGCTCACCTGGATGGGCCACTCCACGGTCTGGACCGAGATCGACGGGCACCGCGTCCTTTTCGACCCCGTCTGGGGTGAGCGCTGCTCCCCCTTCTCCTTCATCGGGCCGAAGCGGCTGCACCGGCCCCCGGTCGCGCTGCGGGAACTGGGCGAGGCCGACGCCATCGTGATCTCGCACGACCACTACGACCACCTCGACATGCCCACGATCAAAGCACTGGCCGGTACGGGCACGCGCTTCGTGGTCCCGCTCGGCGTCGGGGCGCACCTGGAGCGCTGGGGCGTCCCCGCGGACCGGATGACGGAGCTGGACTGGCACGAGTCCACGCAGGTCGGCGGCCTCACCCTGACCGCGACGCCCGCCCGGCACTTCTGCGGCCGGGCCATCCGCAACACCCAGCACACCCTGTGGGCCTCCTGGGTCGTGGCCGGACCCGAGCACCGGGTCTACCACAGCGGCGACACCGGCTACTTCCCCGGATTCGCCGAGATCGGCGCCTCCTACGGCCCCTTCGACGCCACGATGGTCCAGATCGGCGCGTACAGCGAGTTCTGGCCCGACATCCACATGACGCCGGAGGAGGGGATCCGCGCCCACGGCGACCTGCGCGGCGAGCTCATGCTGCCGATCCACTGGGGCACCTTCAACCTGGCGCCGCACCCGTGGGAGGCACCCGCGGAGGGCACGGTCGCCGCTGCTCGCGCCGCCGGCGCGCGCGTCGCGGTGCCCCGCCCCGGCGAGCCCTTCGAGCCCGCCGCCGGACTGCCCCTTGACCCCTGGTGGCGGGCGGTCGCCACGGGCGGCGCGGGCCGCGCCTGGCCCGCGCTCGCCGAGGGGCCCGGTACGGCGGCCCCGCACGCGGACACCGCCACGGCGTAGCCGGCCCGGCGCCGCGACCGCCGGCCGGGGCCGTGGTGACCGCCCCGGCCGCGGCGGTCCCGGGGCCGGGGCGGGTCAGTTGCCGAGGCCCCAGAACGGCCCGCGCAGACCCACGTCCGCGAAGTAGGAAGCGGCCGAGGCGGGGTCGCGCCGGACGTACCCCGGCTCCATGCGGCCCGCGTACCAGCCGCGGGCGAGCCGCCACAGGGTGGGCAGGTCCATGAGGTAACCGGGTGTCAGCCCGGTGTCCTCCAGCCAGTCGTGGACACATGCGGCGGAGCAGAAGAGGCGCTGGTGGGCGCAGGCGTGCACCACGTCGTCCCAGATGTGCCGCACCGGCGTGAGGAAGTGGGCCACCTGGTCGCCCGGGGGCGGGGCCTGCCGCCCGACCACCCAGGCGTGCGGAGTGCCGCACGCCGGGCAGCGGGTGGCGACCAGGACGTCCGGCTCGTCGGTGAGCAGGTGCGGGACGGCGAAGGAGTCCCAGGCGCAGCCGCCCCACCACAGCGTGCCGCGGCCCATGACCGAGAAGCCGAGCGGTACGGACGCGAAGGGGTGCGCCATGACGATGCGTTCGGGCTCCCGCGGGTCGAGGACCAGGTCGCGGTGGTCGTGCAGGGCGTCCAGCGCACTTCGTACGCCGGAGGACGGCAGGCCGGTCCGGGCCGCGAGGTCCGCCACGGTGGGGGCGCCGCCCGTGGCGGCGAAATGGGCGTAGACCGCCGTGCGGACGCTCTCGGTCCGCGCCGCCCGTGACGCGGTGGCGGGTGCGTTCATGGCTGCTCCTGACGTCGACGGGGCCGGCCCGTCCAGCCTGCACCCGCGGGGACGCCGCCGGACGGCCGTTCGGTTGTCCGGCGGCGCCCCGCAGCCGTCAGTGGCCGCCGGTGAGAGAGGAGAAGGTGAACGAGAACGACGCGGGGGCGGCGTCCAGGCGGTACTGCGGGAGCACGCCGGGACCGCAGGACTGGCTGCCGATGCCCTGCTGGCCGTGGTCGAGGTTGACCCACAAGGTGTCGCCCGGCACGAGTGCGGTCGTGTGCGCGGCGGCGTCCAGCTGCTCGGTCGTCCAGTGCCGGGCCGTGAACCAGAAGGGCGGCGCGCCCTCGACGGCCAGCCCCGTGCCGTCCTCGCGGCGCAGCCGCAGCCACCGCACGTCGGCGCGGGCGCCGTTCTCCTGCGGGCGGACGTAGGGCGTCTGCAGTGCGTCGACCGACGCGGTGTGGCGGCCGATGCGGGACGCGGCGCGCGTGTCGGGGTAGGCCTCGCCGGGGCCGCCGCCGTACCACTCGGCCGACGTCAGCGTGGAGCAGAGGCCGAGGCGCACGCCGAGCCGGGGCAGCGGCAGCGGCCACACGCCCTCGGGGGTGACGTCGACCTCCAGGCGCAGCCGGTCGCCGTCGGCGGTCCAGCGGTAGACGGTGCGCAGCCCGAACGCCTTGGCGGCCGGGGCGACCCGGGTCCGCACGGTCAGTCCGCCGTCCTCCACGGCGACCTCGTCGACGCGGTGCCGCATGCGGTGCAGTCCGGCCTCGCGCCACAACTGCCCGTAGCGCTCGTCGGGCTGCCAGGGGGCGCCCTCGTCGTTGTCGGTCGGGGCCCGCCACACGTCGAGCCGGGGACCGGAGACCGCGTAGCCGTCGATCAGCCGCAGCTCCCCGCCCGCCGCGTCGAAGGTGCCGGGACCGAGCAGTACGACGCCTCCCTCCGCGGCCCGCGGTGTGTGCCGCGCGGAGGGCCGCGCGGCGGCGGGCGCGGTGGACGGGACGAGCGCGGGCCACTGCCCCCAGGCCACCTCGTGCCCGGCCGGCGCCCACGGCGTGTCCCGGTCCAGGACCGCCCGCACCTGCCAGAACGCCTCCCCGGCCAGATCGGACGCGGCCGGCTCGGGCAGCTTCAGCTCGGTCGACTCGCCGGGCGCCAGGGGCGGCACGGTCAGGCAGTCCTGCGCGGCGGTGACCCCGTCGACCTCGTACGTCCAGGTGAAGCGGAGATGCGAAAGGTCCGCGACGTCATGGGTGTTGGTGACGCGCACGGTGCCCGCGGCGGCGTCGCCCTCGATGCGGACCGGTTCGATCACCTTCTTGTACTCGACGAGGCCGGGGGAGGGCGTGCGGTCGGGGAAGAGCAGTCCGTCGCACACGAAGTTGCCGTCGTGCAGCTCCTCGCCGAAGTCGCCCCCGTACGCGTACCACCGGCGGCCGTCGGCGGTGCGGCGGGCGATGCCGTGGTCGATCCACTCCCACACGAAGCCGCCCTGGAGGCGCTCATGGCTCTCGAACAGCCGCTGGTACTCGGCGAGTCCGCCCGGCCCGTTGCCCATCGCGTGCGCGTACTCGCACAGGACGAAGGGCATCGCGCGGCGCCTGGCGTCCAGGTCCGGGTCGCCCCACGGGAGTTCCTCGCGCCGGCCGATCAACTCGACCTCGGCGTGGTCGGCGTACATCCGCGAGTACAGGTCGGTGTCGGCGCAGGACAGGTCGCCCTCGTAGTGGATCGGCCGGTCCGGGTCGCGCTCGCGGATCCGGCGGGCCATGGCGGACAGGCCCCGGCCGGTGCCGCACTCGTTGCCGAGCGACCAGATCACCACGGAGGGGTGGTTCTTGTCGCGCTCGACCATGCGGTCGGCGCGGTCCAGCAGCGCCGGCGTCCAGCGTTCGTCGTCCACGGGGTTGCCGGCCCAGCCGACCTCGCCGAATCCGTGGGTCTCCAGGTCGCACTCGTCGACGACCCACAGGCCCAGCTCGTCGCACATCTCCAGGAAGGCGGGGTGCGGCGGGTAGTGGCTGGTGCGGACGGCGTTGATGTTGTGGCGCTTCATCAGGAGCACGTCCTCGCGCATGGTCGCGAGGTCCAGGGCCCGCCCCTGCGAGGGATGGAACTCGTGCCGGTTGACGCCCCGGAAGAGGACGCGCCTGCCGTTGACCGTGAGCACGCCGTCCTCGACGGCGACGGTGCGGAAGCCGATCCGGAACGGCACGCGTTCGCCCTCGCCGGCCAGTTCGGCCGCGTACAGGCGCGGGACCTCCGCGCTCCACGGCTCCACGGGCAGCGTGACGGACTCGCCGGCGGCGATGTCGACGCCGAGTTCGGGCACGGTGACCCGGCACGCGGACGGGGCGTCGACCCGCAGCGTCCCCGCACCGCGGGTGTGGTCGTACGCGGCGTGCGCGAAGAAGTCGGGCACGCAGCCCTCCGGCCGGTGCAGCAGCGTGACATCACGGAACACGCCCGGCAGCCACCACATGTCCTGGTCCTCCAGGTAACTGCCGGAGGACCACTGGTGGACGCGGACGGCCAGCACATTGCCGACCGGGCGCAGCAGATGCCCCACCGCGTACTCGGCGGGCAGCCGGCTGCCCTTGAAGACGCCCAGTTCCTCGCCGTTGAGCCAGATCCGCGCGCAGGACTCGATGCCCTCGAAGCGCAGCACGCACGCGCCGTCCGCGGGCCAGGTGTCCGGCAGCGCGAAGGCGAGGCGGTGGTCGCCGGTCGGGTTCTCGGTGGGGACGCGCGGCGGGTCGACGGGGAAGGGGTAGCGCGCGTTGGTGTACCAGGGCGCGCCGTGGCCGTGCAGCGGCCAGTGCGAGGGCACCGGCAGCGCGTCCCAGCGCGAGGCGTCGAAGTCCTGGCGGGTGAAGGCGGTGTCCTCCGCCTCCGCGGCGGGGGAGAGCCGGAAGCGCCATCTGCCGTTCAGGCTCAGCCGGGCGGCGTCGGAGGCGGGCGTCCAGGCGCGCGGCGGCAGGGCGCCGCGGCCGGGGGAGAAGTCCTCGTAGTACGGGAGTTCCTGCGCCCCGGACGTCCGGGCGGACGCCTGCCGGGGCTGGGGCATGCTCATACGGCTCCTCGGTCGGCCCGGCGCGCCGGCCGGCGCACCGGACTCGTGGACGGTGAGGGTGCGGGCCACCCGCTGACGAAGGTGATCATGGGGAGGGGTGCGGCGCCAGGAGGCGCCCCGGTGTGCCGGGAGGGACGACGCCGGACGCCGTACGCTCGCGGCGCGTGCCGGGGCAGGCCGGAGCGGGCGGGGCGGGTCGGGAATTCGGCCGGGACGGCACCGGCGGACCCCGAAAACGATGGTGTGCGACTGCGGGCGGTGGCGGTCCGCCGTGCGGACGCCCCGGGAGATGCCCTTCAACGCGGCCCCCGGAGCCCCCTCGCGGACCGGCCTTCGCACGGGAAGGCTACGGTGGCGCGCCGCCCTCGCGCAGCCCCTTGCGTCAACCGGGCGGGAACGCGCGGGGCGCGCGGGCGCGTGCCCGCGGTCCTCACGCGCCGGTGATCGCGCGGGCCAGCGCCGGCACGTCCACCGGGCGCGTGGTGTCCACCCGGTGCACCCTGCCGAGGGCCAGCGGCCGCGCGTCCTCCGCCCACGACCGCCAGTCCTCCTCGGAGAAACCCGCCCCGTCGATGTGCACTGGGTGCCGCAGCGACGCCCGTTCACGGAACCTGCGCCGCGCGGTCTCCTCGGGCACCGCGCACCACACTTCGTGCACCTCGCCGATCCCGGCACGGGCGAGGCCCGCGGCCACCAACGGCCGGGTGCGCGCCGGCCACGGGCTCTCCAGGACCGCCCCCGCCGGTGATTCCGCCAGCAGCGTCCACAACGTCTCGGCAGCCGCGGCCCCGAGCGACCGGCTCCACTCGCGTGCCGGCCAGTCCGCCGGGCGCAGGGCCCCGAGGTGGTCGGCCAGGGTCTCCTTGACGGAGTCCTTGCTCAGCAGGGGGAGGTGCAGTTCGCGGGCGAGTGCTCGCGCGAGTGTCGTCTTCCCGGCGCCGGGCAGACCGTTGACCAACACGGCTGGCATGCCGCGACCTTAGCCGTGTCGCGCGGCCGGGGCCGTGCGACAGGCGGTGCGCGCCCCCGGACTTCGGCCGGAAGCCGCCCGCAATTTGGTGTCACGTCGATTGACACGAAATTTCTCCGGTGGTCCACTGGAAGCCGGATGGACAACAAACGGACCTATGAGATGAAGGCCCGGGCCGAGAGCACGGCGCAGACGCGCCGCCGGATCATGCGGTCGGCCTTCGAGCTGGCGAACGAGACCAAGTCGCTCGAGATCGTCGTCGCCGACGTCGCGGCCCGCGCCGGCGTCAGCGTGCGCACCGTGCTGCGGCACTTCGGCAGCCGGGACGGGCTGTTCGAAGCCGTCACGGCGTATGTCAAGGACGAGGTCCGCGAGGAGCGGGCGGCGCCCGTGGGGGACGTCGCGACCGCGGTCGAGGTCCTCTTCGACCACTACGAGCTGCGCGGGGAGATGGTGCTGCGGCTGCTCGGCGAGGAGGCGGCGGACCCACGGGTCCGGTCGGTGACCGACCAGGGCCGCCTGCTCCACCGGGCCTGGGTGGAGCAGGTCTTCGCCCCCCAGCTCGCCCGCCGCGGCGACGCGGACCGTGAACTGGTGACGGACCTGCTGACCGTCGCCACCGATGTCTACACATGGAAGCTGCTCTGCCGCGACCGGGGACTGGACCGGCAACAGGCGCAGCAGCGGGTCAGGTTCATGATCGACGCGGTCCTGGGGACCGTGGGGGAGGAGCGTTGAGATGGCCCGCATCCTGTTCGTCACCTGGGAGGGCGGGGGCAATGTCCCGCCGGCCCTCGGCATCGCCGCCGAGCTCACCCGGCGCGGCGACACCGTCCGCTTCCTGGGCCACCCGCAGCAGCGGGAGCAGATCGAGGCGGCGGGGTTCCGCTTCGAGGCCTTCACCACGGCCCGGCCCTGGTCGGCCACGGCGCGCACCGGCCCCGTGGGGTACCTGGCCATGTTCACCGACGCCGGACCCGGCCGGGACCTGACCGCGTCCGTGGCCCGCGAGCCGGTCGACCTGGCGGTGATCGACTGCCTGAGCCTCGGCCCGTTGCGGGCCGCCCGGGAGGCCGGTCTCCGCCATGTGGTGCTGGCGCACACCTTCTACGCGTACCTGGTCAGATGCTGGAGCCGCGGACCGCTCGCCCTGGCCGCCGCGTTCAGGGGGTACCGCGCGGTGCGCCTGTGGGAGTCCGCGGAGGAGGTCCTCGTGACCACCCTGCCCGAACTCGACCCGGCCCGGCAGCGCCCGCTGCCGCCGAACGTCCACTGGACCGGGCCGGTCCTCCCCACCGGGGCGCGGCCCGCCGCGACCGAGGAGCCGCGGATCCTGGTGAGTCTGAGCACCATCCACTACCCGCCGCAGGCCCGCGCCCTCCAGGCGATCCTGGACGCCGTCGCCGACCTGCCCGTCCACGCCGTGGTGGCCACCGGTCACGCCGTCGACCCGGCGACGCTGCGCGCGCCGGGCAACGCCGAACTCCACCGGTTCCTCCCGCACGCCGAGGTGATGCCGGGGGTCTCGCTCGTGGTCGGCCACGGCGGGCACGGCACCACCCTGCAGGCGCTCGCGCACGACCTGCCGCTGGTGGTCATGCCGATGCACCCCATGCTCGACCAGCCGGTGATCGGGAAGGTGGTCGAGGAGCACGGCGCCGCCCGTGTCGTCCGGGCGAACGCCTCCCCCGGGACGATCCGCTCCGCCGTCACGGATCTGCTCACCTCCGCGTCGCACCGGGAGGCCGCCGCGAAACTCGGCGACCGCATCCGGTCCGGCAACGGCGCCGAGGCCGCCGCCGACCGGATCGTGGCGCTCGCCGCGACGCCGGTCTGACGACCCCTCCGCCCGGCCGCCGCGTCGCAGGCGGCCGGGTGGTCGGTCGGCGGTCGGTTGTCAGCAGTCGGTTGTCAGGCCGGCGGTGCCACCAGCGTCTCCGACTGCCCCGCGGCACGCAGTGCTTCGGCGACAAAGCCGCCGGCCTTCAGCTCCTCCACCACCTCGCGCAGGAACCTGACCGTCTCCGGCCGCCGGGTCCTGGTCGTGCCCACCGCCTGGCGGATCTCCATGAAGCGCTCGTCGACCAGCCGTATGCCGGGACGGTCCGCGACGAACGCGGTCATCGGCTGCCGGATGCCCGCCGCGACCTCCAACTGCTGGGCCACGAACACCTCCACCCCCTCGTCCCCGGGGACCACGGTCGCGTGGCGCAGGGTGCGGGAGAGGAAGAGGTCGTACGCGGAGCCGCGCTTGACGCCGACGCGCACACCCGGGCGGTCCACGTCGGCGGGTGCGGCGATCGCGGAGTCCCGAGGGACCGCGTAGACGCCCTCGATCACCATGTAGGGCGCGGTGAACGCCACGTCGGCCTCGCGCGCCGGCTCGACGGCCAGGAAGCACAGGTCGGCCCGGCCGGTCGCCATCGCCTCGTACGACTTGCGCGCCGCGTCGAAGCACAGGAGCTCCACCGGCACGCCCAGCCGCGCCGCGACCTCCCGCGCGATGTCCACCGTCACGCCGCCCGGCTCGCGCCCGGTGCCGTGCGCCAGCACAGGGTTGCCCAGGTTGATCGAGGCCCGCAGGACTCCGCCGGGGGCCAGGTCCTCGATGACGGAGGCTGTCGCGATGGTCATGTGACGGAGTCTAGGCGCGCCCACCGACAGCGCGCCGGGCAACCGGGTGCGTGGCGCACGTACTTCGGCCGGCCTGTCGGCAGCCGGCCGCGCGGGACCGTTTCCCGCTGTCCACAGGGTTGCGAGGGCGTTGTCAGTGGCCCCGCCTACAGTTCCGGTCACTTGATCAACCCGGTGCAGGGAGGCACACGATGGGGTGGGTGACGGCGGGCGACTACGAGGTCTCCCTCGACGACGGAAAGGTCGTGTGCCGCAACGCGGCGGGCCGCCGGCTGAAGTCCGTGCCGGGCAAACTGGCCGACGACCCGGTGGTGGTGGGGCTGCGTCAGCTCACCGAGTGGCTGGAGCGGCACGAACGGCAGTGCCTGGCCGACGTGGAGCGGTGGATGGTGCGCTCGCTGCCCGTGCCGATCGCGGTCGTCGCGGCCGTGTGGCCGGACCCGGCGTGGCAGGCGGCCCTGCGGGACGTCGTTGTGACCAGCGCCGACGGGGAGGTCGCCGGCTTCCTGCGGGACGCCGGGCAGGAGCGCGGGCTCGGCCTGGTCGACCTGGACGGGGACACGGTGCGTATCGCCCCCGAGCTCGTCCGCATCCCGCACCCCGTCCTGCTGGACGACCTGGAGGACCTGCGCGAGTTCGCGGTCGAACTGGGCGTGGAGCAGCGGGCGCAGCAGCTCTT
Source organism: Streptomyces sp. NPDC088733 (assembly GCF_044751185.1). Taxonomy (NCBI): domain Bacteria; kingdom Bacillati; phylum Actinomycetota; class Actinomycetes; order Kitasatosporales; family Streptomycetaceae; genus Streptomyces; species Streptomyces sp. NPDC088733. Next base: position 375,676 of record NZ_JBIVLH010000006.1, read on the forward strand.
CCGCGAGGTCTGGCACCGCCCCGCGGACCTGGACCACGAAGGCACCGCCGTCCAGGACTACGCGGGCGGCACGTTCAAGGAGCTGCGCTTCCTGCACGGCCGTGCCACCTCGCTCGGCTACCGCGTACGCGGAGGGCACGCGGTCTGCCCCGTCCTCGAGGACGGCCGGTCCGTCGAGGCCCGGATCTGGATCGGCGACTACGACGGCTGGAGCGAGACCGAGACCGGCCCCCTGTCCTGGACCGACGGTGCGGGACGCGCCCTGAGGCTCGGTCAGGTCGGCCCCGTCGCCTGGTCGGAAGGCATGCGCATGGCGGCCGCGTTGTATGCGGGCCGCGACATCGAGGACGAGGAGCAGGCGGCATGACCACCGAAGACCGGAACACCGCCACCGCCCTGCTGGACGCCGGCGCGATCCTGCCCCTCGGCACCACCGCGGGCGAGGACGCCGACACCCTCACCGTGCGCGGCTACACGCACCCCGTGCTCGAAGGACGCCTCGTCGTCCGCCTCGTCCCGGGCACCCTCGGCGAGGCGGAGGACCTGGCGCTGGACTTCCTCGGCCTGACCCGCGAACCGGAGACGCCGGAGGTCGGCCAGGTGCGCCGCGAGACGCTCGGCTTCCCCGCCTGGGCCCTGGTCAACGACCCGGCCAACGGCCACCACGCGCTGGCCCTGGTCAAGGACATCGAAAGGCTCGCCCGGACGGCCAAGTCCCGTGCCGGCGCCGCCAAGGACGGCTTCGAGGCCCTGGCCGAACGCCTCGGCCGCGCCGTGCCGCACTTCCTGCCCACCTTCTACGAGCAGGCCGCGCGGGTCTTCCTCCAGCACGAGAACACCACGTATGCCGCCGCCTTCTTCGGCAAGGCCCGTGCGGCCGAGCGCGTCCACGGCCTCGCCGTCGACGAGGACCGCCAGCGCTCCGTGTTCCTGGAGTTCGCCTTCGCTGGCGCCCTCACCGTCAAGGCGCTCAAGGAGCACGTCAAGGACCTCGCCCGGCGCCTCGACCCGTCCGAGGCCTGGCGGCAGTTCCGCCAGCTCACCGTGGAGCGCTGCGCGGCCGGGATGCCGCCGTACGCCTCGCTGCCGCAGGACGCCCGCGGACTGCTCAAGGCCGCCGGGCTCAACCGGGTCACCGAGGAGTGCGCCCTCGTCGCCGACCTGCTGGCCTCGCCCGCCGTCGTCCGCGCGCCCGGCTCCTTCTGGACCGCCTACCGGCCCACCCTCGTCGTGCTCGCCGAACGGCAGCCGTCCGTACGGGCACGGCTGCTGGAGATCATGCCGACCGGACTCGGCCGCGGCCCCGAGCACGACGAGTTCTGGCTCGCGCTGCTCGCCGAGACCGGCGCCGACACCCTGCTGACCGGGGAGGCGGGTGACGCCGCCGCGGACGTCGACGCGGCGGACTGGCTGACCCGCTGGGCCACGCACCGCAAGCACGGCTCGCCCAGCTCCGAACGCTCCGCGTCCACCCTCGCCCTCGTCGCCCGCATGGCACCCAGGCTGCGCGCCGACGCACGCCCCGTCGACCTCTTCGCGGCCCGCTGGCGCGCCGGCGCCGAACTCGACCTGCTGGACCTGTGCGCGGCAGAGGGCGTCCCGCTGACCGTCCCCGACAACCCGGCCGAGGTCCACCTGCCGCTCGGCCCGTGGCTGCTCGACCGCGGAACCGGACGCCGAGACCTCGTGGCCACCGGCGCCGACCCGCGCCTGCGGCTCCTGCTGCACCACGGGATCGGCCAACTCGGCGACAACCGCACGCAGACAGCGGTGCTGGAGGCCCTGGCCGCGCACCCCGTGCTCAGCACCGTCCTGCACGACTGGCTGGACGAGGCGGCGGAACAGTTCACCCGCGCCCACGGCCTGCCCGCCTCCCGGACGGCCCTCACCCGCATGCGGCCCTTCCGGTCCGTCGCCGAGCGCGTCAACCCCGGTGCCGTCGCCCGGGTCGCCGGTCACGACATCGCGCCGCTGCTCGGTCGCACCCTGCGCGAGGGCGTCCTCGACGAACTGGGCTGGCCGGCCCTGGAGGAGGCCATGGCACTCCTCGACGCCGCCGCCGGCAAGTCCCCCGGGGAGCACTCCCTCTCGATCACCGAGGCCTGGCCCGCCCTCGTGCTCGCCCGCAAGCACAAGGTCGTGGTGGTCGGACCCGAGAAGATCCTCCTCGAACACGACCTGAGGATCCCGATCCGGCTCGACCGCTGGCAGAAGCCGTCCTTCCGCTACACCGACGGCGAACTCCTCGTCATCTGGCGGGAGGGCGACCAGCAGCGCGGCTACTGGTCCGCCCGGCCGGCCGACGTCCTCACCCTCGGCGGGGACACCGTTCCGACGTGGTGGGACACGAGCGTCGGCGCACCCTCGATCCCCCTCCCCGGCGGCGGCCGCGCCACCGGCGGCCGGACCCTGCACGCCGGTGACACGGTGGTGCCGCCCGGCCGGCCCGTCCTCGGCGACGGCACCTCCTTCTGGCGCCAGGGCAAGCAGGGCCGCGAGCAGGTCTGGGTGGAGTACGACCCGGCCACCGGCACCCACGGCCGTGCCTCGCTGCCCGCCTTCCTCCGCTCCGGCATCCGCGAGGACTCCCGGCTGCGGCAGGAGGACTGCGAGGTGCTGCCGCTGCAACCCGGCCTGGAGGACACGCCGTTCGGCACCGACGGAACCGTCCTCGGCCGATGGGTCCGGGTCGAGGGCACCGGCCCGGAGGCACGCTGCACCGCCGGCACGCCCGACGGACGCACCGTCGGTTTCCCCGTGCGGAAGAGGAACAGTTGGTCCCGGACGATCCCGCTCGGCGCGTTGCGGCTTCCCGGCGGAGCCGAGCCGATCGTGGCGCTCACCCACCAGACGGTGTCGCTCCACGCGGCCGGCGACACGACCGGCACGGACGAACTCGCCGACCTCTCGGTCTGCGGCAGTGGTGCCGAGTTCGCCGCCGGCACGCGCCTTGTTCCGCCGCTCCCCTTCTGGCACGCCCTGCGCCCGCGCGACGAGAAGGGCTCGCACGCGCTGCGCGCCTTCACCGACGCGCAGGCCGCCGAGGTGCTGACGGCCACCGCGAGCGCGCTGGCCGAACGGCGCGCGGAGGCGGCCCGCACCAAGGAGTACACCGGCCCCTCCGCGACCGCCGTGGCACGCGCCGCCGTGGCACAGGCCCTTCCGGCCCTCGCCGACGGCCCGCTCCTCACCGGCGTGACCGCGCTCGTGCAGAACGTCGTGCGCCACCTGGAGGGGGTGGTCGGCTTCGTCACCCCGCAGGAGCAGCCGACGCCGCGGTCCCGCAACCGCACGGAGGGCATGTTCGCCGACCACAGCCCCGAGCACGGCGACGACCAGACCCTGCGCGGCGCCCTGGCGGGCATCGCCGACCAGGCCTACTCGTGGTGGTCCGGCGACGTGCAGTGGAGCACGCTCCGGCAGATCCGCTCCGTCAACCACGTCCTGTCAGGCAAGCCGGCCGAGGGCAAACCGCTGCCCGGCCGGGACAGGATCGGCACGCCCGGCGGCGGCTGGGCCAGCGACGAGTACATCGTCCCCGCCATGGGCCTGGCGTGGCCGGCCGTCCTCGGCGGGCTGCGCCCGCTGGCCCTCCGCGCGGCGTCCCCCGCCGTCCCCGCGACGGAGCGCGAGGCGCTGTGCCTGCTGTTCGACGCGATCGGCGAGGGACTGCTGGCGGCGCCCGGCGGCGGGCTCCGCGAGGTCGTCCTCGGCGAGAAGCACGACAAGCAGCAGCGAGCGGGACAGGTCCTGCGCCGCGGCGACCGCACCGTGGTGATTCTGGCCTGCAAGAACGTCGACGGCCAGCGCAAGCACGTCCGTTGGGTCGCCCTGGACCACGACCCGTCCGGAGCGTTCGGCGCCGTCGCCCACTTCACCCTGGAGGAGGAGACCGGCCGAGCCCCGGACCTGCCCGCCGGGCGGCTGGACGAACTCACCCGGCTCCTGCGGGACAAGGGCGCGGCGCCCTGGCGCGAGGACGGGCCGGAGGCGCTCGTCGCGGCGACCGGCGGCGGCCTCGGCGCCGCGCAGGCGGCGGTGCTGCTCGCCGGACTGCCCAACGACCCGGACGGCGCGGCGCTCGCGGCCATCGGCCTGAAACCGCGTCAGAAGGACTTCGCCGAGGCGCTGCTGTCCTCCCTCGACCGGGACGACCGGGCGGCCCTGACCGGCGCCCTGCTGCCGGAGGACCCGGCCGCACTGTGGACCACCGGGCCCGACATCGCGGCGGCCGGCCGCGTCTGGGCGGAACGGCTCGGCGCCGTCGTCCGCCTGCCGGAGGAGGTGGCCGGCGAACTCACCGGCGTTCCCGCCCCGGCGGCCGAGGCGGTCCTCAACCCCGCGCGGACCCCGTGGCTCAGCCGGACCACCGTGCAACGGCCCGGCAAGGACGGCGACCTCGTTCCCGAGGACCCCTCCGCGCTGCCCCGGCGGCACGACATCGCGCACTCCGTCGCCGCACTGGCGGGGCTCGCCTACGGCCTGCCGTACGGGCATCCGCTGCGCGCCGCCCTCCCCGGGGGCCTGGCCGCGCTGCGCCGCCGGCTCGCCGACCCCGGACTTCTCATCGACGCCGACATCGAGTGGACGGACAAGGGCGGCCCCACCGCCGTGCCGCTCCGCAAGGCGTACGGGCTGCCCGCCACCGGCGGTGCCGACGCCCACGGCCTGACCCGCGTCGGCGAGGCCCTGGTGCTGCGCCCCTGGTACGGCGACACCGAGACCGTGCTCCTCCGCCCGGCCGGGCTGACGGGCCCCGACGACTCCGTCTTCGGCCTCGTCGAGGGCCTCGTCGGACCGCGGCACGGCGGCCTGAGCGGCCTGCGTGCCGCGCTCGGGGACGGACTGGAGCGCGCGCTCGCCGCGGGCGCCGGCCCGGACGCCCGGGCCGGCCACGCCCAGGCCCCACCCTCACCGTGCCGGACCTCGTCGCCGAGGTCGCCGCCGCCCACGGCCTCGGTGAGGACGCCGCCGTGCTCTACCTGCAACTGCTCGCCCTGCCCGACCCCACGGACCGCAACTGCGCCCGCTGGACCGGCTGGAAGCCCGCCCGTACGAAGAAGGCCCGCACGGAACTCGCCGCGAGCGGCCTGGTCGTCGAGGCCCGCCGCCCGCGCGCCGGGCGCACCCTCTTCCTGCCGTGCGGCTGGCGCGACCTCAAGGCACCCGCCCTGCCGGTGGAGACCTGGAAGGAACGCCTCTACCCCGTCCGCGACCACGTCCGCACCGTGCCCCTGGTCCCGGTGCCCGAACTGTTCACCGCCGCCTGGGAGCGTGTCCGCGACGGCGACGCCCCCGCCTTCGAAGAACTCACCACCCGCGCCACCCGGAAGGGCCGCCGCCGATGACCACCACCGCACCCCTCGCCGCCGCCGCACCCGCAGCCGCCCGGCGGCAGATCACCCCGCCCGAGGACCGGTACGCCACCGAGCTGGCCTTCCTCGCCGCCCACGACACCGGACCCCGGCCGCCGGCCTGGCGGCTCACCCCGCGCGCCGTCGTCACCTTCGTCATGGGCAGCGACGGACAGCCGCTGAAGCTGCCGGAGGACACCGGCGCCCCCGAGGACGTCCCGCGCCGCCTCGTCGTCGAGGGGAAGTTCGTCGGCGACCGCGCCCTGGTCGAACGCTGCGTCGTGACGCTCGCCGGGGAACGGGGCCTGCTGCTCGTCGGCGAGCCCGGCACCGCCAAGTCCATGCTCTCCGAGCTGCTGTCCGCCGCCGTCTGCGGCACCAGCGGGCTGGTCGTCCAGGGCACCGCGGGCACGACGGAGGACCAGCTCAAGTACGGCTGGAACTACGCCCTGCTGCTCGCCCAGGGACCCAGCCGGCAGGCGCTCGTGCCCTCGCCGGTCCTCACCGCCATGTCGCGCGGCGCCGTCGCCCGCGTCGAGGAGGTCACGCGCTGCCTGCCCGAGGTGCAGGACTCCCTGGTCTCCCTGCTGTCCGAGCGGCGCATCGCCATCCCCGAACTCGCCGGCGGCGAGGATGCCTTGGCGCACGCCGCACCCGGCTTCACCCTCATCGCCACCGCCAACCTCCGCGACAAGGGCGTCTCGGAGATGTCCGCCGCCCTCAAGCGCCGCTTCAACTTCGAGACCGTCGGCCCCATCGGCGACCTCGACGCCGAGACCGCGCTCGTGCGCAGCCAGTCCCGTGCCGCCGTGGAACGCGCGGGGGCGCCCTACCAGGTGGACGACGCCGTCCTGGAAGCCCTCGTCACCGCCTTCCGCGACCTGAGGGAAGGGCGTTCGGCGGAGGGCTGGGAGGTCGAGCGCCCCTCCACGGTCATGAGCACCGCCGAGGCCGTCTCGGTGGCGGGCGCGCTGGCCCTCGCGGCCGCGTACTTCCCCGGCGACCGCGACGTGCTCGGCCTGCTGCCCGGGCATCTGCTCGGCGTCGTGCGCAAGGACGACCCGGCCGACGCGGCACGGCTGCTCGGCTACTGGGACGGGCCGGTCCGGCGCCGTGCCGAGCAGGGCTCCCCGACCTGGCGCACCCTCTGGGAACTGCGCACCGTGCTGGAGGGCTGACGACCGTGTCCCGCACCCCCGACGCGGCTCTCGCGGCGTTCACGGACGCGGCGGCGCCGTACCTCATCGGCGTGCGCCACCACGCGCCGTCGCTCGCCGCCGCCCTGCCCGCCCTGCTGGACGCGGCCGAGCCGGACGTCGTGCTCGTCGAACTCCCCGGTGAGATGCAGGAATGGCTGCCGTGGCTCGCCCACGAGGAGACCCGGGCACCCGTCGCCCTTGCCGCCGCCCCCGGCGACGCGGCGGGCGGCGGCCCCGCCTTCTACCCGTTCGCCGACTTCTCGCCCGAACTGGCCGCCGTGCGCTGGGCGTCCCGGCACGGCGTCCCGGCCCTCGCCTGCGACCTGCCGCTCGCGGACCGCGCGTGGGCGGCGGGCCGGGGGGCACCGGGAGCGACGGCAGGGGAGCGGGGGCCGGGTCTCCACGCGGCCCTGCGCGACCGCGTCACCGGGCGCCCCGGGGACGACCTGTGGGACCGCCTCGTCGAGGCCACCGCCCCCGGGTCGCCGCCCGAGGCCCTGCGGCGGGCCGCGCTGCTGACGGGCTGGGCCCTGCGCGAGGACGCGGCCGCCTCCGGCGGCGTCCCCGCACTCGACTTGCGGCGCGAGGCGTGGATGCGGTCCCGGCTCGCCGAGGCCATGGCCGGCGGGGCCCGCGCGGCCGTGGTCGTCGGCGCCTTCCACGCCCCGGCGCTGCTGCCGGGGGCGGCACCCGAAGACGTGTCCGCGGCGGGCGAGGACACCGGGACCGCGGCGCGCGAGGACGCCCGCGCCTGGACGACCTCCCTCATCCCGTACACCTATGCGCTGCTGGACGAGCGGTCCGGCTACCCCGCGGGTATCCGCGACCCGGAGTGGCAGCACCTCGTCCTCGACGCGGCGGGCGACCCCGACGCCCTCGAGGCCGCGCTGATCCGCACCGCCGTACGGATCTGCGCCGAACTGCGCGCCCTGGGCCATCCGTCGGGCCCGGCCGACGCCCGGGAGATCGGCCGGCTCGCGGGCGACCTCGCCCGGCTGCGCGGACTGCCGGCCGCAGGGCGGGGAGAACTCGTCGAGGCCGTGCAGACCGTGCTCGCCCAGGGCGAGCCGTACGGGCGGGGCCGGGCGGTCGCGCGGGCCATGGAAAACGTCCTCGTTGGGACCCGGAGTGGGCGGCCCGCCCCCAGGGCCCCGCGCAGCGGCCTCGGCCCCGCGGTGGAGGCCGAGGCCGCCGCGCTCGGACTGCCCGGACCGGAGCCGGGAACGGCCGCGACCGACGCGCGGGACCTGCGGCTCGACCCGCTGCGCTCCGACCTCGACCGCCGCCGCGAACTGCTCCTGCGGCGCCTGGCGGTGTGCGGTGTGCCGTACGCCGAGCCGAAGGACGTCACCGGCGCCGGCGGGGCCGACGCCCTCACCACCCGCTGGGAGGTGCGCTGGACACCCGCGACCGCCGCGATGCTCACGGCCGCGGGCACCCGCGGGGTCACCGCCGCCCAGGCCGCCGAGGGCGTGCTCCGTGAACGCCGCAGGTCGGAGACGGACGACGGCGGTCCCACCGCGGCCCAGACGCTGCGCGGGCTCGCCGAGGCCGCCGAGTGCGGGCTGCCCGCGCTCACCGACGAACGCCTCGCCGAGGCGGCGGACGTGCTGCCCGGCAGCGGCTCCCTGCCCGAACTCCTCGGCGGCCTGGCGCTGCTGGACCGCGTACGGAGCGGGCACATCGCCGGCCTCGGCGCCGACGACGACCGCACGGCCCGCGCGGAGGCCGTCGCCGGCCTGCTGACGTCTGCCGCCGTGCGCCAGGTCGACGGGCTCACCGGCTCCGAGGAACCCGCCGACGCCCACGCGCTGCTCGAACTCGCCCACCGCGCCGACCGGTTCGGCGGCATCCGGCTCGCCGACGCCCTCACCCGCCTCGCGGCCGACGGCTCGCCGCTGATGCGCGGCGCCGCCGGTGCCGTCCGCGTCCTGCTGGGCCACGAGCCCGCGCAGGACCTCGGCGCCCGCGTCGCCTCCTGGGTCGACGCCGCGACCGACCCGCCCTCGCGCGCCGCCCTCGGCGCCCGCCTCACCGGCCTGCTCACCGCGGCCGGCCCGCTCCTCGAAGCCGCCGCCCCGGCGCTGGAACCCCTGCTCGACCGGGTCGCCGGCCTCTCCGACCGCGCCTTCCTCGACCGGCTCCCCGCGCTCCGCGGCGGCTTCGACACCCTGAGCCCCGCCGCGCGGGACCGGCTCCTCACAACGGTCGAGGAACGTCTCGACGTCAGCGGCATCGCCGACACCGCGGGAGCCGACCCCCTGGCCCTCGCGGCGTGGACCCGCGCCGACCTCACCGCCCGCACCGCACTCCACCGCCTCGGCCTGCTGCTCCCGGACCACACCCCGGCGCCGGAGGAGACGGACGACGCGGTACCGGGCGAACCCGCGTTCCCGCCCCGCGCGGCGGACGGCCCGCCCGGCCGCACCCTTGGCGCCGCGGACCGCTGGCGGCTCGTGCTCGGCCGCCGGACGGAGCAACTGCCGCGTCGTGCCTCGGCCTTGGCCGCCGCGCTCGACGAGCTGTACGGCCGCGGCCGCGGCGAGGGCAGCCGCGGCGACATGGCGGGCGGCAGCGGCGGGGGCCGCGAGGCGGCGTACCCCGGGGTGCGCGAGTGGTCGGAGGAACTGGCCGCGCTGTTCGGGCCCGGCATCCGCGAGGAAGTCCTCGCCGCGGCGGCCGCCTCGGGCCGCGACGACGCCCTCACGGAACTCGACCCGGACAGCGTCCGCCCCTCGGTGGACCTGCTGCGCACGGTGCTCGCGCACGCCGGAGGCCTGCCCGAGGCACGGCTGGCGGCCCTCCGGCCCCTGGTCCGCCGCCTCGTCGAGGCCCTGACGCGACAGCTCGCCACCCGCCTGCGCCCCGCGCTGCACGGCAGCGTCGTCCCGCGCCCCAGCCGGCGTCCCGGCGGCGGCCTCGACCTGCCGCGCACGCTGCGGGCGAACCTCGCCACCGCCCGCCGCACGCCCGACGGCACCGTCCAGGTCGTCCCCGAACGCCCGGTGTTCCGCACGCGGGCGCAACGCGCCGCCGACTGGCGGCTGATCCTCGTCACCGACGTGTCCGGCTCGATGGAGGCGTCCACGATCTGGGCGGCGCTGACGGCGTCCGTGCTGGCCGGGGTGCGGACCCTGTCGACGCACTTCCTGGCGTTCTCCACCGAGGTCATCGACCTCACCGACCACGTCACCGACCCGCTGTCGCTGCTCCTGGAGGTCAGCGTCGGCGGCGGCACCCACATCGCGGCCGGCCTGCGCCACGCGCGCGAGCTGGTGACCGTCCCGTCGCGCACGCTCGTCGTGGTCGTCAGCGACTTCGAGGAGGGCTACCCGGTGGGTGGGCTCCTCGCCGAGGTCCGCGCCCTCGTCGGCGCCGGGTGCCACGTCCTGGGCTGCGCCAGCCTCGACGACGCGGGACGCCCCCGCTACTCCACCGGCGTGGCCGGACAGCTCGTCGCCGCGGGCATGCCCGTGGCCGCCCTCAGCCCCCTCGAACTCGCCCGCTGGGTGGGGGAGAAGATCGCATGAACCCGAACCTGCCCCCGGTCGCGCCCGCCGTCACCGCCGAACTCGTCGCGGCCCTGTCGCCCCGGCTGCGCAAACGTCTCGACGCGGGCGCGGCCAAGCTGGCCGACCGCCCGGTCGTCCGCGACGGCGACGGCGACACACTGCGTATCGCGATCGACGACGACACCGACCTCGAACTGCACGCCCCCGGCGGCACGGTGACGAGCGCCGAGGCGATCCGCTGCGGATGCCTGCTCGCCCCGGACTGCGTCCACCGCGCCGCCGCGGCCTCGGCCGCGCCGGTCGCCGAACCCGGTGCCGGCGACACGCGGCCGGAAGGCGCCGCGGCGGCCGGGGACGCCGGGCCGCCGGAGGCACCGGACACCGCCACCCCGGAGCAGTGCGCCGCCGCCGTTGCTGTGCGCGGCGCGGCCGCCGCCGTCCTGGAGGCGGGCATCGACGGCGCCGGCGCCGTGCCCCAGGCGGAACTGCTGCGGGCGGCGCACACCGCCCGCATCGCCGGACTGCCCAGGATCGCCGCGGCCGCCGTCTCGGTCGTCACGAGGCTGCGCGCCGCCCGCTCCGGCGACCCGGCCCACCGCCTGGCCGAACTCGTCGAGGCGCTGCGCGAACTGCTCGGCCCGGCGCACCGCGTGCCGCACGCGACGGGCCCCGAACTGGCCGCCGTGCGCGGCACCGCACGCCAGCCCTACACCCCGGACGGCTCGCTGCGGCTCTACGGCCTGTTCTCCGAACCCGTGCTCACCGCGAGCGGTCACGCGGGCGCCGTCACATGGACCGCCGACGCGGAGGGCCGCCTGTACACCGTCTCCGACGTCCTCCCGGGCGGCCCCGGAAGGGCCACCGGCGCCGCCGACCGCAGCGTCCGCATCGGCGACACCGCGCTGACCCACCGCGAGCTGTCCCGCGCCGGACTCGCCGTCTCCGGTGCCACCGTCTCGCCCACCGGCCGGCTCGGCGCGGGCGCGGGTGTCCGGGCGGTACGGGCCTCCGGCGCGGCCTGGACCGCTGAGCCGTTGGCGCGCCTGTGGGCCGTGCCCCCGGCCGAGCAGGCCGCCCGCGCCCTGGCGACGGGCGACGGCCTGCTCTTCCTCGACGTCACCCTCACCGGCACCGTGCGCGAGACCGGCGGGGACTGCCTGCTCGCCGACTGCGCCGGCCTGACGCTCCGTCTGACCGCCGCCCACGACCACCCGGCCCTCCCGTACCGGGACAACCTGCGGCTCCTCGCGGACGCCCCCGGCCTGCGCCTGCGCGTCGTCGCCCGCCTCGACCCGGCGCCGCACGCCCGCGCCCGGCTCCTCGCCCTGAGCCACCCCTCGGACCCCGAGGCCCGGCTCGACGCCGGACTCGACCGCCTCCAACGGGCCGACCTCCCCCCGTTGTCCACCGCCCCGGCCCCGGTCTCCGCCGCGGCCCTCGACGACGCGCCCCTGCACCTGCTGCACCGCCGTGTCCACCAGGCCGTGTCCGGCGGCCGCCGCGTTCTCGCCCTCCCCTCCACGGTCCCCGCCGACGCCCACCGCCTGCGCCGTGCGGGCCTGGCCACCGGAGCAGACCTGCTCACCCGCCTCCACGCCCGCGCGGCCACCCGCGACCGCGACGCCTTCGGCCGCCTCCTCCCCACCGACCCCACCCACTTCGCCGACGCCTGGCTCGCCGCCGCCACCTACACAGCGGAAGTCGACTGCGCCCTGTGCGCCGCGGCGTGGGGTGCCGACGGCCCCGCAGCAACGTTTGCGCCAGAAGCGGACGTGGGCACGTAGGGGGCACGGGGGAGGGGGAACGCGCATGACGGCGGAATCCGAGGGTGGGACGACGGCCGGGGCGGTGACCACGACCGACGGGGGCACTCGTGCCCGGATACCCGAAACGGTGTCCCGGTGGGCGCGATGGGTGGTCACGACGTATGCCGTACTGCTGGGCGCGGTCGGCCTGCTGGATCTCTTCACGGCGAACGGCTTCGACGCGCGGACGACAGGAGGGGCGCTGGCCGTTGCCTGTCTGTCGGCCGCGGCTGCCATAGCCCATTGCTTTCGGCCGCATGGCGCCTTGCGCTGGGCGGCAGCCGTCGTCGCGGCGTGTGTTCTGCTCCTCGTGGACGGTTGGCTGCTGGCGTCGATCACGTCGGACCTGGTGGCTCAGTGGCACCTGGTGACGATGCTCGTGATCGTCATGGTCTCCTTCGCGGCGACGTGCGTTGTACTGGTCCATGACATGGACGTCGCCCGGACTCGCGCGCGTCGGATGTCGGTCCGCCTACGCAGGGCCGCGGGGCCCTCCAATGAGCACGGAGCCACGTTGGCGGCAGCGGTCATCGCGGCCCTCAGCGGACTTGTGGCCGCTGCCTTGTCCTTTCCGCAATTCTGGTACTCGGCGCGCTATGAGCCGTCGATGGAGCCCACCGTGGTGAGCGTCCACCAGTCGTTCGACCAGATACGACGCCGTGACGGGCGGCTGGAGATCACTGCCTCCGTGACGTTGGAGAACAAGGGAAAATCGAGCGCCGACGTCATCGCGTCCCTTTACGAGATCACGGGAGTGACGACGGAAAAGATCTCTGCCCCACCGCGCGGGCGCCTTGACGACGATGCCTGGCGTTCGACGGTCGTGGACGGCCCCGGCCCCGCGGCCAGATACAACTCCGTTGCTCCGCCATTGCCGCCGGAATTGATCCAGGCCGGGCCCCTCACTTGGGACAATGTTGTGCTCGAGCCCGGTGAATCGACACAGGCCACCCTGGTGGCGTTCGCGCCGGCCGACCGTTTCGACCTTCTCCGTATCACGACGGACTTCGCCGCGGCGCCGCTTGAGCGTGTGTCGACGGACGGGGGGCGCACAGAGGCCGTCCGACCCGGTTCGTGCGCGGGGGCGACCGGCCAGCGCACGACGTGGCCTCTTGAGCGGCAGAGCCTGATGGAACGTCTGACGACCAGTGACCAGGACCTGGTGGCGACGTGGATCACGCATCAGGAGCACGATGCCGCGGATGCCGGGCAGTGGTGGCCCGCATATCCCACGTTCAACGTGCAGATAACCCATCGGAATGCTCGGTGCGATCAGGTCATCGTGCCGCGCACGGACCTTGAGGATCGGGCCAAGCTGGCCAAGTTCGGCGCATTGACCGAGGCTGTGCCGCCTCGCGGGTAATGCCCGGGATAAGGCGTGGCTGATTTCGGCCGCGCGGTCCCGGAACTCCGTTTGGCGCGATCCGTTCGCCCGCACGTGTGGTTCACGTGAGCATCGCGGGCCCGGTGTTGACAGGTATTCAGGCGAGGCGTTTCACTCATGCCCGCTGGCAACGTTGTCAGGAGCCGGACAACGTGGTCGTGCGTAGTGCGACGCACGTTCAGTCATCCGTGAAGGCGATCCGGTTGTGGAGGCACGTGATGGCAAGACCCTGGCGCGACCTGTTGACTCGCAGCCCTCATCTTCCCCAGTTCCCTGAGCTTCTTCCTCTCCCGCGCGCACGGCGCCTGCGCGTCCCGCTGGCGGCGCTTGCCGTCCTGAGCCTCGCGGCCGGACCGCTGCAGGCGGCCGCGGCCGCGGCGCCCGCCGCCGACGTTCCCTGGGTCGACGACCCGGCCTCGTTGGTCAATCCGATCATCGGAACGTCGGGTGCCGTGGACACCTTCCCCGGCCCCGACGTGCCGTTCGGCATGCTCCAGTGGGGGCCCGACACCACGCCGAACCGCCCCTCCGGCGGCGGTTACGAGTACAACGACAAGAAGATCTCCGGCTACAGCCTCACGCACATCTCGGGCCCCGGCTGCCCCGCCGCCGGCGATGTGCCCGTGCTGCCCTTCGCCGGATCCCTCACCGGTGACCTGAGCGCCACCTCGACCGGCTTCAGCCACGCCAACGAGCAGTCGGAGGCGGGCTACTACCGGCTGACCGACGACGCGGGCATCACCACGGAGCTGACCAGCACCACCCGTGCCGGCCTCGCCACCTTCACCTTCCCGGGCAGCACGGACTCGCACCTGCTGCTCAAGCTCAGCGGCGGCGCCACGCAGATCGACAACACCCGCGCCCAGGTCGTCAACGACCACGAGGTGTCGGGCGCGGTGTCCAGCGGTCACTTCTGCGGCGCCGACAACACCTACACGCTGCACTTCCGTATGACCTTCGACCGCCCCTTCACCAGCAGCGGCACCTGGGTCGGCGGCACGGTCAACCCGCAGGCGAAGTCCCTGCGCCTCGGCGCCCCCGAGCAGTCGCTCGCGTCCCCGGCGACGCGCGGCCCGCAGAAGGAGCGGCACTTCACCGTGCCGGGCCGCCCCGGCCCTCGCGCCGGCCACGGCCCCGCCGCCTCGGCCGCGAAGGGCTCGGAGACCGCCGCCCCGAGTGCCGCCCCCGGCTCCGGCACCCGCGCGAAGCCGCCCGTCACCGGCGCCAACGGCATGTACCTGACCTTCGACACCACCACGCGGAAGGCCGTGACGGCCAAGGTCGCCATCTCGTACACCAGTGACGCCAACGCCGCCAAGAACCTGACCTCCGAGATCCCGGGCTGGAACTTCGCGAAGGTCCGGCAGGCCGGGCACGACGCGTGGAACAAGGTGCTGGGCCGCGTGAGGATCGGCGGCGGCAGCCACGACCAGCAGGTGCAGTTCTACACCGCGCTGTACCACTCGTTGCTGCACCCCAACGTCTTCTCGGACGTCAACGGCGAGTACGCCGGCATGGACGGCGAGATCCACACCGTCCGCAAGGGCCACGCCCAGTACGCCAACTACTCCGGCTGGGACACCTACCGCTCCCAGACGCAGCTGATGGCCGTGGTCGCGCCCGACGCCACCAGCGACGTCGTCACCTCCATGGTCAACGGCTTCGACCAGACCGGCCTGTTCCCCAAGTGGGCGCAGAACAACGGCGAGAGCTACGTCATGGTCGGCGACCCGGCCGCCGGGATCATCGCGGGTGCGTACGCCTTCGGGGCCCGCGACTTCGACGCCAAGGACGCGCTGGACGACCTCGTCCACCAGGCCACCACCCCCAACAACGACCGGCCGGGCCAGGCGGTCCGCGACGCCAAGGGCTATCTGCCGATCGACGGCGCGAACTGGGGCTGCTGCAACTTCTACGGCCCGGTGTCGACGCAGCTCGAGTACGACAGCGCCGACTACGCCATCGCCGCGCTCGCCAAGTCCCTCGGCAGGGACGGCGTCCACCGCACCTTCGCCACCCGCGCCCAGGACTGGCAGAACGTCTTCAACGTGCGCACCGGCTACGTCCAGGCCCGCAACGTCTCCGGCGCCTACGCCACCGGCTTCTCGCCGGGCACCTCCAACGGCTTCGTCGAGGGCACCTCGGCGCAGTACACCCCGATGATCCCGTTCAACCTCAAGGCGCTGATCGCCGCCCGCGGCGGCGCGGACGCCTACGACGCCTACCTCGACAGCCTCCTGTCGGACATCGCCCACCCCGGCGGCACCAACGCCGACCTCAGCAACGAGCCGAGCGTGGAGATCCCCTGGGAGTACTCCTACCTCGGCAAGCCCTGGAAGACGCAGGCCGCCGTCCGCGAGGCCCAGCAGAAGCTGTACTTCAACGCTCCCGTCGGGCAGTTCGGCAACGACGACCTGGGCGCCATGAGCTCCTGGTACGTCTGGTCCGAGCTGGGGATGTACCCGCAGACGCCGGGCACCGACACCCTGGTGCTGGGCAGCCCGGTCTTCCCCAAGGCCCAGATCCGCCTCGGCGGCGGCAGGACGGTGCGGATCAACGCGCCGCAGGCCGCCACGGACGCGCCGTACGTGCAGTCGCTGCGCGTCGACGGCAGCGCGCACGACGCCGCCTGGCTGCCCTTCTCCGACCTGAGCGACGGGGCGACCCTGGACTTCACCCTGGGCACCAGCCCCAACACCGCCTGGGCCTCGGCTCCCTCGGCGGCCCCGCCGTCCGACGCCACCGGCCAGCGCACCGTGCTCGCGGGCTCCGGCCCGTCCGGCGCGGGACTGGTGCTCGCCCCCGGCGGCAGCGGCAGCGGCACGCTCGACCTGGCCAACATCGGCGCCAAGGAGGAGGTCGTGCGCTGGACCGCCCAGGTCCCGTCCGGGGTCTCCATGGACACCACGTCCGGCTCGCTCACCCTGGGCGCGGGCGCGAAGGAGGCCCACCCGGTGACGGTGACCGGCGGCGGCGCGGAGGGCACGTACGACATCGTGTTCTCGCTGAGCACCGCGTCCGGCACCGACCTGGGCACCACCGTGCTGCACGTCGCCGTCGCGGAACCGGGCGCGCTGTGGCCGTACTACACCAACGAGGGCGTCCACCCCGACGGCAGCCAGTACAACGGCGGCTTCGACGGCGGCGGCTGGGCGTACTCGAAGGAGGCGCTGGCGGCGGCCGGGATCGAGGGCGGCAGCACGGTGACCGCCGACGGCATCACCTACACCTGGCCCAGCACCACCGCCGGGCAGCCCGACAACATCGAGGCCTCGGGGCAGACCGTCCCGCTGGCCGCGCCCGCGGGGACGGCGTCCGTCGGCCTCCTGGGTTCGGCGACCAACGCCTCGTCGGCCGGCGCGACCGGCACCTTCACCGTCACCTACGCCGACGGCAGCACGGCGCAGATCCGCTCCGGCTTCTCCGACTGGACGCTGGGCGGCGGCGGGGGCAAGCCCATCCCGGGCAACACCACGGCCGTCACGACGGCCTACCGCAACACCGGGAGCGGCAAGCAGGACAAGGTGGCCACCTATGTGTTCGCCGTGAAGCTGCCCGTGGACGCCGCCAAGCGCGTCGCGAGCATCACCCTGCCGGCGACCGCCGACGGCACGGCGCACGTGTTCGCCTTCGGGTACGGGAGCTGACACCGCGGCCGGGTGGCGGCGCCTCGCACGGCGCCGCCACCCGGCCGCGTGCCCCGGACGCTCAGGACACGACGTCCTTGCCCCGGAATCCCCGGTAGGCCAGGGCGAAGAAGACCACCGCGAACGACACCGACACCGAGATGCCCTTGATCATCCCGGCCCATTCCAGCTTGGGCTGCAGGGCGTCGAACCAGGCGTACTGCCAGTGCGTCGGCAGGACGCTGCGCAGCGAGCCCAGGGCCGTGATGGCGTCCAGGATGTTCGACAGGATCGCGACGCCGACCGCCCCGCCGACCGCTCCCAGCGGGGCGTCGGTGACCGTCGACAGCCAGAAGGCGAAGCCGGCTACGGCCAGTTGGCAGCCGAAGACGTACAGTGCCGCGATCGCCAGCCGTCCGGCCGCGGTGCCCGGCGGCAGCGAGCCGGCCGAGGTGAGCTCCATGTCGTGCCAGCCATAGGCGAGGGTGCCCACCCCCAGGGAGACCGCCGGCAGGGCGAGCACCGCGACCGCGCTGAAGACCAGCGAGACCAGCAGCTTGCTGGTGAGCAGCTGGGCCCGGGGCACGGGCGCCGCCAGCAGGTAGCGCAGCGAGGACCAGCTCGCCTCGGAGGCGATGGTGTCCCCGAAGAAGAGCGCGACGGGGATCGTCACCAGGAAGCCGGACGAGACGAAGAGCACCGCCAGCGCGAAGTTGACGCCGGAGGCCGTGGCCACGTCGATCATCGTCGGCACCGAGTCCCGGCCGCTGGGCGTGCCGCCGATGGCGAACGCGGCCCACACGACGACGGGCAGGCCCAGGACGACGGCCAGCGCGACGAGGGTGCGCCGCCGCAGGAGCTGCCGCACCGCCTCGACCCGGAAGGGCAGGGTGCGGCCCGGCCGGTACCCCGGCGCGACCTCCGCAGGGGCCTCCGTGCTCGTGGCGTCCACGGTCTCCAAGGGGCCGGTCATGCGGACTCTCCGATCAGGGTCAGGAACGCGTCCTCCAGGCGCCGGTGCGGCCCGACCCGCTCCACCGGCACGTCCAGCCGCAGCAGTTCGGTCAGCAGCTCGGGCACCGTCATCGTGCCGGGCCGCACCAGCAGCCCGTCCTCCACGGACTCGGCCGCCGCGATCCCCGGCAGCGCCGCCAGCTTTGCGGCGACGGCCTCGCGCGCGTCGTCCGGCATCCCGGGGGCGCCGACGAGCAGCGCCTCCCCGCCGCCGGAGATCTCGCCGACCGGGCCGGCCGCGATCAGCCGTCCCTTGTCCATCACGACGAGGTGCGTGCAGCTCTGCTCGACCTCCGACAGCAGGTGGCTGGAGACGATGACGGTGCGCCCGGCGGCCGCGTAGCGCCGTACGACATCGCGCATCTCGCGGATCTGCGGCGGGTCCAGGCCGTTGGTCGGTTCGTCGAGGATCAGCAGGTCGGGCAGGCCCAGCATGGCCTGCGCGATGGCGAGCCGCTGCCGCATGCCCTGCGAGTACGTCCGCACGGCGCGCTCCAGGGCCTCGCCCAGGCCGGCGATCTCCAGCGCCTCCTCCACGTGGGCGTCGGCGGCCGGGCGGCCGGTGGCCCGCCAGTACAGCTCCAGGTTGGCCCGCCCGGTCAGGTGCGGCAGGAAGCCCGCGCCCTCCACGAACGCGCCGACCCGCGACAGGACGGGCGCGCCGGGCCGGACCGCCTGCCCGAAGACGCGGATGCCGCCCTCGTCGGGCCGGATCAGGCCCATCATCATGCGCATCGTCGTGGTCTTGCCGGCGCCGTTGGGGCCGAGCAGGCCCAGCACCTGGCCGCGCTCCACCCGGAACGACAGCTCGCGCACCGCGTAGCGGTCGGCCGCGCCCTTGTACCGCTTGGACAGCCCGGAGATCTCCAACGGCACGTCCGCGAGCGCGGGTTCGGGGGCCTGCCGCACGGTGCCCGCCCGCCGCCGCCCGGTCAGCAGCAGCGCCGCGGCCAGCGCGGCCGCCGCCAGGGGCAGCACCCACACCCACGCGGGCAGCGCGCCCTGGTCGGTGGTCAGCGCAGGGTCCACGGGCACGGTCAGCGCCGCGCCCGCGGGCAGCGACACGCGGTAGGTGGCGGGCAGGGCGGGGGAGGAGTACCCGAGGTCGGTGCTGGACAGGACGAGCCGCAGCCGGTGCCCCGCGGCGAACTCGTGGTCCACGGCGGGCAGCGTGACCGGCACGGTGCCCTTCCCGTCCGCGCGCAGCGGCGCGACGAGCTGGTGCGGCAGCGACTCCGATCCGCCCGGCGAAACGTCGTACAGCTTCGCGAAGAGCACCGCGCCGTCCGGGGCGTCGGTGCGCACGTCCACCCGGACGTGCGCCGCGCCCGTCAACCGCAGCGGGGAGCGCAGCGGCGCGGAGTCGAACGCGGCGCGCTGGCCGGGGAAGTCCAGCGACAGGGACAGCCCCTGGCCGAGGTCGGAGAGCTGCGACAGCGCGCCGACACCGGGCACCGCCGAGATGGCGGGCGGGTTGCCGCCGGCCGGGTTGGCCACCGGCTGGGCGCCGCCGGTCAGGGCGATCTCGCGGGTTTGCGTACCGCCGAGCCCGGGATAGGCGGGCGCGTCGGCGCCGCGCTTGATCGCCCGGCCGTCGGTGGTGTCGACGCCCCCGGCACGGGTGACGCGGAAGGCGGGGCCGGTGTCGGCGCCCTTGTCCTTCTTCAGGTAGCGGTCGAACCAGGCCGTGATCCGGCCCTGCACCCGGTCGGTCTCCTGGTCGCCGCCGTCGTGTCCGCCGGAGAACCAGTCGACGGCGACCGGCGCGCCGCCCGCCTCGACCGCGCGGGCGATGGCGTCGCCCTGGTCGAGCGGGAAGAGCGAGTCGTTCTGGCCCTGGACTACCAGGGTGGGCACCTTGATGCGCGCGGCCACCGACGAGGGGCTGGAGCGCTCCAGCAGCTGCCGGGTCGCGTCGTCCTCGCGCCCCGAGACCGCCGAACGGTCGTACATCGCGCACAGTTGGGCCGTGAAGCCGCAGGACGCCCCGTCCGCGCCCGTGGAGAAGAAGATCCCGGCCCACAGCTTCTTGAACACGCCGCCCGGGAACAGGGCGTCGGACAGGTTCCACCAGGTGATGGCGGGCGCGATCGCGTCGACCCGCCGGTCGTGGCCGGCGGCGAGCAGCGAGATCGCACCGCCGTACGAGGCGCCGGTGACGCCGACCCGCGGGTCGTCGGGACCGTCGCGCAGCACCTCGGGCCGCTTGCCCAGCCAGTCGATCAGCCGCGAGACGTCGGCTACCTCCGCGTCCGGGGAGTTGAGCCCGATCCGGCCGCCCGACCGGCCGAAGCCGCGCGCCGACCAGGTCAGCACCGCGTAGCCGTGCCGGGCCAGGTCCTCGGCCTGCGGCCGGACGTCGGCCTTGCCGCCGCCGAAGCCGTGCGCGAGCAGCACGGCGGGCCGCGGCGCGCCGCTCCCGGAGGTGAAGTACGACGCGTCGATCCGCACCGTACGGCTGCTGCCGGGGGACTCCGGTACGGAGAACACCCGGTCCTGGCGGTGGACGGCCGCCGGACCGTCCGCCGCGGCCAGGGTCACCGCCCCGCCGCCGGCCAGCAGGGCGAGCGCGGCCACCCCGGCGGCGAGACGCCGCCGGGTACGCAGGGGCCTGGGCA
This sequence comes from Streptomyces sp. NPDC088733, assembly GCF_044751185.1. Classification (NCBI taxonomy): domain Bacteria; kingdom Bacillati; phylum Actinomycetota; class Actinomycetes; order Kitasatosporales; family Streptomycetaceae; genus Streptomyces; species Streptomyces sp. NPDC088733. Next base: position 396,188 of record NZ_JBIVLH010000006.1, read on the forward strand.
GGGCCAATCGCATGCGGTGATCCTCGGGTGGGAAGGGCACGTGCGCCGGCGGAGTTCCGGTGCCTCCCACTATGCATTCCGGTGATCACCCGCGACGTCCGTCTCAGGCACCGGATCGCCGTACTCCACCGGGAGTACGGTGGCGACCGTGCCCTTCGACCGCCTCGCCGCCGCCCCCCTGCCCCGCCTCGGACTCGGACTCGCCGCCGTCGGCCGCCCCGGCTACATCAACCTGCACCGGGACGCCGACCTGCCCGCCGACCGCACCGTCGACGCGATGCGCGACCGGGCCCACCACGTGCTCGACACCGCGTACGCCGCCGGGATGCGCTACTTCGACGCGGCCCGCTCCTACGGCCGCGCGGAGGAGTTCCTCGCCGGGTGGCTGGCCGCCCGGCCCGCGGCCACCGACGTCGTGATCGGCAGCAAGTGGGGCTACACCTACACCGCGGACTGGCGCGCCGACGCGAAGGTGCACGAGGTCAAGGACCACGGAACGGCCACCTACGACCGGCAGATCGGCGAGACCCGGGCCCTGCTCGGCGACCGGCTCGGCCTCTACCAGATCCACTCCGTCACCCCGGACAGCCCGGCGCTCACCGACCGCGCCCTGCACGCGCGCCTGGCCGCTCTCGCCGCCGAGGGTGTCGCCGTCGGCTTCTCGACCAGCGGCGCGCTGCAGGCGGAGGCCATCCGCGCCGCCATGGGGGTGACGGTCGACGGGCAGCGCCTGTTCACCGCCGTCCAGGCGACGTACAACCTCCTCGAACCCTCCGCGGGGGCCGCCCTCGCCGAGGCCCACGCCGCGGGGATGGCCGTCATCGTCAAGGAGGGCATGGCGAACGGCCGTCTCGCGCAGGCCGCGCCCGGCTCGGTCCTCGCCGAGATCGCCGCCGCGACGGGCGCCGCCCCCGACGCCGTCGCCCTCGCCGCGATCCTGCACCGCCCCTGGGCCGGCGTCGTCCTGTCCGGCGCCGCCACCACCGCCCAGGTGGAGGCCAACGCGGCCGCCGCCGGCCTCCACCTGAGCGCGGAACGCCTCGCCCGGCTCACCGCCCTCGCCGAACCGGCCCCGCTCTACTGGCGGGAGCGATCCGCCCTGCCCTGGACCTGATCCCGCCGGGGGCCGCTCAGCGCACCCCGGCCGTCGCGGCGCCCGCCCGCGCCGCCGAGAGGAAGGACCCGATGCGGCGGCGCAGGCCCGCCGCGTCCAGGCCGTGCGCCCGCGCGTGCTCGCGCGAGGTGCCGTAGCGGCGCAGTTCCTCCCTGGCGGTGCCCAGCGCCAGGACGCGGTGCGGCAGATCCATCAGCGCGTCGTTGGCGAACGGCGCCGAGGTGCCGGTCAGATACGGCTCGACCAGGACGACGTCCGCCCGCTCCGCGGCCCCGGCGGCGGCGCGCAGCCCGGCCGCGTCGAAGGGCCGCACCGTCGAGGCGTACAGCACGGTGACGTCGAGTCCGGCCACCGCCTCCAGCGTCGCGTCCAGCAGCGGACCCACGGCCACCACGACTCCGCAGCGGCCGTCCCGGACGGTGCGGAACCGCCCCGGTGAGACCGGCAGCGGGGCGCGGTTGGACTGCTCGCTGAGCCGGACGTAGACCCGGCGGTCCCCATCGCCGGCCGCGTGCCGGACCAGCGCCTCGGCCTCGTCGGGGTGGCCGGGGACGTGGACGGTCCACCCCGGGAGGGTGTCGAGCAGCGCCACGTCGCCGGGCGACTGGTGGGTACGCCCGCCGGCCGCGATGTCGTAGGAGGCGCCGGAACTGACCAGGACCGCTCCCACCTCCTGGTGCACCAGGTCCAGCTTGACCTGCTCGAACGGCCGCTCCACCAGGAAGCTGCCGAAGGTGTGGACGATGGGCCGCAGCCCGGTCAGGGCCAGCCCGCCCGCCGCCCCGACGAGCAACTGCTCGCGGATGCCGACGTCGATCACGCGGTCGGGATGGGCCCGGGCCGCGTCCGTGAAGCGGTCGCCGGAGATGACGGCCAGCACCACGGCCAGCCGCGGGTCCTCGTCGAGCAGGGCGGTGGCGACGGCGGTGAAGCGCTCGCGCATGGTGTCCATCGTGGGGAGACTCCTCGGTCCGTGGTCTTCGGTGACGTGCGGTCTTCGGTGACGTGGGGACGGCGGTCAGTACTTGGACTCGACGCGTGCCACGACCGCGCGCGGCACACCCGGGTGCGGCGCGGTGAACGCCTCGTACAGCGCCTCGTGGTCGCGGCCGTCCACGGTCTCCGCGAACCAGCCCTCGGCGGCGAAGCGCGAGGCGAGTCCGCCCCTCCAGCCGTACGTGGCGGAGGAGTTGTCGATCGCCACGACGTGCAGGGACTCCAGGCCGATCGCGCCGGCGAAGGCGATCGCCTCGTGGTTGCTGCCCTCGTCCATCTCGGCGTCGCCGACCAGCGCCCACACCTTGGCGCAGGTCAGCCCCTGGGCCCGCAGCCCCAGGGCGCTGCCCACCGCGAGCGCCAGTCCGTGCCCGAGGGATCCGGAGCCGATCTCCACACCGGGCACCAGCGTCCGGTCCGGGTGGTGGCCGAGCCGCGAGTCCCAGGAGCCGAAGGAGGGCAGCCACTCCTCCGGGATGAAGCCCTTGGCCGCGAGCACGGCGTAGTACGCCATCGGGCCGTGGCCCTTGGACAGCAGGAAGCGGTCGCGGTCCTCGTCGTCCGCGGTGTCCCGGCGCACGCGCAGCACGCGGTCGTAGAGCACCCAGAGCACGTCGAGCGTGGAGGTGGCGGCCGGGCCGTGCTTCTCGTCGCCCGTCATCAGCGACATCAGGCGCTGCAGGTCCCGGTAGCCGTACGCGGGGGTGATGCTTGTCGGGGTCATGAATCGAGCGTGCAACTTCAAGCCGACTTGAGGTCAAGCGTAGGCTCGGAGGACATGAGCCCGCATGTACCGCAGTCCCCGGACCCGGTCCGTCCCACCCCCCAGGACCGCATCGCCATCGGCGAGCTCGCCGCCCGCAGCGGCCTGGCCGCCTCGTGCCTGCGCTACTACGAGGAGATCGGCCTCATCCGCTCCGAACGCACCGCCGGCGGCCGACGCCGCTACCCGCGGTCCACGCTGCGCCGTGTCGCCTTCATCCGTGCCGCGCAGCGCGTCGGCCTCTCCCTGGACGAGGCGCGCGGCGCCCTGGACCGGCTGCCCGCGGACCGCGCGCCCAGTGCCACCGAGTGGAACCGCGTCGCCCGGACCTGGACCCGCCGCATCGACGAGCAGATCGCCGAGCTGGAGCGCCTCAAGCGCCGCCTCACCAGCTGCATCGGCTGCGGCTGCCTGTCGCTGCGCAAATGCGGTCTGTACAACCCCGGCGACACCGCGGCCTCCGGCGGCGCGGGCGCCCGCTACCTGCTCGGTGACGCGCCCGCGGGCCAGGAGGCCGGTGCCGCGGTCACAGACCGTCGACCTTGAACGGATCGTGCTCGGCCAGCAGCTTGTCCAGCCGTGCCTGGTCCACCCTGCTGGTGACCTGGCCCTCGTCCTGCCGGTCCCGTACGACCGTGGCCAGGGTGAACGCCGAGGTCACCACATAGAGCAGTCCCACCGCCAGGAAGCCCCGCACCCAGGGGCCCACGGGCAGGTAGGCGATGCCCACCACCATCGCCGTCAGGGCGAGGGCGAACGAGAGCGCGGCCTGCGCGGAGTAGGCCGCCGTCGTCTGCTGTCTTATCGGATTCGCCATGGCAGCAGTGTCGGCCCCGTGTGACGCCCGCCACATGAGTACGGCTACTCATCTCCCCACGGGGCCGACACCCGCGCCGGGGGCGCGCGGCGGGCCGGGCGATACCTGCGAGCGAGCACCGGTCGACGTGCGGTATTGTTCTCGTGCGCGGTCAGCCCGGGAAATCCCGGGGGATCCGGCACCGGGACGTGGCGCAGCTTGGTAGCGCACTTGACTGGGGGTCAAGGGGTCGCAGGTTCAAATCCTGTCGTCCCGACGGTGTGGAAGGGCTCGCTGGACTGGACTTTTTCCAGTTCCGCGGGCCCTTTTGCGTGCGCGGGGACCGCGTTCGCCCGGTGCAGCCGGACTCCGCCCCGGCAGCGGGTGGTTGGGGCGCGGGAGCCCCGCGGGGCGTCAGCGCGGGTCCGGGATTTCGTTCGCCCTGCGCCGCCACTCGCTCGGGCTCATCCCGTACGCCGCCCGGAAGGCGCGGCTGAAGTGGGCCGCGGTCCCGAACCCCCAGCGGTGGGCGATCGCCTCGATCGTCACGTACCGGCTCGCCGGGGCGGCGAGCTCCCGCTTGCACTCCTCCAGCCGCTCGGTCTTGATCCACTCGCCGAGCGGGATGCCGGCCCGGGACAGCGTGAGGTAGAGGTGGCGCACCGAGACGTGGTGCGCGGCGGCGATGCGCGCGGCACTCAGGTCGTGCTCGGCCAGATGGAGACGTGCGTACGCCAGAACGCGCTGCGGGAGCGTGAGGTGCAACGGCTCCCTGGCCAGGTCCTCGCGCCCGAGGCCCGTTGTGACCAGGGCCCGGACGAGTTCGACGGAGGGCTGTGCCAGCAGGTCGGCTTCGCCGGCTCCCAGGGCCTCCTGCCCGCGGACCAGCCGGGCGAAGAACGCCGTCACGGCGTCCACGACCGGCAGGTCGGGGCGGAGCAGCACGGCGGTGCTCCGGTCGAGCAGCGGGGAGGGGAGTCCGAGCGTCCGGGTCGGGATGCGCACCGCGGCGGTGCGGATCGAGCCGTGGAAGGAGATGGAGTACGACTTCGCGGTCTCCAGCAGGACGAGCCCGCCCGGTCGCAGTTCCGCCTCCCGGCCCCCTTGGGTGACCCGCGACACCCCTGATTCCTGGATCGCCAGGAACACCTGCGGCTCGACGTCGTCGCTCAGGGGGCCGGGCGAGCGCCGCAGGCCGGTCAGGTTCCAGCTGATGTCGGCCACCTCGACCGAGCGCAGCGCCGTCGTCACGGCGACGGCCCTGAGCTGCGCGGGGTCCGGCGGAAGACCCACCTCGATGCGGCCGTTCAGCGATTGCGACTGTTCACGTATGGCGTCCGCACGATCACCCGGAGCGAACGACCGCAGGTCGAATCGATGGGGCAAGGGTTCCTCCAGCGGCGTCGAGCGCCGCGAGCACGTTCGGGTTGTACGACGAGTATCCCTCGGCGGGTGTGGCACAGGCGGACAAGGATGCGGCTCCGCGTGGCACTGCCGGACAAGTCGGCACCCGGGACCTTGCATACGGTCGCTCTCGGGGCGGACCGGGCCGGATTCAGGCTTCCGGATTCCGTGGCGCGCCCCGTGAAGTGCTCGCATCAATCGACAGGTGGGAATGCAGCAATGAAGATCGGCGTAATACTCGGCAGCACGCGCCCCGGGCGTCTGGGGGCCTCCATCGCCTCGTGGGTCATGGAGCATGCCGAGAAGAGGACGGACGCGGAGTTCGGACTCGTGGATGTCGACGCGTACCGGCTCCCCCTCCTGGACGAGCCCCTGCCGCCCATATTGCAGCAGGTCACCCACCAGCACACGAAGGACTGGGCTGCCGCGATCGCCGGGTACGACGCCTTCGTCTTCATCGCGGCCGAATACAACCGCTCGGTGCCGGGTGCGCTGAAGAACGCCCTCGACTATCTCTTCCACGAGTGGCACAACAAGGCCGCCGGAATTGTCAGTTACGGCGGCGTGGTGGGCGGCGCCCGGGCCGCCGAGAGCCTCCGTCTGGTACTGGGCGAGCTCAAGGTGGCCACCACGCGTGAGGGCGTTTTCATCAACACCCGGACGGATTTCGAGAACTGGACCGTCTTCAATCCCACGGACCAGCACGTGGCCGCCCTGAACACGGTCTTCGACGAGGTCGTCGCCTGGGGGAGCGCGCTGAAGCCGCTCCGCGACGCCTGAGCGTGGAGTTCGGCCCCGCAGCGCTCCGATAAGGTGATGATCTCCGGTCAACTTGCTGCTGTGGAAGGTCTGTTATGGCGATGTTCGGAAACGCGCACGCGGTCGATGTGACGGCGGCGCAGGAGGAGTTCGCGCGACTGCTGGGGGAGGACGAGCAGCTGCACGCCGCGTTCGAGCTGGTGCGCGACAGCATCCTCTTCACCGACCGCCGGCTGATCTTCGTGGACAAGGAGGGGGTGACCGGCAAGAAGGTGGAGTACCTCTCCGTGCTCTACAGGAGCATCACGCGCTTCTCGGTCGAGACCGCGGGCCCCTTCGACCTGGACGCCGACCTCAAGATCTGGATCTCCGGCAGCCACGAGCCGATCGAGAAGAGCTTCACCCGGGGTGTCAACGTCTACGAGATGCAGGGCATCCTCGCGAAGTTCGCGGCGCGGTAGCCGCTTCTCCCCTTCGGGTTCCGCCGTGGGGTCACCGGTACACGTACGACACGACGATCGGGTAGGTGCCAGCGGATGAACGACATGGTCGGGGAGATCCTCGAGGAAGTCGTCGAGGGCGTGGTGGAAGAGCTCGCCGAGGAGATCGGCGGCGACGCTCTGGAGGATGTCGTGGAGAAACTCATCGACTGACCGGTCTCCGCCGGCCGTCGGTCGGCCCGCCCGGGCCGGTCAACCGGCGACGGCGCAGCGCAAGGCCGTTCCCCTCGTGACGGGGGAGCGGCCTTTCGCGTGCCCGGGGCGTCGGTGTCAGTGGCGGTGTCTAACGTAGGTGCATGCCCGACTCCCAAGACGTCCGCCGTATCGCCCTCTCGCTGCCGGAGACGGCGGAGAAGGAGGCCTGGAGCATGCCCACGTTCCGGGTCGCGGGGAAGATGTTCGTGACGGTCCCGGACGACGAGACCTCGTTCGCCGTGCGCTGCCCGATGCACGAGCGGGAGGAGCTGATCGCGGCGGAGCCGGAGAAGTTCTGGGTCCCGCCGCACGAGGCCGGCTCGCACTGGGTGCGGGTACGGCTGGCCGCGCTGGAGGATCTGGACGAACTGCGGGACATCCTGCTGGACTCCTGGCGGCAGGCCGCGCCGCCCGCGCTCCTGGAGTCGCAGGACCCCGCCGGGTCCTGAACCGGCCACGGCCCCTTGCCCCCGAACCGCCGTCAGCCCGACCGGAGCCCCGCCGCGTGACCACCGCACCCTTGAAGACCGACGTCACCTTCACCGGACCGATCGAGCGGGCCGCCGCCGCGGCGGAACTGGCCGAGGCGCGCGGCGCCGACGGCCTCCTGGTGAACGAGCTCAAGCACGACGCCTTCCTGCAACTGGCCGTCGCCGCCGGCATCACCCGGCGGATCGCACTGGCCACCGGGGTCGCCATCGCCTTCGCCCGCGGCCCGATGACGGTGGCGACGGCCGCATGGGACGTCCAGCGGCTGTCCGGCGGCCGGGCCGTCGTCGGACTCGGCTCGCAGGTCAAACCGCACATCACCCGCCGCTACAGCATGCCGTGGTCGCAACCGGCCGCCCGGATGCGGGAGTTCACCCAGGCGCTGCGCGCCGTCTGGCACAGCTGGCAGACCGGCGGCCGGCTCGCCTTCCGCGGCGACTTCTACACCCACACCCTCATGACCCCGATGTTCGACCCGGGACCGCTGCCCGCCGGGCCGCCCCCGGTGTGGCTGGCCGCCGTCGGCCCGCGCATGACGGCCGTCGCGGGCGAGGTGGCCGACGGGCTGATCTGCCATCCCCTCACCTCCCCGGAGTACCTGCGCCGCGTGAGCCTCCCGGCCGTCCACTCCGCCCGGGACTCGGCAGGACGGGCCGCGCTGCCTTTCGACGTCGCCGGGACCGTGCTGGTCGCCACCGGCCGCACCGAGGAGGAGTACGCCGCCGCCCTGACCGCCACACGTGAGCGGATCGCGTTCTACGCCTCGACGCCCGCCTACCTCCCCGTCCTCGAACTGCACGGCTGGGACGAGCTCCACCGGGAGTCGCACCGGCTGTCCCTGCGCGGCCGCTGGCAGGAGATGGGACGCCTGGTGGACGACGGCGTCCTGGACGCCTTCGCCCTCCACGGCGAACCGCGGGCAGTGGGTCAGGCGGTGCGCGAGTGCTTCGGCGGCCTGTACACCCGCGTCAGCGTCTCCTTCTCCCACGACGCGGACGACACCCTCGCGCTCGACGTGCTCGACGCCGTCAAGGGGTGAGGGCCCCTGCGGGGGGCGGGTCGGGAACGATGGTGCCGTGTCAGGCCCTTGCCACCGCCAAGGCTTGGCTGCCGCGCCGGCGCGATGTCCCGCTCCGGGACGGCGGTCTTCCCACCGCAGGGTTCCCGGTGGCCCGGGGAGGCGGACCGCGATCCATGCCGCGCCGCCGCGCCCGGCACCGTGACCGAGCGGGGGTGCCCGGCTGGGCTGTTGGTGGCGCTGCCGTGAGCGGGGGCTGGGGATTGGGGTCGGAGGCCGTGCCTGGACAGGTAGCCGCGTTCCCGCGTGTGCAGGGCTCCTGCCTGACCGCGGCCGACACGGAAAATCACCCCAACCCGCGCGCCCGGCACGTACCGCGGGGGCTTGGGCTGGGAGCGCTGCCCCTACAAGGCAGATGTCGACGGTTCGAAACCGTTCACGCCCACCAGTGAGAAGACCCCCAGCCGGTCATGGCTGGGGGTCTTTGACATCCAGATCTGACATCAACGGCCACGCTCACTCGCGGTCGGAACGCCTCCGGAGCAGCCTGTCCATGTGGCTCAGGGCCTCGCGCTGGGTGTCCTGCACGGCGTGCGTGTAGACGTTCTGGGCTTGTTCCGCTTTGACGGACACCATTGGTGCGGTGGTCAGGCTGCGTGTGCGGTCTCGTATTCGGCGGGGCTGCTGTGCAGGCGGTGCAGGTTGTACCAGCTCTCGATGAAGTCGAAGATCGCGATGCGGGCGGCGGCCCGGCTGGTCCAGGTCGCAGTGTCCAGCAGCTCGCGCTTGATGGTGGCGAAGAACGACTCGGCGAGCGCGTTGTCCCAGCATTGCCCGGTGCGGCCGACCGACAGCCGGATGCCGAACTGGTCGGCCAGGGCCGCGAACTGCCAGCTGGTGTATTGGCAGCCGCGGTCGGAGTGGAAGATCACCGGACCGGTGGGGCGGCGCTGGTGGCAGGCTGCGGTGAGGGCCTGGGCGACAATGCGAAGAAAGCCGTGGCCCGCTTGAGGACCTCCACGTCCTCGCGCAGGCGGCGGTTCTCCCGCCGCAGCGCAGCTAGTTCCTCGCGTTCGCTGCTGGTCAGGCCGTCCCGTTCACCCGCGTCGACCTCGGCCTGCTTGACCCAATCGCGCACCGCGGTCTCGATCAGGTCGAAGTCCTTCGCGACCTGACCGACCGAGCGGTCCCCGCGCCGGCACAACTCGACGATCTCGGCCTTGAACTCCGGTGTGAACGAGCGGCGAGGACGTGGCTTCTTCTTCCCCATGCTCTCCATGGTGGACATCCTTCCGGGGACTCAACCCCTGATCTCGGATGTCCGTCGAAGGGAATCAAGCCCACCTGGTCATGTTTGTCCACAGGACCGGCAGGAACTCTGCGTGATCGATAGGCTGCGTCACACTGCCAGGCGACCCGAGTCGGGAGAGACAGTGCAGCACACAGGAGGATCAATGGTCGAGGGCGCGAGGCCGGCGACTCCCGCCGAGGTGTTCCACCACATGGAGACTTCCTACTCCTCCCTGTCGACGGGCCGCCCGCGCAGCATCCACGAGGGCTTCTCCGTGCTCGACTTCGAGCTGCGCTTTCTGGCGCTTCTGGCAGCGGCGACCGTGCGAGCAGCGGGGCAGGCCGCCGCGCAAGTCGGGCGCTCCCCAGGCCTCGGCGAGTGGACCGCTTATCTGCGGCGTGTCGGTCAGCAACTGGAGGAATGCCCGACGGTGCCGGCCGACCGCGTGGGCAGGGCCGTCACCAAAGTTCTGAGCCTCTACGACCAGGGATTTCCAGGAGCGCCCAGGGAACTGCGCGATCTCAAGCGACTGCGCGACCACATCAGCCACGGGGGACCGCTGCCCGCCGGAGAAACCGAATTGGCGACGCTGGACGAGCTGGTCCAGTCCATCGCCGACGCAATCACGGAATCCCTCGATGAGGCCGAGCTGTCGATGGAGGAGGGCGAGGCGGGCGAACAGCGGCCGTCGTTCGTCTGGGACGGGGACAGGGTGTCGCTGTGGCCGTTCGTCTACATGAAGCCGAGCGGGGTCTGGCACCTATTCTCCAAGTTCGCCCGCGCCCAGCCCAGCTTCCTCTGCTTCGGCGGTGGATCGGTGAGCAGTTCTCCCTCCGACGAAGCGGTCCGTGCGGCACTCCACCCTCTCCTAAAGGCGCAGAAGGCGGACAACGGCACGCTGGCGTACTTCATCAAGGACGTCGAGCAGGATCTTCGTGGCTTCGCCGATGACGACTCGGAGCCCGTCTATGCCGACCACGAACAAGGCTTCGAGTACTACTGGGACAAAGCGACGGGTGAGGGCACAGGAACCCAGCCTCGCCGGGACTACTTCCGTCTCGGCCCCGACAATGCCCGGCAGTGGCGCGCGGAATCCGGTTGGGTTCCCTACTCGGACTATCTGCGTTCGCTCGCCAACTGGCAGGTGGTCGCGATTCGTCTACGGCAGAAACTGGAGCAGCTGGAGAGCAAACTGGCTACCGAGGAACGCGACACCCTGGGCTGGGCGTCCCGGGAGCGTGGCACCACCCGGATGGCCAAGGTTGTGGTCTCCGACATCGACGGCAGCCAGACGGAGCCCGCCCGCACTTTTGCCGAGCTCATCGACGGCGTTGACCAAGACCTCCAGGCCAACCGGGGCCAGACGCAAGTAGTTTTCATCAATGGCGAGGCGGGCATCGGCAAGACGCGGGCGATGCTCGACGCAGCGAAGACTCGTGCCCAGGAGGTCGAGCAAGCGCTGCTGGCGGGTAAACCGTCTAACCAGGCGCTATTCCTATACGTCCGTTCCACCGGCCAGGTACTCGACAGCCTTCGTACCGTAGTGGACAGCGCTGTCGCGTCGACCCGGAACCTCACAGACAGAGGTGTGAAGGCCCTGTGTCGCAACGGGCTGATGACCCTGCTCATAGACGGGTTCGACGAGCTGCTTGGCGGAGTGGGATATAGCGACGCTATTGGGTCATTGCGTCCCTGGCTCGACGAACTCGGCGGTCGAGGCGTAGTGGTGGTGTCCGCGCGCTCCTCCTACTACATGGGGCAGTACCGTTCCAGCGTTGAGCGCGCCAACGAGCAGGGGATGCCCTTCGTAAGGCACCGCATCGCAGCCGTACAGCGGTGGTCCCCCGAAGACATCGAGGCGTTCCTCGTTGAGTACGGAGTGCCGCGCGAGAGCCTGGACCAGTTGTCCGAACACGACCGTCAGTTGCTGGGGCTGCCGTTCTTTGCCCACGCGTTCGCCGAGATGACGCTCAACCCGGACGATGGTGAGATCGAGAGCAACACGCTTGCCGAGCGGCTGCTTGACAAATACGTGGCGCGCGAAGAAAGCAAACTGACGGGACAGGGTGACACTGCCCTCATGAGCCGCGCCGAACTGCGACGCATGTTCGAATATGTCGCGGAATTCATGGCGAGCCACGAAGAGCGCGAGGCGGACATCAGTGAGCTCCAGGACGCGGCCGAGTACGCCATGGATAACGAGCTGTCCAGCAGGCGTCACCTCAAACAACGGTTGCCCGTGCTCTGTGGACTTGCCGCGGCCTCGGACGACGCGTCCGTCTCACGTTTCCGTTTCCAGCACGAACTGTTCTTCGATCAGTTCCTCGCTGGCGCCGCGAGTCGCTATCTCCTGGACGGACACTCTTCTCTGTTCCAAGCGATGCTCATCCAGTCCCCCTGGCGGTCAGCCACCGTCACGGGAGTTGTTGCCGCGGCCGGAGCGGAACGTGTCGTCCAAGCCGTAACCAACTTCGCACCACGTCTCCAGAATGCGGAAAACCAGCAGGTCGAGTCCACTGTTGCGGCCACAAACCTGGGTGCCCTGTGGGCGGCAGTGATCAAGAACACGGGTCGTATTCCAGGCACGGACATACTCAATGCCGTGTTCGCGGACGAGCTCGACCTGTCACAGGTGCAAGGAGTGAACACGCGCATCGTCGGATGTGTACTCGACGGGCTTGTTCTACCCGCGGCGGGGGGTTGGTCCCTGATGCTGAGGAACACCGCAGTCAAGAACATCCGGGTGAGCGGGTCGCCCTCAGATCTGGCTGGCCTGCGCGGAGTGCGCCACTCCGATCTGGTGGAACTATTGCTCCCCAATGAACTCCTTTACCGCAAGGAGCACATCCTCGAAGCGCTACAACGCTACGGAGCGGATGTCGTCGACGCCGAGGACAGGCAGGACGACCTTCCGCCCACCGCAGTGCTTGCCGCGCGCCACTATCTGACGACGATGGCACGGCGTGTGGAGAAGTCCGTCATTCTCCGCAGCGACCATCAACCGGAGGATAACCGGCTGAAGTGGGCTCAGGAATATGGCCCGGACGTCTGGAAGAGGTTCGTCAGCGAGCTCGTGGCCTCGGGGCTCGCCGTCAACGAGACGTTCTCGGCGAGCGGGGAGCGTAAAGTCCGTCTCCGCCTGAAGTGCAGCTCCGCCGCGATCCTCGCCAACGATGGAACGCGCGAGGGAACCCAGGATTTTTGGAGCCGACTTAAAAGGATTCCCAATTAGACGCAGAAGTCCCTTGCAGCGTCGTTGTCGCAGGGGCTGACGCCGCAGATACCCACGTGTTTCGCCGGTCGCGGTGGAGTCCGGAGTCCGGGAAAGTAGATCTTGCGCGGTCACCGCTGGGCGGGTGCGGTCGCCATGGTCCGGCCGAAACAGTCCCATCGACGCACCTTGGGGGCATGTCTTCCGTATGCGCCTGCTCCCCCTCGCGGCTGGCATCACCAGGTGATGTCAACGCCAGCGGATGACTGCGGAAAAGTGCGATCGGGGCGAGCAGAAGCTGACTGTCTACGCGCCTTCTGGCAGTCCGTACGGAGCCTGGCCCGAACTTACAAGTCAGCGATCGGCGACGAGGCCAGCCCCGGGACCGAACGCTGTCTGTTCGCGCTGATGGGAACGGTCGGGTGCGGCGCCGGCGGGATTCGAACCCGCGCGCTGGGTTGAGCAAGGGCCGCCCGGACCTCGCACTGGATTCGCCGTAGGGGACCTTCCCCCTACCACAATCGCAAGCGGCCGCTCTGCCACGGCGCCGCAACCTACGGGACTGCGCGATCCCGCTTCGGCGAGCGTAGAGGCAGTCTCGTGAGAAGGGTTACCGCATTATTCGCGTGTGCCGACCCAGCTTAGAGAAGACGAAGGCGCAATCCTCGTTGCGGGTTGCGCAGGACTTGTCCCGTGCCACAACCGTGCCACATCGGGCGGTCAGCCACGGTCAACGACGGCTCGCTGCAGTCATGATGACTGGCTGAGCTGGGTACTCCCAAAGCCGCTCCGACCTGCGCACCCTCGATGACCCTGACCACCAGGCTTACAAGGCGGACGTCTCGAATCACAATGAACTCAAGCGGGCGCGCTCCATAAGGTCGATTACGTAGTGGACCAGCTCTACAGGAGCGGTCGCCCCCGCAAAAATCCTCCGATCGACGCCCCTCTCGGGCGCAAAACTCCCCGTGTAGATCAACACGGGTACGTCGATGTCGTACTGTTCGAGAACTCGGAGCATCTTGATGCCCGCTTCTCGGTCCCCGCCACGGTTGAAGTTGCTGATGATCACGTCATAGGACTTGCGCCTGAAGAGAGGGACTGCTTCATCCGTCGACAGGGCAAGATCAACTTGCATGCCGATGCTACGGAAGAGCTCGACGAGCGGGGCGTTTCCCTCCGGTCGATCGTCTACCCACAACACCTTGCCGTCCCTGAGCAGGTCCGCAGCGTGCTCCAGTCTTCCCAGTGCCATGCGTCTAGGGTCCGTCTTCAAACGGATCTTGCCCAAAGCAGGAACGACGCGAGTGTGACCGCTGCTTCGTAGGAGGTGGCGGTCTTCTCGTAGCGGGTTGCGATGCCTCGGAAGCCCTTGAGCCGGTTGAAACAGCGTTCGACCATGTTCCGTTGTCGGTAGATATCGCGGTCGAACCGGGGCGGTCTGCCACCGTCTCGGCCGCGGTTGTGTCGGTGCCGTTGCTGGTCTGCTTTCTCGGGGATGGTCTGGGCGATTCCGCGTTTGCGCAGGTAGGCGCGAAAGCCGCGCGAGCTGTAGGCCTTGTCTGCGATGACCTGGTCGGGCCGGCAGCGTGGTCGGCCCAGGCCGGTGCGGGGAACGCGGATCCGTTCCAGGAGGGGCCGTGCGCAGATGCTGTCGTGGCGTTGCCCTGGCG